>DATAQW010000387.1:0-19512 GCA_036264445.1 Pseudacidobacterium sp.
CAGCACTCTCGCGCCCGCTTCCACGCCAGCAAATTCCATTTTTGATCTCTCGCTGTTCGTGCTGACGATTACGGGGTCAATTTTTTTTGTTGTTGCCGGACTGGCCGCATACATCATCATTCGATTCAGGCAGCATGGGCAGGATGACATCAGCGAGCCCGCGCAGATATATGGTTCGAATCAGGTGGAGCTGGCGTGGACTGTGATTCCCATATTGATTGTTGTTGTGCTCTTTCTTACGACGGCGCGCATGATTTTTGCAATTCAGGATGCTCCAAAGCCGCCTGAGGCTCTGGATGTCACAGTGGTTGGCCATCAATTTTGGTGGGAGTTTAACTATCCAAAGCTTGGCATTCACGCGGTCGACGAGCTGCATGTGCCTGTGAGTAACCCGCAGTCGCCGACGCCTACCTATCTGACATTGTTGTCTGCAGATGTAATCCACAGCTTCTGGGTGCCGCAATTAGCTGGAAAGACGGATCTAGTTCCGAACCAGGTGAATAAGATGTGGATTGACCCACACCATACGGGTCTTTACGTGGGGCAATGCGCGCAGTTCTGCGGTGTCCAGCATGCCAGAATGCTCTTGCGTGTGTACGTGCAGACGCCCGAGGATTTTGCCGCATGGGTAAAGAATCAGCAGCGGCAGGCGATCTCGGATGAAGCAGTAGCGGCAGGCCGCCATGTTTTTGAGACCCAGGCATGCATGAACTGCCACACGATTCGCGGAACAGCGGCAACGGGCCGCTTCGGGCCGGACCTGACGCATCTGATGAGCCGCGACACGCTGGCGTCCGGCGTGGTGCCAAATACTAAGGAGAATCTACGGGAGTGGATCAGAAATCCTGACACTTTCAAAGAAGGCTCTCTGATGCCTGCAATGCAATTAAATGATCAGCAGCTCGATCAGGTGACAGCATACCTGTCGACACTTCGTTAGGTAGGTAGGAGCAATAACGGATTATGGCAGATTCAACCTATCCGATTCCCGGTGATTTGGAGGCGACTCCGCGACGCTGGTCACAGGCCGCTATTCTGGAGTGGCTGAATAGCTGGGTGGTCACGGTCGATCACAAAAAGCTGGGCATTCTCTATATGGTTTACTCCATATTCTTTTTGCTCGTCGGTGGAGCAGAAGCAATTGCCATTCGCATCCAGCTGATTCAGCCGAACATGCACTTCCTCTCGCCGCAGGTCTTCAACCGTCTCTTCACGATGCACGGCACCACCATGGTGTTTCTCGTGGGCATGACCTACATCTTTGGATTTGCGAATTACCTGATTCCTCTGATGATCGGCGCCCGTGATATGGCGTTTCCGCGGCTCAACGCATTCAGTTTCTGGCTGACTTTCTTCGGTGGCATGCTGCTTTATTACAGCTTTATCGGCGGAGGCGGACTTTATGGAGCAGGTAATGCTCCAGACGCAATGTGGTGGGCATATGCTCCGCTCACGGAGCGCGCGTTTTCTCCCGGCCACGGTCCGGATTACTGGGCGCTCTCTCTGATCATCACCGGGTTCGGCACCATTGGGGCGTCGATCAACGTCATCGCTACAGCGCTATGCATGCGGTGCAAGGGCATGACGATCATGCGGCTACCACTGTTTGTCTGGCTGAACATGGTGGTCTCCGGCCTGGCCCTCGTTACTATTACTCCTCTGACCGCCGCGCAGGTGATGCTGCTGATCGACCGCTATGCCGGTGGGCACTTTTTTGATACCCAGGCGGGTGGTTCAGCGCTTGTATGGGCGCACTTCTTCTGGATCTTCGGACATCCTGAAGTTTATGTGCTGGTGCTGCCCGCGTTTGCTATTGCGAATGAGGTGATTCCGGTTTTCTCGCGCAAAGCAATTTTCGGTTACCCGGCCATGGTCGCAGCTTCCGTCGGGATTGTGTTTGTGAGCCTCGGGGTCTGGGCGCACCACATGTTTACGATCGGAATGACCTCGGTGGGCAATACATTTTTCGTGCTTTCAACGATGATTGTAGGCATTCCGACGGGAATCAAGATTTTCAACTGGCTGGCCACTATGTGGGGTGGAAAGATCCGGTTTGCTACCCCCATGCTTTTTTGTACGGCGTTTATCATCCAGTTTCTTCTTGCAGGACTCACGGGCATTATGTTGTCCGTAGCACCCTGGAACTGGCAACTGCACAGTTCCTATTTCGTGATTGCGCATTTTCACTATGTGCTTGTAGGCGCCATCGTCTTCTGTATTTTTGGCGGAATTTACTACTGGTATCCCAAAGCCACCGGCCGCATGTTGAGCGAGACGCTTGGCAAGTGGCACTTCTGGTTATTTGTCATTGGCTTCCATGTCACCTTTGACACGATGCATATTCCCGGTCTTATGGGGATGCCACGCTCGATTTACACCTACGAGGCAGACCGCGGATGGGGGCATTGGAATGTAATTATCTCCATCGGCGGATTCATCCAGGCAATCGCCGTCCTGATCCTTGCGGTGAATCTCATCTGGTCGTATTTCAAGGGCAAGCCCGCTGGCAATGATCCGTGGGATGCATGGACGCTTGAGTGGGCGACGCCATCGCCCCCGCCGGCATACAACTTTGCGACAGATCCGGTGGTGACGAGCCGCCGCCCTCTATGGGATTTGAAGCATCCGGAGGATCCGGACTGGAAATATGAGTGAGGCCTGAGTAGATGAGCACAGTCGCAGTAGCGCAAGCACAGATGGAACATGCATGGGTGCAGCCCTCAAAGGGCCGTGTCGGCATGTTCTGCCTCATCGTTGCTGAATCGGCCATCTTCACCATTTTTGTGGTGGCCTATATCTACAACATCGGCAGGAGCCTCTATGGTCCTACTCCGCAACAGGTACTGGAAGTCCCGATCTTAAATACGATCATCCTGCTCTCAAGCAGCTTGACGATCTGGCTTGCTGAGCGCGCGGTCGAACACGGCAAGTTGAAAGCATTTGGGTTGTGGTGGGCACTGACATTTCTACTTGGTGCGGGCTTTCTTCTCGGAACCGGGATGGAGTGGCACAAGCTGATTTATCAGGACGGCCTGACGATCAGCACGAATCTATTTGGCACGACATTTTATTCACTTGTTGGCCTGCACGCTTCGCACGTCATTATCGGCTTGATTGCGCTGCTCACTGTGCTGATCTTCACGATCACAGGTCATGTCCGGAAAGAGCATGCCGAACGCATTCAGGTTTTGGCGTTGTACTGGCACTTCGTCGACGCGGTGTGGGTTGTGGTCTTCACCGTTGTCTATATCGTAGGCCGTTAGAGAGATTGAGTATGGACTCGCACGATCATCAACACGGTGAAACGATCCATCTGCCGGCACCCACGGCATGGCCTATCGTTCTAGCCTTTGGCGTCACTCTTGTATTTGCCGGAGTAGTGACTAATGCGGCGATCAGCGTTTTCGGCGCGGTACTTGTTGTTACGGCCTGTGTGGGGTGGTTCCGTCAGGTGCTGCCGCATGAGGCGCATGAAGATGTTCCGGTCGAAGAGCATGAGGTTACGATTGCGTCAGAGCGGACACATGTTACTCGCATTGAAATCAGCGAGGAGCATCGCGCGCATCTTCCCATCGAAACATATCCGGTACTCTCCGGGATCAAGGGTGGCATCGCCGGCGGCATTGCCATGATCGTTCCGGCATTGCTCTACGGCATTATCGGCTACCACAGCATCTGGTATCCGATAAATCTGCTTGGAGGCGCTGGCGTCGCGCACTGGACGAATCCGACAACGGCGGATATTGCAACTTTCCATCTGCAAGGACTTGTAGTGGCGACAATTATTCACGTAATAGCCAGCATTCTTGTTGGACTGCTCTATGGCGCGATGCTGCCGATGCTCCCGCGCCACCCGATTCTTTTGGGCGGCATTATTGCTCCTCTGCTCTGGACAGGCTTGCTGCATTCGACGCTTGGTGTTGTGAATCCTGTGCTCGATCAGCGGATCGATTGGGGATGGTTTGTTGTTTCCCAGGTGGCATTCGGACTGGTTGCCGGTTGGGTAGTCGCGCGTCAAAGCAAAATCCGCACAGGGCAGTCGATGCCGTTTGTTCTTCGCATGGGAATAGAAGCATCGGGATTGCATCACGAGGAAGAGGATCACCGCTGATGAATGCACGTCAATTCTATGGCGGGATTCTCCTGCTATGCAGTATCGTTCTGGCTGGTTGCCAGCGTTTTCCTGGACCGTCGCAAGCAGGCGCTGAAGCTATGCGGCCTACACAGGTTATGGATTTTTCGCAGCTTTATTCGCAAAACTGCTCGGCGTGTCACGGAGCTGACGGGCAGCATGGTCCAGCGGTTGCGCTCGCTAATCCTGTGTATCAGGCGATTGTGGGTGATGACACTTTGCGCAACATCATTGCCAATGGCGAGCCGGGAACGCTGATGCCTGCGTTTGCGCGCAGCGCAGGCGGCATGCTCACCGATGAGCAGGTCGACGCGCTGGTAAAAGGCATGCGGTCACGCTGGTTCAAAGCCGGATATCTGCAAGGGTTTGATGTTCCTCCTTACAGGAGCGACAAGCAGGGCGATGCGGCGCGGGGCCAGCAGGTATTCGCGGCAAATTGCGCACGTTGCCATTCCGCAGGAAGGCAACAAGCGGGCGCAAAGCCAAGTTCCATTACCGATGGTTCGTTTCTTGCGTTGGTGAGCGACCAGACACTGCGCACCACGATCATCGCGGGGCGGCCTGATTTGGGGCATCCGGATTGGAGAGGCGCGCAGGGACATCCGATGACCGACCAGGATGTGACGGATTTGGTTGCGTGGATGGCAAGCCAGCGCCAGAAGACTCCGGGACAACCATATCCATCGCAACCGGTGCAGCAATAAGTCAGCAGGGGAACGGATTTATGAGCGAAGAAAAACAGGTAACACGGCGATCACTGCTGATGAAGATTGGCATTGCCTTAAATGCGATTGTGGGGCTTGCCATTGCAACCCCTGTCATTGGTTATTTACTCTCGCCGATTAAGCGCAGGGGCTTTTACAGCCAGTGGATTTCTCTTGGCAGCCTGACCCAGTTTCCCGAGGGTCAGACGCGGTTTGCAGAATTCGTGAATCCCTTCAAGCACAATCAGGATGGCGATACCGCCAAGACTCCTTGCTGGGTGCGCCGGGTGAGCGCAGACAAATTTCAGGTCTTTGCTATCAACTGCGCACATCTTGGTTGTCCCGTTCGGTGGTTTCCGCAGTCGGAGCTGTTTATGTGCCCATGCCACGGCGGCGTTTACTATGCCAATGGTGATCGCGCGTCCGGCCCGCCGGAGCGTGGACTCTTCCAGTACGACTACAAGATTGTGAGCGGCGAACTGCACATCAATGCGGGACAGATGCCTACTCTGGCGGATCAGGCCATGGCCGGGAAAGGGAAATCTCCATGTCTTGGCTAAAGAAGACCTATGACTGGTTTGAGCAGCGCCTCCAGCTTGAAGGACCCATCAAAGATGCCGCGCTGCATCCGGTTCCTCGCAGTACGGCAAGCTGGTGGTATGTCTTTGGCAGCGCTGCTACGACGCTGCTGATCCTGCAGGTTGTCACTGGCATTTTCCTGGCGCTTATCTATGTGCCCTCTGGAAGCGAGGCGTGGAGGACACTCGATCAATTGAACCATCAGCTTTATCTCGGATGGTTTCTGCGGGCGATGCATGGATGGGGATCGAACTTCATGGTCGCCGTCGTGCTTGTTCATATGGCGCAGGTCTTCATGTTTGGCGCGTATAAATTTCCGCGCGAACTAACGTGGACTCTTGGCGTTTTCATGTTGCTGATGACTCTGGGCATGGCGTTCACCGGGCAGGTCCTGCGTTTTGATCAGGATGCTTACTGGGGGCTGGGCATCGGCGCCTCGATCATGAGCCGTGTGCCTGTCATCGGCGGCCCGCTGGTGAGCCTGCTGCTGGGTGGGCCTTTTATTGGTGGCGCGACCCTGTCACGTTTCTTTGCCCTCCATGTTTTTGTGATTCCAGGCGCGCTACTCTTCTTCACCGCACTGCACATCTGGCTGGTGTTGAAACTGGGCATCAACGAATGGCCCATGCCAGGACGTATCGTGCGCCGCAGCACTTACATTCAGGAGTATCACGAACTCACCCATAAAGACGGCGTGCCGTTTGTGCCCGACGCTCTATGGAAAGATCTGATCTTCTCTGCGGCGATTCTTGCGGCGGTCGCGGTCTGCGCGATTGTTTTCGGGCCCTACGGTCCGGGCGGAATTCCTGATCCAACGATTATCCAGACTTCTCCTAAGCCGGATTTCTTCTTCCTCTGGCTCTATGCTGTTCTCTCTTATCTGCCTCCGAGTCTTGAGACGCCATTTGTGCTGATTGCTCCGGTAATCGGCATCTGTATCCTGCTTGCGCTGCCGTATGTGGCTGGCGAAGGCGAAAAGAGCTGGCATCGGCGTCCGGTCGCCGTGCTGGTGCTGGTTACAGTAGCGGTTGTATTCGGCATCTTCACGCATCTCGGAACGCACACACCGTGGAGTCCGGTCATGAATGCATGGAGCGGCAATCCGCTTCCTGAGAGGATAGTCCACAATGCTACGCCGCTCGAGCGGCAGGGCGCGGTGGTGTTCCAGGCCAAGCAGTGCCGCAATTGCCATTCCATCGGTGGTTCGGGTGGACAGCGTGGTCCGGCTCTTGACGCAGTGGCTACACGGCTAACCGAAGACCAGTTGATCCGGCAGGTACTCCAGGGCGGGGGCAACATGCCCGCTTACGGTAAGAATCTGAGTCCGCCGGAGACGACGGCGCTGGTGCGCTTCCTTGAAACACTAAGGCCTCCGGGCCAGCCAGCAGCAGTGAATGCGTCGCAGACGGCTCAGGCTAGTACGCCGCAGAAGTAGGACAAGCAACTTGTTTCGCACCCAGCTTCTCGATAGTACCTGCATTTCAAACAGCCCCAGGTTAGCTTCGCGAATCTGGGGTATCCGTCCCATTACCGATGTCGCCTGAGCTTCAATACGTCCTCCTCGACTGGAATGTTCCTCCGGTGACGACTGTGTTGCTGCTGCTCACGGCGGTTATTTATCTGCGGGGATGGCTGCTTATCGGGCAGACGCGGCCCCGGCAGTTTCCGGAGTGGCGGCTGGCCTGCTTTCTGCTTGGCCTGTTTGCTCTGTTTCTGGCTGTTGCTTCTCCACTCGATACGCTGGATGGTGAATTGCTCTCGGCGCATATGGGGCAACATTTTCTCTTCATGTCCGTTGCGCCTCCGTTGCTTTTGCTCGCGATGCCGCAAGTACCCCTCCTGCGCGGATTGCCGCGAGTGGTTATCCGCAAGGTGCTTGGACCATTGTTTCGTCTGCAATGGTTGAAGAAGCTGGGATACTTTCTCACCGGCCTCAAACCGGCATGGCTGTTGATGAACCTGGCCTATATTGTCTGGCACATTCCGGCGTCGTATGAGCTAGCGCTGCGTTCACCGGGTTGGCATAACGTGGAGCACGCCTGTTTCTTCTTTACCAGTATTCTTTTCTGGTGGCCGATCATTCGTCCATGGCCTGACCCGCGGCAGCGGCTGCGCTGGATGCTACTGCCTTATCTTCTGACCTCAGATATCATCAACACGGGCATTTCCGCATCCCTCTGTTTCGCGGGGAGGGTGGTTTATCCCAGCTATGCTCTGAAGCCGAATATTCTGGGGATTGGTCCACTGATTGATCAGGTGGCGGCGGGGGCATTTATGTGGGTATTTGGCTCGACCATATTTCTCATCCCGGCTTTCTGGATCACGATGCGGCTGCTGGCTCCGAACCGCGGGCGAAGACGGGTTCCGGTCGCCGCACAGTAGCGATCGGGACGGGTCCCGCTCATAGTCGAAAACAAAAGACTTATATATTATTACCCGGTTCGCAGGGTCCCCACCCTCTTGCCGAAAACTGTGACAAAAGGATGGGGCGCTCCAAAGTAACTTCTCTTTATGGAGTGATCGTCAGCTTTAACGCTGTTGAATGACTCACTGCTGTTGAACCTGACGATGAAGCTGTAATCGTGATGGAACTACTGACTCCATTCGCGTTGATTCCGCAAGCAGTCATAAATGAGGTTACAGAAAGCAGCATCAGAAGCAGGCAAAGCAGCCTGCTCTTTTTCTTTCGTCCAACCCATCCGAGCATTGCGCCTAATCCCGGAAGTAAGAGCGCATAGAAAGGATGTGCGGAAGACCGTCCCGGTTGAAGCTGGGCGTTCGAGGCAGGTGTGGTGATGGTAAGTTGCGCGCCCATTGCGTTAGCCCCCGTGGGCGTTACGCTTTGCGGGCTGAAACTGCACTGTGTTCCTGCCGGCAATCCACTGCAACTGAATGATATTGGCGATGAGAAGCCGTTTGCAGGTGTTATTGTGAGCTGGGCTGTGCCTGACTGCCCCTGAGCAACTGCTAAAGCCGCGGGATTGACGCCCAGAGTGAAATTCGTTGCGGCAGCACCCGATCCAACAGTGACATTGACTACAGGAGACGTGGAGCTTGCGAACCATGTGTCTCCCGGATAGGTGGCAGTGATTGAATGGACGCCGGCAGAGAGCGCGGAAGTGGTATAAGCGGCGGTGCCGGAATTATTCAGAGACGCAGTGCCTAAGTCTGTTGTTCCGTCGTAGAAGGTGACCGGTTCGATATCGACTGCGGAGTTAAATCCGGTGACGGCTGCCGTAAATGTCACAGACTGCCCGAGCGCAGGGGTGGTGGTGGAAGCGGTCAGCTTGGTTGTTGTTGTGGCCGGAGAAACCGTGATCTCAATGGGCCACGACGAGGAAGAGGTAAACCATGTGTCTCCCGGATAGTAAGCATGGATCCAGTAGGTTCCAAGCTTGAACGATTTGGTGGAGAAAGTGGCTACGCCAGAACTGTTCATAGCAGCGGTGCCTACGACCCTTGTTCCGTCATAGAAGGTCACTGTTTCGGGATTAACTGTAGAGTTGAATCCAGTGACGGTCGCCGTGAAGGTTATCGTCTGTCCGAGAACCGGGTGAGCTGTAGAGACAGTCAGCGTGGTGGTGGTAGTCGCGGGAGAGACCGTAACGGTAACGGCAGACGAGGTCGATCCGGTAAACGAAGCGTCTCCGGCATATACGGCAGTGATGGAGTGGGCTCCCAGGGTAAGCGCTTTGGTAGCGAAAGTCGCGTTCCCTGAACTATCGAGAGTCGCGATACCCAAGACCGTGGTTCCATCGTAGAACGTTACAGTTCCGGATGGGGGAGAAGTTGTTCCTGCTCCGGTGACGGTTGCGGTGAAGGTCACCGTCTGTCCAAGAACAGGCGTGGTGGTGGATGCTGCCAGGGCGGTCGTTGTGGATGCGGGCAGGATCTGAATTGCTCCCATCATGCCCAGGTCTTCATGCCCCAGGATATGGCAGTGGTAGACGAAGGTCCCGACGATGTTGGGATCGCGGAAGTCCATCAGCAGGGTCACGCTGGGATATGGATCCGAGGAGTTGCCGCTCCAGTGCGGGACATTGATGGTGTCGCGCATGGTTGGATCATTCACAGTCTGACCGTTGACGGCGAGGGTCTGGAAATGAATCTGATGGATGTGGAAGGCGTGGTCCATCTCCGAGCGGTTCTGGATGGTCCATTCCTCCACGGTGCCGTCCTGAACGGTGAGGGCGGGTGGCGCGTCCATATTGAAGACTGCCGGTGTCTGGCCGTCGACGGTGATGTAAAACTGCGGAGGCGAGGTGCTCAGATCGGTGGAGAAATAGAGGGTGCGCTGCACTGACGGCGTGACTGTGTCAAGAGCAGCGAAGCGGGTGATCCGCTGCGGATGCGTGAACGACGGAAGTCTCTTGACGTGCGCGCTCTGGGTAGACTGGCCGTTCCGTGAGTACGATGCCGTTGAAGCTGAGCTGGATGTGGCCTGGATAGTAGCCAGAGTCCTGCCTGGGTCAGCGAGGCCTTCGGGACCTGTGTTCCAGGTTTCTGTCACCAGCTGCGCTGTCTGGCCTGCAGCCGGCGTTGTGAGGACGAACTCGACGCGCGCAGCAGGGGGCACGAGGTAGTCAGTCGCGGTAATGGGGGCGGGATTGCCGTTGCTGTCCTTGAGCGGAACACCATCCACGGCAACTATGGTCAGGGGTTGAGGCACATTATTAACGAGGACCTGCAGATCGGCAATGGTATCGGCAGACGCGTTCAGAAACCGCCAGACTTCCTTTTCCGATGGGGCCACCTGCATAACGGCCGGGGTGTTGTTGGGGTAGGTGATGGGAACGTAATTCAGGGAAAGATCTTTTTCCGGCTTGGTGACGTCGGAGACGGTTCCTGAATAGGCAACGTTCTGGTCACGCAGAACAAGAAGTTTTTCCGGCAATTCGGCCAGGCTGGTGTTGAAGTTCTGGATGCCTTGGACGATGATGGCGCCTGAACCTCCGCCGAGCACCTGGGCTTCACTGTATCCATGAGGGTGGGGGTGATACCAGTAGAGGCCGGGTGGCTCGTTGGCAGGAATGTCCACGGAGTAATCGAAGGTCTGGCCCGGATTGATGATGGTGTGGATTACTTCATCCTGATGGCAGACAGGCGCGACGTTGAAGCCATGGAAGTGCATGTTGGTAGACGTAGCGTCCATGGTAGTGGCGTTGCAAGAGGTGTCCGAACTGCTGTCATTTGCCTTGTTTTTATCATCTTCGGAAAGGTGCATCTTCATGCCGGGCATCTGGTTGCTCGAAGTCTGCGATGCCGGAATGTCATTTTGAAAATGAATGATGAGTTTATCGCCGGGATTGACGACCAGAGTAGGAGCTTCAAGCCCGGTGTCAGTGATGTAGCAATAGCGGGTCAGCCCCTGCTCATCTGTGGTGGTCATGAATTTGAAGGTGACTTCGAGAGCGCCGTTCTGACTTGTCAGTTCCGGAGGTGAAGTTACCTGAGATCCAGCGGAAAGGCGTGGGCAAACCGCATCGGCCGGGTCTTGTGCCGAAGCGATCTGGTTCAATGCTCCAGCTAAAGTTAATACAATCAACAGAAAACAGGGAAAGAGTATTCGGGCGAATGCTCGATGAAAGACCATGGTCTCCTTAAAAAAATCAGGATTTTTTTGTTGTCCGCCGTTGGATTGTCGTGCAGCAGCAATAAAGTTGTCTGGGGAAATGGTTGAGAAGACCTTTGAATTGCGCAGCTCGTTTGAACGGCAAACTATTTTGTATGTTAACGATAGCAGGGATGGCACTGACGGAGTGCAGCTGTTAAGAGAATTTCATGAATTACCCATCTGGTGCACTTGCCTATAAACTAGAAGAGAGCCCTTCTGCCTGCATCTAAGTAAAGGTAGAAATCGCTCGATTCCGTATGCCGATCCGTTTTCGTCTGCTTGTTATCTTTTTGCTGTCGGCAACATTGCTGGCAGTAGCCGATCCTGCGCCATTTGATCTGGCTGGACCGAGGGTCGATGTGCGCGTGACGCGCGCGGGTAAGACGCTGCCCATTTCGAGGGTTCCGAACCTGTCTCCAGGAGACAGGCTTTGGATTCATCCGCAGCTGCCGCCGGAGCAGGCAGTGAAATATCTGATGGTTGTGACGTTCCTTCGTGGATCGACGAACCCTCCTCCGGACAAATGGTTTTTTAAGGCCGAGACCTGGGACAAAAAAGTGGCGGCGGAGGGGATGTATGTCACGGTCCCGGATGGGGCGCAGCAGGTTGTAGTCTTTTTTGCTCCATCGACGGGTGGCGACTTCAGCTCCATTCGGGATGCGGTGCATTCGCGCCCCGGATCGTTTGTTCGCGCTTCGCAGGACCTGAACCAGCTGAGCTTGGACCGCGCGCGTCTGGACGCCTACCTTCAAGCGGTGCGCGTCGTTAATGAGACGAATCCTGACAAACTGAAGGAAGTTTCGCCGCTGCTGGCGCGCAGCCTGAGCATCAAACTCGACCAGGACTGCCTGCAGAAAGTCGTGGAGGAGCAAGCGTCGTGCCTGATACAGAAGCAAGACCAGCTCGTGATGGACGATGGTCACACAATTTCGGTAACTGACGCATTAACGACAGGCGCGGGAAGCGACCTGGCTATGCAGCTGAGCTATACGCAGCGCGCGGGCGCAGGCTATTTCAGTCCGTATATTGCATCAGTGATGGATATAGCGCACATTATGGAGTCGTTCCATACAGCACAATATCAGTACATTCCCGCGCTCAATGTAATAAACAACGATCAGATTGAACTGAAGCTGAACACGCCGCCGTCGTTCCGTAATCCGAAATCAGTGATTGTGATGGCTCTGCCCGCGATTAATCAGGGGCATATGCCGCCCCTGCGTCCGGTAGATGAAAAACAACTGCAGTGCATTGCGAGAGATAAACCTGTACTGCCGGTGGAAGGAGCTCCGCTGGCTTTTGCGACGGATTTTGCGCATGACATGGTGTTGCGCGTAAAAGGCAAGGATGGCAAAGACATCGATATTCCGGTAACAGCCGATCCGTCACAGGGCGGATTTGTTGCTGATACGCGTTCGATTCCCGTGGAGAATATCGGCAGCGATACGGGAACGCTGCGCGGGTCATGGGGATTTGAGTCTTACGTCGGGCCTGTCTTTCATCTGCAAACTGGCCGCCTGGCACAGTGGGAGCTTGCCGTAACGGACAAGCACGCATTGGTCGTAGGCCGCGAAGATACTTTGCATCTGACGTCGGGTGATGCGACCTGCGTCGACTCGGTGGTCGCGAGGGACGCCGACGGTAAAGAGATTAAAACAACATGGAAAGTTGACCAACCTGATCAGCTTGAAGTGAAACTGTCGCTGAAGGATGCTGCTCCGGGTGCATTCACCTTGCATGTGAAACAGGCTGGAGCACAGCAGCCGCAGAAACTGTCACTGACAAGTCTGGCCGAGGCCGGGAAATATGAAAGCTTTACCATCAATGCCGGCGATCTGCAGGGCGTGCTGGCAGGCAACCGGCTGGATGAAGTGGCAACCCTTAATTTAAAGGGCATTGAGTTCAAGCCAGGCAAGTTGGCGAATACGGAAACCGGCGATGCATTAACGCTGGAAACGGCGAGTAATCAGGCTGCAACGGCGCTGCCGGCAGGCGTGAAAGCGACGGCACAGGTTGCACTGAAGGATGGGCGAGTGCTCGATGTTCCGGCAATGGTTGTCGCTCCGCGTCCTAAAGTGCAGCTTTTAAGCAAGAGCGTCCAGCCTTCCGATGAAGTGAAGGCAACACATATTCAGCTCACAGATACCAATCAGGTTCCGCTGGACAGCAGGATTATTTTTTCTGTGAAGGCAATTACGCCTGAGACGTTTTCGCCTGACGAGAAGATTGAAGTCACAACTGAAGACGGCTCATTCCATACAACACTGAGCATGGCAGACGGTAGCATCACGTTGCAGGATGCGAAGACTGCGCTGGTTACAGTCGATCCTGCAAAGAACTTTGGGCCTTCGGCATTCGGGCCACTGCGCTTCCGTCCGGTGAATGGAAAGGGCACAACGGGCGACTGGCAACCGCTGGCCACACTGGTGCGTCTGCCGGTGCTCGACACATTGCAATGCTCCGGCAATGCGAACCAGATGTGCACGCTGAAGGGGTCGAATCTCTTCCTGCTTGAAGGCGTCGCCTCAGATGCGCAATTTGCGCAGGGCATGCAGGTGCCAGATGGATTTGCAGGGAATGCGCTGCAGGTGCCGCATCCTGTAAATGGGTCGCTGTATGTGAAACTGCGCGATGATCCCTCGGCGGTAAACACTGCAGTATTGCCGCGCCAGCCTACGCCATCACAGCGGGCTGCATTGGCACCAACGCCCACAGCTCAGACCGCGCCACCGCCACAGCAAGAACAGCCGCAGCCTTCAGATGAGTCAGCAAAGCCCGATGTGACTAATACGCAACCTGCTGCGCCACCCACTACAACGCCTGCTGCTCCGACGCAGCAGCCGCATGACTTTTAGAGCCACGCAGTGATGAGCCGGCCTCCTTCGCCGTAAAGCCGCAGGCCGTCATTGCGCTCGCTGAAATAACGTGTATTGATGTCAGCAGAAGTAAGCTCTTCGATTTTGCTGAAGCCGTGAATCTCGAGTTCATCGCGCATCTGTTCGGGCGTAAAGAAGAGCTGGAATGGTTCACCTATCTTTTCTACACGGGCAGCAATCAGGTCAAAGGAAGTTCTCGCGCGCTCGCTCAGTGAAGCGCGCGGAAGCACATATTCAAAGGTGATTCCAGTGTTGTTGGGCAGAGCAGCGACAGCTTTGAGCGTGGAGCGAAAAGCTTCCAGCGTGAGATAAGGAGTGACTCCCAGCCAGGAGAAGTATGCAGGCTGTTGGAAGTCGAATCCAGATTCAGTCAGGGCTGAGATGAGCGTCTGCCGCTCGAAATCTACGGGTACAAATGACAGGTTTTCCGGAAGGGCGATGTTGGCTGCGGATAACAGCTCACGCTTCCATTGCTGCGTGGTGGGGTGGTCAATCTCAAAAACCTTGAGATGTTCAAGCGGATAAGGGTTGCGATAGGCAAAGGTATCGAGGCCAGCGCCGAGAACGACATACTGGCGTACCCCATCTGCTACAGCCAGTCGCAGATGATCTTCAGCATAACGGCTTCGCGCCACCATGAACGCTCGCATGGCAAACGAGAAGGGATGACGGTGTTTTTCGGGGTTGCTGGTGATGGCAAATGCCGCATAAGGACCAAGGATAGGGACAGCGATCGGGTCATCGAGCACCAAAGGAGGATGATCGATCAACTGATGTGCAGCGCGTCTGCCGGCTACAGCAAATGCGGTGAGACTAGGTTTGCCTTCCTGCATACTGGTTCCGTTTTTGATTCTATTGCAAGCAGTTCCAGTTCAATTTAGTTCGAGAATGGAAGAATGGGTGTGTGGATTCTTTTATTTCCGGAGGCCATGTGAGATTTAGGGAATGGATCGTCTGTGTGACGTTCCTTGCGGCAGGATTGTGCGGATGCAAGGCGTCGAAGCCGAGCGCACTCGAAGGACGTTCCGTGAATTGGATCAAACATCACATCACAATGGGCGGCAGGCAGGACAAAAATCCGTTTCCAGCGACTGCAGAAAATATCAACGATGGCAAACAGGCGTTCACTCAATATTGTTCGGTGTGCCACGGATTGGATGGCCAGAATACCGGAGTGCCATTTGCTGAAATCGTGGCGCCTCCAGTGCCATCGCTGGCTTCTGAGCAGGTGCAGTCATATTCCGATGGCCAATTGCGGTGGATTATTCGGCATGGAATCAAACCTTCCGGCATGCCTCCTGCAGAAGGACTGTTTTCAGACGATGACATCTGGAAGATGGTGCTTTATATCCGGCACCTGCCGCCCGCAGGAAGCCTTGGCGAACCGCCAGCATACGGCGGAGCGGAGAAATAGTAGACCTAAATGCCTTGATTATCGATCGCAAAGATGCATTTCTATCCTCTAATCGTCAGAACCGGGCATGGCGCATCAACGATTAACTGGAACGCACCAGATGTTCGCATTTCCAGACTCAGATGGGAAGTTTTGCGGATGCCCAGTACG
This sequence comes from Pseudacidobacterium sp., assembly GCA_036264445.1. Classification (GTDB taxonomy): domain Bacteria; phylum Acidobacteriota; class Terriglobia; order Terriglobales; family Acidobacteriaceae; genus Pseudacidobacterium. The sequence continues at coordinate 15,470 of DATAQW010000387.1, forward strand.
AGCAGATCGATGGAACGTTTCTGAATATGTCTTAGAACCTCATCGTGCGCTTTTCCGACTGCAATGAATGTCCTTGGATCACAGAATTCGCGCGCTTGCTGTGGCACAAGCTTGTCCAGCGCGTTATAGAAATGCGTCTTCAGTTCGGACAGTCGTTCCGGATGTTTTATGTCTTCTTCCTGAATGACATTGAGCACATCGATTTCTGCTCCTAAAGCTCCTGCGAAGGAAACCGCATAGACAGCAGCATGTGTAGCCGCGGGGGTGAAATCCGTAGCATAAAGAATTCGGTGGCACGAAAAGCTCTTGTCTGATGTGAGCTGCACCTGCGGGCCGACCGTGAAAGAAGGCCAACGAGTAGAGCGCAAGACTTGCTCGGCAACTGATCCGATGAGATTCCGCTCAATGCGTCCTCCGCCATGCGTTCCTAGCACAATCAGAGAGGGAGCATTTTCATCAGCTAATTGCGGGATCACGTCCTTGGGATTGCCGTCCACGAGGGCTGGGATTATATCGAGCGAATGGTCTCCCAAAAGAGTAGCCTTTTCGGTCAACAAAGATTGAAGGTCTTTTCTCTGCTGACTTACTACTTTCGGATCTGCCTCCACTTCCATAGCTGTTTGAGACAACGTGAAAGCGTGTGCCACAATCAGCTTGGAAGAGAAATACCGGGCAAGAAGTCTCGCGTAGAACCCCGCGTTCTGAGAACCGAGAGAAAAATCAGTTGCATAGATAACGGCGTTCAAATTTATTCCAGGGACATCACCGATAACTGGCATCGTGACCATCTCCTCCTGAAGTCATCTGTGGCTTCAATATGTTTTGGTTGCGAAGAATTTCCAGCAGTTGCCCGATAGGACCCCTGGGCTCGGGACCGTTGAGCAGGGCAATACTTAGTTCGCGCCGGATTGGCCCATTATCAAGATGGACTGCCTTCACGCTGCCCAGTTTCAATGCCTTTTCCAGTGCCAGACAGGGAACAAAGCCAACACCGATGCCCGCTTCCACCGCAGCAATGATGCCTTCTGTAGAATTCATGTCAATCGACGTGCGAAGCTGCTGCCGTAAAACACCGTTTTGTTCCAGGTATTCTTCGACGAAGCGCCGCATACCCGATCCCATTTCCCGCAATAGAATCGGCTCCTGAATGAGCTCCGCAGCTCTCAGCATTTGCTTCTTTGTCCAACGGTGGTCTGGCCGTACGATGAGAGTCAGCTCATCTTCTGCAAATGCCTCAATCTTAAGGTCCGGACGGAACGCAGGAGCCTCGATGAGCCCAATGCCGATCTGGTGCATTGTCAAAGCATGCAGGACTTCATTCGTGCTGCCACCTATGACATGAATGTGCAGTTTAGGCCAATCAGGCAACAATAATGGCAGCAGCTTTGGCAGAAGATAGACGGCAATAGTGTGCGAAGCCCCGATCGAGAGCTCGATGCCTTCCTGTCCGCCAAATGGAGCGAGAGCAGCAATAGCATCATTGGTGATTGCTTCGATCTGCCGTACATATTGCAAAAGTGTGTCGCCTGCAGGAGTCAGTCTGATATCGCGCCCGATGCGGTCAAAAAGTGCGATACCGAGAGCTTCTTCGAGAGACTTGATCTGCGCCGTGACTGCGGGCTGCGTCAAATGAAGCTCGTCTGCAGCCCTGCGAAAATTCATTGTGTCTGCAACGACACGAAAGACCTTCAGCTTGAAGTTTTCCATCATGGAGTGGCTCCAATCTGATAGTTGAGAGTCGCTAACGCAAGACGATACTGGTATTGTGCATTCGTATTGCCGATTGCGGCGTCGGTCTGCTGGTATTGCGCCTGACTGAGTTCGACGATTGAACTTAGGCCTATTTTGTAACGCGTCTGCGCAAGATTAAGCGCCAGGTTCGCCTCTTTCAGGAGCTCGGCGGTTACCGCGACACGTTGAAATGCAGTATTTGCGGCAAGCCACGATGTGCGGATATCGCGCACGATTTGATCGTGCAGATCGCGGCTCTGCTCTGAAGCAGCCTGCGCCCGGATAGAGGCTTCCTTTGCCTGAGCGGAATAGAGAAACCCGTTAAAAATCGGAATGTTCATGTTTACGCCAATTCCGCCCCACCAGTTCGTTGTGAAGTACTGATCAGTGCGAACGGGTACGCTGCCTGCCGTGCCGGCGGCACTGATGGAGGGAAACATCTGATCGCGTTGCGCACGGCCGAATTTCACGGCAGCTTGCTGGTTATAGTTCAGAGCTTGCAGATCAGGGCGTTGTTGCAGGCCAAGCTGTATAAGCTGATCGGCATCCGGAGGCGGAGGTTGTAACGGTGTAGTTTCATCAACCAGATCGTAGATCACCTGTTTGTCGAGGCCAAGCACTGCATCAAGCGCCGCCATGGTTGAGTCGGCGTTGTTCTGCGCATCGAGCAGCAACAGCTTTGCCTGCGAAAGGTTCACGTTGGCAAAGCTCAAGTCGAGAGTTGACTTGAGGTTGTTCTGAGTCAGCGCATTGACTTGTGTTTCCGTCGTCTGCCGCGTGTCGACATTCTGTTGCGCGACTTTCAGCAACGCTTGTGCTTGCAGAGCGTTGTAGAACGCCTGATCGGTCGCGAGCACAATGTCTTCTGTTGTGGCCAGAGCGCTTGAGTTCTGCGCTTTTTCCTGAAGCTTTGACGAAGCAACCAAATTGCTGGTGCGGCCAAAGTCAGTGATCAGCTGCGTGAAGCCGCCTCCTGCGCCGGCATGGGTCAAAAGGCGGGACGCAGTGAGAGATCCGGCTGAAATGCGGCTCGCATCTTCTGCATACACTGCCGTGATGCTTCCGGTGGCTGTCGGCAACTCCGCTGCTCGCGCTTCTCTTACGGCTTGATGCTGCGCTAGAGCAAGCAGATGGCTCACACTAATGCGTGGATTATTTTTGATTGCCATCTGCTCGGCCTCTGAGCGAGTCAGGGTTGTATGTTGCCCTGTGGGAGCATTTGTCTGCGTCGGTGAAGTGGCTTCTGCATGAAAGTCGGGCAGTGTTTTGTCTGCCGCAATCAACTCAATGGGCGGAGCATCAGGGAGCGCAGGCTTTGCGGAGTCTGTCTGCGCCAGGGCACCGCCTGTAATGGATGCTGCCAGAACAGCACATGCAAAACTGCGCATCTTCCTTGTGGCTTTGGATTTCATTCTTTATACCTCCCCTGCGAGCGCTGCCTTCTTTTCACGCCTGCCGTGTACTACCAGATACACAGCAGGGACAAGGAAAACAGTAACGATGACAGAGACACTCAACCCGCCAATCACTGCGCGGGCAAGCGGTGCGTATTGTTCGCTACCTGCTTCAAGGCCAATCGCCATGGGAATCATGCCCAGCAGCGTAGCGAGCGAGGTCATCAGAATAGGGCGCAGACGAATTTTGCACGACTGCACCACTGCTTCGAGAAGCGGCTTGCCCTGCTCGTGCAAGATGTTTGCGAACTCAACGATCAGAATACTGTTTGACACCACAATACCCGTCATCATGATTACGCCCATCAGCGACATGATGTTCAGCGTGCTCCCAGTGACGAGCAGGATCATCACGACCCCGGCCAGGCCCGGCGGAATCGCCATAAGGATGATGAACGGGTCGATAAATGAGGTGAACTGCGACATCAGAATGAGATAAACCAGCAGGACTGAGATGATCAGTCCGAGGCCAAACTCCTTAAATGCCTGGTTCATATTGATCACAGCTCCGCGCACGTGCAGCACCATGTTTTTGTCGTGCTGTGTGTGATCCAGCAGATGATTGATATTTGCGCCAACCTTCTGGAGCGCTTCGGTCTTCGTCGCAACGTAAATATCAATGACAGGACGAATCTGATAGTGATCGACTTCGGTAGGCGTATTGATCTGTTGAATATCCGCCACTGCGCCGAGCGTCGTGAAGCCCGCAGTGTGTGCTCCTCGCCAGTAGTCCGGTGAGGTTGGTGCTGCCAGCCTTGCGTCCTGCATTGGACTGTATCCGGGAGGATGCACGCCTCTCAGAGGGATGTTTTTGAAGTCCTCCATAGACATGTTGTTGATCCAGCGATTGGCGTACTG
>DATAQW010000396.1:0-3882 GCA_036264445.1 Pseudacidobacterium sp.
ACCGCTCGGGGCGAAAACCTTATTCGCCAGCAGCAGTATGCCGATGCGGTAACGGTTTTACAAAAAGCGGTACATCTTAAACCAGATGACGGAGACGCCTGGAGCAGCCTGGCATTTGCCGCTTCCGAAGATCATCAATACCAGATTGCTTTGAATTCTCTTTCCGCACGATCAAAATATCTTCAGGAAACTCCAGCTACCTATTTCCTTTGGGCCACTGCTTACGATAACCTACATCACACAAAGGAAGCGGCCGATTACTATCACAGGTTTTTGGCAGCTGCCGATGGTAAGTTCCCCGACCAGGAGTGGCAGGCAAGACATCGGTTGGTCACTCTTGGCAAATAATAGCCGATAACGTTCCCGTGGCACCCAAGGAGGTGCACCATGAGGTTCGTAGCAATCGCAGCAGTCGCCGTTCTGCTCATTCCCGGCACCCGCGCTTTTGGAGCTAGCGAAAAGCTTCCAGATGCACAAGCTCTGCTTCTGCTGGAAGCAAAAGCGGATCAGGCCTCTCCCAAAGAACAGTGCTTCCTCTACGCAGAGATCGTCCACGCGATGACAGAAATCGCAGGGCAGGAGCTATCATCCGGCGATATCGGCCACGCTTCTGAAACCCTTAAGGCGGTACAAACCTATGCCCAAAAAATTCATATGGGCATGGCCGAGGACACACGGAAGCTGAAAAACGCAGAGATACTGATGCGTCATACAGCGTTTCGTCTGCAGGAGATTCTTCACGCAGCTTCGCTCGATGACAGACCCACACTTGAATCTACGTTAAAGCAGTTGGATCAAGTGCAGTCTGAACTCATGATGCAGGTTTTCAAGCACTAGCCGCGTTAAGCGCTAACTGCTCGCTGACCTTACGAAGCGACAAACTTCGGGATATCTGCGCCTGCAACCTCCGGCTTCAGAATGGGCGTATCGCTCTTCACGTAGTTCACTTTGCCGGCGGCAATCTCGTCCTGGGCTATCTTGCATGCTTTACGCGAACGCGAATCGACCAGGGGCTGTGAACCATTCTGCAGCTGGCGGGCGCGGCGCGCAGCTACCAAAACATAACGGAAATTGCTATCGAACGACTGCTCAAGACTCATTGGCTCATCCTCCAAATCATGAACTGCGAGATGCCATTTAAGCATTTGCCGTTTCCGGATCGAGCAGCCCGAATGCTGCGAGCACAGGGCGAATACGTTTACCTGCATTCTCCTGCCTGCAGTTTTCCGCCAGCTTGATCAATCGATCCGCATCCTGGGTGTTCTTTTGCCCTTCGCGCCGGATACGTTCGCTGGTCACAATGGCTGAAAGTTCTTCTTCGGCTCGAGCCAGAATATCGTTGACCAGAATATAGCTGTATTCGCGGTAATTCTCAATCTCCTGTTTTGCCTCAGCCAGCCGGCGCTGAATCACGTCATCCTGCACTCCGCCCTCGGCACGGCTGCGATTGCGCAGCCTTGTGGCCAGAATATCCGGCGTGGGAGGCATCACAAAAATGCTGACGGAGTCGGGCATCTTCTGGCGCACCTGTGACGCACCCTGCACGTCGATGTCGAGCAAAAGATCTTTGCCGTGCGCCCGGGCATCGTTCAGCGAGCGCCGCGCCGTTCCATAGTAATTGCCAAAAACTTCCGCATATTCCAGAAACTCATCCGCGCGCACCATGCGTTCAAATTCTTCCCGCGTGGTGAAGTGGTATTCACGGCCTTCTTCCTCTGAGCCGCGTGGCGCGCGGGTTGTGTAAGAAACGGAAAATTCCAGATTGTCGACAAGCGACCGGAGCTGATTTACCAAGGTCGATTTCCCCGAGCCTGACGGGGCTGAAATGATGAAAAGTATGCCTGCCAATCGTCTTTCCTTCTACTGAAGACTGTGTTTATTCCAGGTTTTGCACCTGTTCCCGTGCTTTTTCAATCTCTGATTTCATCCCGAGTCCGATTTCCGTAATGCGAGTTCCATTGCCGGAAAGCCCGCTCGTTTTGGAAAGCAGAGTATTGGCTTCGCGGTTCATTTCCTGCAAAAGAAAGTCCAGTTTTTTGCCGATTTCTCCGCCTTGTTGCAACAGCGATTCGAAATGCGAGATATGGGTCCGCATGCGGGCTATTTCTTCCTCGACATCGCTCCGCTCCGCCAGCAGAGCCGCCTCCTGCAAAACGCGCTCGCGGTCGATATTTCCATTCAGCATTTCACTCAACCTCTGGCTGATGCGCTCAAAATACACCTTCTGCACGTCATGCCGAAGCTCGGTGACCTGCTCTACAAATTCTCCAAGGCGATCAAGCCCTGCGCGCAGCTCATGGACCAGCGATGCCCCTTCTGCTGAACGCATCGTGTTGAGTTCAGCGATCAAAGATTCCATGCGCTCCATCACAGCTTCTTCGATTGCCTGTATGTCCTCTTCGGAGTTGCGCGAATCGCCATTGAGCACTCCCGGCAAGCGAAAGATTGCATTGAGGTCCGGTTCGCCGTCCAGATGATGCAGAGAAGCCGCACTGCGAAATGCCGCAACATACGCCGATACCAGGCTTTCGTTATATTGCGCCTCTATTTTTGTGCTGCGATCGATCGAAAGTGAGACCTCGATATGCCCACGCGCAACTTTCTCTTTCAATACTTTGCGCAGCCTCATCTCCAGCGATTCCGTTCCTCCCGGCAACCGCATATGTAAGTCGAGAAAGCGATGATTGACGCTCTTCAAACTGAGCGTATAGCCAAGCGTCTCAGAGATGCGTCCAGCGACACGGGCAAAGCCTGTCATGGAATAGACTGGCGAGCCTGTCGCCGCGTCTTTCTTGCGACTCGCTGATTCTTGTTTTTTATTCATAGTCCTGACTTACCCGTCATCACAGGCTCCGGAAGATCGGCCACATCCATAAACTGCAGTTGGTACAGCTTCTGATAGGTTGGTGAACTCTGCATCAATTCTTCATGCGAACCAATGGCCGTGATACGGCCCTGCTCCATCACCGCGATACGCGTAGCCTTGCGTACGGTTGAGAGCCGATGCGCGATCACAACGACGGTTCGTCCGGTCATCAGGTTACTGAGCGCGGCCTGTACCAGCGATTCGCTCTCCGTGTCGAGCGCGGAAGTCGCTTCGTCGAGAATGAGAACCGGCGCATTTTTCAGCAAGGCCCGGGCAATCGCCAGACGCTGGCGTTCGCCGCCGGAAAGTCGAAATCCTTTCTCGCCGATCAGCGTGTCATATCCGTCCGGCAACCGCATGATGAAGTCATGGGCGAGGGCTGCCTTCGCCGCATCCTGCACGCGTTGGATCGGCACATCGGGCTGCCCATACGCAATGTTGTTGCGAATCGTGTCGTTGAAGAGAATCGTCTCCTGCGTAACCTTGCCGATCTGCTCGCGCAGCGAGCGCATGCTCACATCGCGCAGATCGTGCCCGTCAATCAAAATCCGACCGGATGTGACGTCAAAGAACCTGGGGATGAGGTTTACGAGCGTTGACTTCCCCGCACCACTTGGACCGACGAGCGCAACAACTTCGCCGCGATGAATCTCAAGGTTAACTTCATGCAGAACCTGTTTTTCACCTTCTTCATCACTATAGGCAAAGCCGACGTTCTCGAGTTTGATGGAATCGCGAAAATCCTTTAAGGTATAGGCGCGATGTTTTTCGACCAGTTCGTCCTGATCATCCAGAAAGCTGAAGATGGCTGACGAAGCACCCAGCGCCTGCTGAAAATTGTTATAGAAAAGCGCAAAGCGCCGCACCGGATCATAGAGCTTGAACAAAGCAACGATAAAAGCGAAGAACGCGCCTTCGGTCATCGCTCCACTGTTGATTTGCTTGCGGCCAACCAGCAAAAGCAGCGCAATTGCGATGGCGCCAATCGAATCCATGAGGGGTGAACTGATGGCTTG
>DATAQW010000105.1:0-2694 GCA_036264445.1 Pseudacidobacterium sp.
CTGCTGGTTCAATTCGCGGAAGAGCTCCATAATCTCCTTTGCCTGGCTCGAATGCAGATTGCCCGTCGGCTCATCGGCAAGCAACAGCGCCGGCTTGTGAATCACGGCGCGGGCAATGCCTACCAGCTGTTGCTGTCCACCAGAAAGCTGCGATGGATATAGGTCTTTCTTACCGACAATCTGAAAACGGTCGAGTGTATCGGCAACCAGTCCTTGGCGTTCACCACGAGGGATATCTTTATAGGAAAGCGGCAGGTCGATGTTTTCCTGCACCGTCAAATCATCCAGCAGGTGATAGCTCTGGAAGACCATGCCGACTTTCTTCTTCGCCAGTTCCGCCCGTTGTTTGCGGTTCATTTTGTGCACAGGCTGATCCGCGAACCAGTACTCGCCCAGCCATTGATCATCCAGCAGTGCCAGCACATTCAGCAGCGATGACTTACCCGCGCCCGAAGGTCCCATGATTGTGAGGAACTCACCTTCCTGAATGGTGAGATTGATGCGGCGCAAAACCCACGTCTGCCCCGCTCCCGTCTTATAGCTCCGCTCTATATTTTTCAGATCGATCATGGAAATCTATTCTCCCGCATTGGGATTTCTATTCATCCTAGGAATTATCATCCCGAGCGGAGCGTCCAGGGGACGCGGAGTCGAGGACCCGCAGTTTGCAACCATAGTCACAGCTCTTGCCAATTGCACGATGTTTGCAGGCAATAGCTCACCGCATGCAGTGGGCGCAGTACGCGCCCATCGCAGATCACTGCCCTGAAACGTAATGTTTACCGCGCTTCCAGTACCTGTTCGAGCGCATCGCCTTCGGCGACGACCTTGCCGTCGAAGAGATGAATGTTGCGCTCGGCATGGCGCGCAAAGCGGGGATCGTGTGTCACCATCACAATCGTCGCGCCGTCCTTATGCAGATTCTGCAGCAGCTCCATCACCGCTTCGCCGTTGCGAGAATCCAGGTTTCCGGTCGGTTCGTCAGCCAGCAGGATCGACGGCGAACCAGCCAGCGCGCGCGCCACGGCCACACGCTGCTGCTGACCGCCTGAGAGCTGGGAAGGATAGTGCTTCATGCGGTGCGCCATGCTCACGCGTTCAAGCGATTCCTGCACGCGCCGCTTGCGTTCCGCCGCCGACATGCCCGTGCGATACGTGAGTGGCAGCTCTACATTCTCATACACCGTCAGGTCGCCGATCAGGTTGAAGCTCTGAAAGATAAAGCCGATCTCCTGGTTGCGAATGCGCGAGCGTTGCGCGAAGTTCAGGTTCTCGACCGCGTGCCCGTTCAGCAGATACTTGCCGGCGGAAGGCGTGTCCAGCAGCCCGATGATCGAGAGGAGCGTTGACTTGCCGCAACCCGACGGACCCTGCATCGCCACATATTCTCCCTTGTTTACGGTGAGATGAATACCCGAGAGCGCATGCGTCTCGATCTCATCTGTATAGAAGACCTTCGTCAGACCCTCAATATTGATCAACGGCTGTAAATTATCCATGTCCATCTCGCTCCTCAGGTTTACTCCCACCTACTCCAAACGAACTTTATCCGTGTTGTCATACCGCGACATATCCGACAGAATCACCCGGTCACCTTCCTTCAGACCACTCAGGATCTGAATCTGCGTGACCGAAGCCTTGCCCACTTTCACCTGCGTGCGCTCGGCAGTCTTGCCATCCGGATCGTACTTGAACAGGGTGATCGTGCTGTCCGGGTTCCCAAAGGCCGGGCGTCCCACATACAGCACGTCCTTCAGCCGCTGCAGATCGATCGTTCCATCCACACTCAGCTGAGGAACCGCTCCCGGCGGTAGGGTCCCATCTAGCTTTACGTCAACCGTGCGCGTTCCGTTCACTACTGCGGGATCAATTCTTGTGACATGCCCCGGCACGATGCCGTTATGGGTGTCGATTTCTGCCGGCTGGTCGAGCAGAATGTCATGCGCCTGCGTCTCGGCAATCTTCAGTTGAGCCTTTAACTGGTTCGGCACCACGACTGTTGCCAGCGTCGTTCCCGGCGCAACGTGCGCTCCTACGCCCAAAGTTGAAGTCTGGTCGCTTGTAGCTGCACCCGCTGCTTGTTGACCGAGCGAAATCAACACGCCATCGATGCCCGCGCGCACTTCCAGCGCGGCTTTCTGATCTTCCTTTAATTGCAACAGGGCCTTGTCCTGATCGACCTTCGCCTGCTGCACATCCAGCTGCGTCTGGATCGACTTTTCATTCATATCGACCTGGTCGACTGAAATTTTATTCCGGGTCGTCAGTTCATCCGCTGAAGATTTCGACTTGTTATAAGCCAGGCCGCTGATTACGCCCAGTTTAAAAAGCTGCTGGTCAGTCTGCGCCTGCAGCTGTGCCTGGCTATAGTCGGAGTTCACCGTCGCAGCCGACGCCTTCTTGTCCATCAAGGCACTCTGCAAAGTCACCTGCAGATTGTGGTAAGCCACCTGGTCGGACTTCAATTGCAGCTGCGCATTTAGCAGCTCTTGATCCAGCTGCGGATCGGCAAGATCCATCAGGATCGTGTCCGGCGTCACTTTGGTGCCCGGCAGCACGCGAATGCGCACCACCGTCGCCTCCGTCTGCGAGGGAATCAGGCGGATACTCTCCTCGCTGGGGACCAATGTGCCCAACCCTCGAACCTGCACGATCATCGGACCGCGTTTGACCGTATCGGGCCAGACTGTACTG
>DATAQW010000108.1:0-9881 GCA_036264445.1 Pseudacidobacterium sp.
CCCGGCGAAGTTGTGAGCTTGCTGGAGCAGAATTTGTAGAGATTGTCGACGTCTCTACCGAATACGGAGGATATCTGCTAGGACAGCGTCAAAAATGCCGCTATCGTTTGCATCCATAAAAAGCAGCATCCTCCCCGCAAATTTTTCTTAGTATCAGATGGTCATCTCCACACCTTTTGCTTCTCTGCCAAATGCAGTAACGCATGCGAGATAGATGGCAACAATAAACACTGTTACAGCAAGTACCCCTCCATAACTGCCGTAGTGCTCGGCTGCTTTTGTTTGCAATACGATGTTGCGCGAGGCAAGCAGGTTTCCAAGCTGATACGCAAGCCCCGGAAACGTAGCACGGACAGGCCCTGGTGAAAGCTCAGTAAGATATGCCGGGACCACGCCCCATGCTCCCTGCACCATAAACTGCATCATGAACGCACCCGCAACCAGCGTATAAAGCGAGCTACCAAATGCAAACAATGGGATAACAGGAAGTGACAGCAGCGCGGCCCCTATGATTGTGCGTTTGCGCCCGAACCGTTCAGAGACTCCACCGAACAATATACCGCCCAGCATCGCACCGATGTTGTAAACAATGGCAATTGCACCTGTTTGGGCGGCGGAGTAACCATGGTCCTTTTGCAGGAATGTCGGATACAAATCCTGCGTTCCATGTGAGAACGCATTGAACCCGGTCATGAGCAGAACGAGAAAAACAAATGTAAAAGCATATTGTCGAAGGTCCGTGATCGATACGCTGCGTTTGCTCTTGCGCCGATGGCCTTCGCGCCATACTGGCGACTCCTCGACCTTCGCCCAAATATAAAAGATAAGCAGTGCAGGCAAAGCGCCCAGAACAAAGAACCCGCGCCATCCCAATGTCTGCCCGTGCCACGGTATGTGCGTGAATGGCTTGAAGAGCAAGGCATAGGCAACAGCCGCCACAAGATATCCAACGACATAGCCTTGCTGCAGCAATCCGGAGAAGAAGCCTCGCCCTTCTGCCGGCAATGTTTCAAATGTGAGCGCTACGGCTACTCCCCACTCGCCGCCCATGGCAATTCCAAAGAGCGCCCTCAAGATTAGAAACACATGCAGAGACGGCGCAAAGGCGCATGCCAGCTCAAGAATCGAGTATGAGGCGATATTGAGCATCAGAATGGGACGTCGGCCAAACTTGTCCGCAAGCGCACCGAAAAGAAAGGCGCCCACGGGACGAAAAGCCAGGGTAAGAAAAAGAGCTTCAGCAACCAACGATACCCGCGCGTGAAAATCATCGGCAATTGCCGATACGCAGAAGACCAGCAGAAAATAGTCGAATGCATCCAGCGACCAACCTAGAAAAGATGCGGTAAATGCATGCCGCTGGCTGGATGTCAGGCTTCGGAAGTTAGAAAATAAACGTATCTGCATATGAAATCAGGAGAGTAACAGACTGTAAGTAAACGTGTGATCGTTAAAAATATTTGTTGCAACGAATATTTTAGCTATGTATCTAAATGAATGCCTTCACAAAACCAATCAGAGGGCACAGAAAAGACAGGATTCAGGAGAAAGATTGCATGCAAACATTCAGTAAGATCGCGATTTTTGCCGCAGCACTGACCCTTGCCACCGCAGTACACGGACAAGTCTCAAAGTGGCAGATTGACCCCGCTCATAGCGAGGCAGATTTCAGCATCAAACATATGGGCATTTCCAACGTTCACGGACGTTTCGGCAACATCAACGGAACGCTGACGCTGGACGAAAAAGACATCGTCAAGTCCAGCGCCAATGCCACCATCGACATCGTCACCGTCGACACAGGTGTAGCTCAGCGCGACCAGCACCTCAAGAGCCCTGATTTCTTCGATGTGGCGAAGTTCCCGCAGATGACATTCACCAGCCGCGGCCTTTCCAATGCAAACGGTCAACTGCAGTTAGCCGGAGATCTGACAATCCACGGAGTCACCAAGCCCGTTACACTCGCTCTTGATGGCCCCAGTAAAGAGCAGATTGATCCGTGGGGCAAGACACGCCGTGCTTTTTCCGCAACTACTACGCTTCACCGTCAGGACTTCGGACTAGTATGGAATGGCAACCTTAAGTCCGGTGATACCGTCATCGGCGACGACGTAAAAGTAGAACTCGACATCGAACTGGTTAAGCAGTAAATCAAGTTACGGGGAGCACGTTCGGGTTTCAAGCGTGCTCCAAGTTTGTTCACTAAGTTATAAATACTTATGACAAGCAAGCTCCAGGCAGAAATTAAGCAAACTCGTCCATTCGTCAGTATCGAAGAAGAGGCGCTTCTCAATATCCGCCGCACCGCAGACAAGCTCCAGCATCACTTCCAGCAGATGCTTAAGCCCATGGGTATAACTTCAACTCAGTACAATGTGCTCCGCATTCTTAGAGGCGCAGCCGAAGGCGGTCTGCGATGTTCAGAAGTTGGTGAGCGCCTCATCAGCAGCGATCCGGATATCACCCGGCTGCTTGGCCGCCTGCAGAAGCAAAAGCTGATTCGCCGCAAGCGCGACAGCAAAGACCGCCGCGTAATTCATGCCACGATCACAGCTGAAGGGCTGGTGCTTTTAAAGGAGCTGGACCCGCTGGTAAACGACGCAGTGAAACAACTGCTCAGGGGAGTGGGGCGCGAAAAACTGGCAGCCCTTATTTCGCTGCTCGAAGAGATCCGTGAACCGTTGAGCGAATGCTCTTCGCCTGAATAAGTCCAGTTACTGCTTCAGCAGGTTCTTTGCGATAAAGAGCGCATTCGCTGGACGCTCTGCCAGCCGGCGCATGAAATACGGGTACCACTCTGCGCCAAACGGGACATAAACGCGCACGTTGAAACCTTCCCGGACAAGCGATTTCTGCAAATCGCGTCGTATGCCATACAACATCTGGAACTCAAATGATTTCAGATCAATCCGGTGCTCATGAACAAAATTCTTTGTCGCGGCAACCATCGCCTCATCATGTGTGGCAATGCCGTGATAGATACCGCTGGTTAGTAGTTTCTGCATCAGCTTCACGAAATTGTCGTCTACATCTTTTTTCTCAGCGAATGCTAAGTTCTCCGGCTCCTTATATGCGCCTTTGCACAGGCGAATGCGAATACCATCCCCCGTCAGTTTCTGGATGTCCTCAGCGCTGCGATAAAGGTAGGCCTGGATCACAATGCCGACGTGTCCCCTGTTGCTGGGAACGGCATGAATCCGGCGCACCATGTCGATAGTGGCCTGGGTGTATTCGCTGCCTTCCATGTCAACGCGAACAAAGGTATTAGCTGCGACGGCGTGTTGCACCAGTTCCGCAACAATCTTCTCCGCCAGCCCGGGATCCAGATCCATGCCCATCTGGGTCAGCTTGAGGCTCACGTTGGCATTGAGTTTTCGCTCGTGTATTGCGTCTAGCAAGCGGTGATAAATTTCCGCCGAACGATAGGCCTCTTCCGCAGTCGTGACATTTTCCCCCAGCCTGTCGAGTGTCGAAGCGATGCCCTGGTTTCCCAGCGATTCGGCTGCGCGAATTACCTCTTCTATGTCTATCCCAGCAACAAAACGCGAGGACATCCGGCGCCCCATGGCCGACTGTTCAGAAAATTTTCTCAGGGATGAATTACGGGAAAGAGTAATAAAAAAAGAGCGAAGAATAGGCATAACTTCCTAGTTTGGACGAACTTTTTATTTTCTCATAGGTCTTCCGCGTCCTCCGGTCTCCCAAAAGCATTGGCAGACAAATTTGCATATCAGACAGCAGATTTTTCTCGAAAAACGGGGTATTTTTTGCAAATTTTACGTTTTGAGAAACCGAATTGTCACAGTGCTGCATCAGAATGTTAGTAAGCGGATGATGACATTCAGTTGGAGAAAATCCCCCTTTCTCCTGCAAAATCAAAAGCCAACTCGCACCTGGACGGCATGCTTCGTTACAGGCGCAGTTTTAGGAGATGGTTTATGGTCAATAACTGCGCAAACCCTGAGTGCGCAAAACCTCTGCATTACCTGCGTGAGGGTCGAATTTTCGTTTTCAATATGACAGGACAATCTCCGGACGCATCCCGCCAACTTGAGCATTATTGGCTCTGCGGGCAATGCTCTGAACGATTCATCATTGAGCGCGAGACGGGAACGGGGGTTCGTCTTGTACCCAGAAGGCGTAGTCCTTCGCAACATCGACCTACAGCAGTTGCACTTGCGTCGTAAGCCCACTTCTCAGGAATAAAAAGCGCCCTGTAGGGCGCTTTTTTGCTTTGGTCAGCCCTTGGCAACAGGTATTTGCGGTGTAAGTTCTTTGACCGGTCGGTCGTAAACTCCAATAAGCGCGTTCCAGCGGATAAAAGCAATCTCTTCAAGCATCTTCAACCCATCTTTAAGGTAGCTGATGCGCGAGCGCTCATCATGTCCCCAGGTAACTGGAACCTCGCGAATTGTGTACCCACGCTTGAGCGCAATAAAGAGAATTTCAGGATCGAAGCCCCACCGTTCAATTCGTTGCAGTTGAAAGATGGCCTGCGCCGGCTGTCGTTTAAAGGCCTTGAATCCACACTGAGTATCGGCAAAAGGAAGCCCCATGACCAAACGCGTTACCGCATTGAAGCAGCGCCCAAAGAACTGGCGGTACAACGGTTGATGAATGGTCTGTCGTTTACGTTCCAGCCAGCGCGAGCCGATGGCGATGTCAGCCCCCCCACGGATCGTCGCAAAAAGCCGCCCGGCTTCTTCCATCGGCGCAGAAAGGTCGGCATCGGTGAACATCACAATGTCGCCTGAAGCATGAAGAATGCCATTGCGCACACTGTATCCCTTGCCGCGATTGCCGGGATTCTCGATAAGTTTGACGATTGGGTCTTTCGTTGCGAATGACCGGACAATATCCGCAGTGTTATCACGTGAACCATCATTCACGACGAGAACTTCAGCGTTCCAGTCGTGCCTGTAAACGCATTCGAGAACCTGGGTAAGAGTACGTCCAATGCGGGCACTTTCGTTGTAAGCGGGAATGACAATGCTATATTCGGGGTTCACCTGGGTCCGCGCAGCCTTCCTCCGTTATCATATTCGCATTCATCGTGTTTTCATAGAAACGCGGTTGCCATGATCTGACATCAACAACTTTTGATATTCAGCCGCGAAGATGTTTTATGCCGCGTACGTATGCCTAATCAATCTGTGCAATCTAATTCACGCCGTTCGCCGGGTTCCAGGAGCCTTGTTCTTTGCGAACGTAAATAATCTGCCCAATGTGGTAGGCATTGTGCATACTGATCTTGGCAATAGTTGGCGCCCACTCTGCCAGCTTCTGCTCGTCTGCTGTTTCGACTGCTTTCTCCCACTCCGTCATAACCTCGTCCAGCTGCTGCACGGTTTCGTTCCACTTCTTGCTGTCGAAATTGTCGAATGTCTCGTCGTTGTTTCCGCTGAATTTTACGAGCGGTTCACCCTTGAATTTTTCAAGATTACGCGCATTCCAGTAAACAAGGTGATAGGCAAGCTGGCCCACGGAGTGGTTTCCCTTGCCGTCCTTCCAGTTGGCTTGCTCTGGAGTTAGCCCGGCTACAGCAACGTTGGCGGGCACGAACCAGTCTTTTTCAGCGTGAGTATCCTTAAGCTCCTCAAGCAGAATACTTCTGAGTGTAGGCGGCTTTTGATCTGGCTGGCTCTGCGCATGCGCGGAACACGCCAACAACAAAGCCACCAATGCGATAGTCTTCTTCATAACCCAACCTCCTCCAAACCAATTCGGAGAAAGCCTATCTCCGGAAAGCTCGCCTGTCTGCACTTTTCAGATAAGACGACAGCCTGTCAAGACAGATTGCATTTTCTCTGCGATAAACGGCTCAAAAGCAACTAGCGCGAATCGCCAAAGTACCGTCAGCGCATGTTTGATGCGGGAGGGCCGGAAGCCTAGAATTGAGTCATATTTTATGACAGCTCGCGGCATCGGCAACAAACGCTATTTCTTTGAGAAATTTGGCCTCTCTGAACGACTGCTTGAACGCTGTCTAGGTGAAGCCCTTTCTGCAGGTGGCGATTACGCCGATCTTTACTTTGAGTCGGTTTCAGCCACGTCGATCGGCATCGATGAATCGCTGGTGAAGTCAGCGAGTCAGGGCCTAAGCGCTGGATGCGGCATTCGCGTCGTCTCCGGCGAGCGCACTGGATATGCTTACACAGACAATCTCTCTGCTGAGCGCCTACTGCACGCCGCGCGCACTGCAGCGTTGATCGCCAGCGGACCAGCAAAGCAGCCCGTTTCTGGATTCAAAGAAGCTCCCGCGCCTGATCTTTATCCCATTCCAGCAGCAGAACTCGATTCTGACCTTAGCACAAAGCTTGATCTTGTTATGCGCGCCGACCGCTCTGCCCGCGCATACGATTCGCGTATCAAGCAGGTGCGCGCAAGTTATTCCGATGAGGTCAAGCACATCCTCATTGCTGCTTCAGATGGAACCTATGCGAGTGATACGCAGCCGCTTGCGCGTTTGAGCATCTTTGTTCTCGTCAACGATGGACAGCGTACAACACGCGGCACCTCCGGCGGCGGAGGTCGCGTTGACATCAGCTACTTCCTCACTGAGAAAACTCCGGAGCACTTCGCTCAGGAAGCTGCGCGTCAGGCCATTCTGCAGCTCGGAGCGGTTGCAGCACCCGCAGGCGAGATGGAGGTCGTGCTTGGTCCGGGTTGGCCCGGAGTTCTGCTGCATGAAGCAGTCGGTCATGGTCTTGAAGCCGACTTTAACCGAAAGAAGACTTCTGCGTTCGCTGGATTGATTGGGCGCCAGGTTGCCGGCTCCAAAGTCACCGTTGTCGATAACGGAACCATGCCCTCGCGTCGAGGCTCGCTCAACGTTGATGATGAGGGCTCGCCAACACAGGAAACCGTGCTCATAGAAAACGGCATTCTTAAAGGCTACCTGAGCGACAAGCTCTCAGCCCGCCTGATGAATATGCCCCACACCGGCAATGGACGCCGAGAGAGTTATCAACAAATTCCCATGCCGCGCATGACCAACACCTACATGCTCTCAGGCGAAGATTCTCCCGAAGACATTCTGCGCAGCGTCAAGCGCGGCCTTTACGCAGTGAACTTCGGCGGCGGATCGGTGGATATCACGAGTGGCAAATTCGTCTTCAGCGCATCGGAAGCGTACCTGATCGAAGATGGAAAGATCACCGCTCCTGTGCGCGACGCTATCCTTATCGGCAATGGTCCTGAAGCGTTGAAATATGTCTCGATGGTTGGCCACGATCTCGAACTTGATGAAGGAGTAGGCACCTGCGGCAAAGACGGCCAGAGCGTCCCGGTAGGAGTAGGCATGCCGACTGTAAAACTCGACCGCATGACTGTTGGTGGCACGGGAAGCTAGCTAAGTTTTTTACTTGTCACCCTGAGCGCAGCGGAGTCGAAGGACCTGCTCTATGCGAGGTCAATCACAAATCACCGAGAATTCACATACACAATGCTACCAACAGCTATAGAACTCACCGCCCAGCTCCAACAACTCGCAACCGATATAGTCAAAAAAGCTCTGCGCACAGGAGCCACAGATGCTGAAGTGGTCATCCGCGAAGGCGATGAATTTTCAACCACTGTGCGCCTTGGCGAAGTCGAGACGTTAAAGGAATCCGGATCGCGTGGCATTGGTCTACGCGTCTTCCTTGGACAGCGCGTCGCCAGCACATCCTCAAGCGATTTCTCGGCCGAAGGAATTGAGCGCCTCGTCTCCGGCGCGCTCGCACTCGCCCGCGTTACATCAGAAGACCCCTTCGCGGGACTCGCTGACACAAGTGAATTCGGCGAGCTTGAAACCGATCTCAGCCTCTACTACGAGGACGTCTATTCTCTGCCTACAGCAGAACGAATCGACTATGCCCGCCGTTGTGAGGCTGCTGCAATGTCTGCCGACACACGCATCCAGAACAGCGACGGTGGCAGCTTTGACGCGGCCACCGGACACAAAGTCCTCGCAAACTCACGCGGCTTCACCGGTGAATATCGCGTCTCGTATTGCTCGGTTTCCACCAGCCCTATTGCACACGGCAAAAATGGAGAGATGCAACGCGACTACTGGTACTCGGCTGCGCGCACTTTGACGAAGCTGGACTCACCAGAGTCCGTGGGAGCCGAAGCAACGCGCCGTACTCTGCGCAGACTAGATGCGCGACGTGTTCCCACACAGCGGGTGCCCATCATTTTTGCGCCGGAAATTGCACGTTCACTCATCGGAGCCATCTCCAATGCAGCTAACGGGGATAGCATCTATCGCGGTGCTTCTTTCTTCACCGGAAAGCTCGGAGAACAGGTTGCAGGGGAACATATCAATGTGATTGATGATGGCACAATCATTGGCGGCTTTGGCTCTTCGCCCTTTGATGGTGAAGGTCTGCCGACACGCCGCAAAGTTATCATCGAGAACGGCGTACTCAAGACTTATCTGCTGAATACATATTCAGCGCGCAAGCTCAACATGCGGAGCACAGGCAATGCCACGCGCGGGCTTGCAGGCAATCCAGGCATTGGCTGCGGCAATCTTTTTTTGGAGGCTGGGACATTGTCACCGGAAGAAATTCTGCGTGACGTAAAGAGCGGTTTGTATGTCACGGAACTACTCGGCCAAGGCGTAAACATGGTAACTGGTGATTATTCGCGCGGAGCATCCGGCATCTGGATTGAGAACGGCGAGTTTGTCTACCCTGTGCAGGAAATTACTGTCGCCGGAAACCTGAAAGAGATGTTCCAAAATATCACGGCCCTTGGAAATGATCTTGTATTCCGCGGCTCCGTAGCTTCGCCAACACTGCGCATCGACGGTATGACCATCGCCGGAGAATAATAAGACGAGTTATATGCTCGCTCACTCCATCACCTTCGACCCGGCAGACCCAAAAACTGCGCTGGCGCATATTCCGGCACAGCCTGGCGTTTTCGCGCTCTTTGCTGCAGATAAACACGCTGAACCGTATATCAGCCGCACGCCAAACCTTCGGCGCCGGCTGACCCGCTTTCTGGATGCTCGCCCCACACAATCAAAACGCCTGCGGCTGACGGAGAAGATCTCCCGCATTGAATACACGCCTACAGGTTCAGATTTTGAAGCGCTTCTTTTGCTTTACAACACATCCGTGCAGGTTTTTGGCGAAGCGACGCGCAAGCGCATGCATCTGCGTGCGCCGTCATTTCTACGAATGACAATTGAGAACCGCTATCCGCGAGTATATGTAACCAATAAAATTACGAAATCAGCCAGCGATCAATTCTTCGGCCCTTTTCCTTCGCGTGCCAGCGCAGAAAAGTTTGCCGATGAAATGCTGAATCTTTTTCTTCTTCGACGCTGTCATGAAGAACTGCATCCTGACCCTGCATTTCCGGGATGCATTTATTCAGAGATGAAAATGTGCCTTGCTCCTTGCTTCAAAG
Source organism: Pseudacidobacterium sp. (assembly GCA_036264445.1). Taxonomy (GTDB): domain Bacteria; phylum Acidobacteriota; class Terriglobia; order Terriglobales; family Acidobacteriaceae; genus Pseudacidobacterium. The sequence goes on from DATAQW010000108.1 coordinate 9,403, forward strand.
GCTGCACTGATGAACGTTATGCTGAAGAGGCTAACAGCGTCCGCGCCTTTCTGGAAACGCGTGGTGAGAGCCTGATCGAAAAGCTGACAGCAGAACGCGATGCAGCTTCCGTTAAACTTGATTTCGAAAAAGCCGCACAGATTCATGCAAAGATTCAAAAGGTAGAAGCAGTTGCTGCTTTAGCAACTCCCGCGGCGCAACAGCTTTCACAGATGCGCGCTCTTATCCTGCAGCCTGCTGTTGAGCCGGAATCTGTCACTGTCTTTCTTCTTTCAAGCGGCATTCTCGCTGGCCCTGTGCCCTACTCTGTTCAGGGGATGCGCCACCATAATGAACGCTCGGGATCAACTTCACTCTACGTCGCACCAACCGCCATGCAGGCTGTTCCACTTGCGGCAGACAGCAGCGCAGTGGCTGCGGTTCAAATTGTTTCGCGTGATGTTCTGGAAGAACGGCTCGAAAATGCGCTTACTGTACTT
>DATAQW010000090.1:0-5220 GCA_036264445.1 Pseudacidobacterium sp.
CTTTTTCCCGGCTTCGTTCGTTGGCGAATAGATAAGTTGTCCCTGCGCATCGAGCGTGCGGTCCTGAAGCATCAGCGGAATCTCATACTCACCGGAAGGCAGATGCATGCTTAGCTCCTGCTTGTCCCGCAAAAAGTAAAAGCCTGACATGCCTGCATACACATTCAGGCGTGTAATTCCAACAGCATGATCGTGATACCAGAGCGCCGTCGCCTGTTGCGAATTCGGATAGTGATAGAGAGCCGACTGTCCCGGAGTAAACCACTTCTCCGGCAGCCCATCGCTTTCTGAGCGGGTACGGGAGCCGTGCAGGTGTGGAACTGTTCTGACCGCGGGCGCGGGTGGCATCGCTCCATGAATACAAGGATCGATGGTAAAAATGTGCTCTCCCGGAAGATGGTTTTCCCATCGAACTTCAATCGGGTTGTCTTGCATCGTCTCGAAAGTCGGCCCCGGATATTGCCGCTCATATCCCCATAATTTTGTGGGCGGAAGTTGAGAGTGGAGCTGTTGGCTGAACTCCGCCATGCGAACGCGATACAGCGTCGTATCCCCGCGTATTCCCAGCGGCGCAAGTCGTTTCGGAATGGGAAGGGAATCGAGGTATTTCTCGATCGATGCAGGAGTACGCCATGAGGTCTGGCGCCCACTTGCGTCGGCGCGGCCTGAGAAAGCCATCGCCGAAGCTGATCCAAGACAAAATTTCAGGAAGTCGCGCCTATTTGCCGGGGCCATTTATTCGATCATAATGTCGCTGGCCACATATTTCGATCCGTCGAAGCTCGTGGTTACTTTTATGCGCGATCCTTCGTGCAGCTTGCTGCTTACAGGGAAACGCGACGGGTCGAAAGACACCTGATAACTCTGGTTATCGTTCGCGTCGACAATCACGAGTCGTCCGGCATTTGCATCGAGGAAGGACAAATTACCGCTAAATACAAACGCCGAGCCTGGAGTGGCAAGGATATCTACGCGTGTGGCCACTCCATGCCCTTTGCTGCTCTCAAATTTCACATCGACCAGAGTACCGCGACCAAGATCCGACAATCCGCTCTGCTGTGCAGTGAATGTGCTCTGGCCTACGCGCGCTATCGGCGTGTTAGAAGGCACCCGAACCGTAATTGGCTCCTGCGACAGTCCTTCGTTGATTTCCAATTGGCCGGTCTGCGGATTGTAGCTGAGTACCTGTCCGCGGCATTCGCCCTCCGGAAGCTGCGTCAGGACATGAATTTGGAGAGCAAAAATCTTTGTGCCGTCGAGCATTGTTTCGATCGAGGCATGCTCCTCCGGATGCAATTGAAGCACGGAAATTCTCTTGCCTCCACGATAGGCCTGCGTGCGCTCGTCGTAGAGAATCTTGAGATGCGGGCCCCCTCCGAAGACATTCAGCGTAAATTGATCGCGCACCGGATCGACACTGCGAATCTCCCCGCCAATAACCGTGCTCTTTCCCTTCGGCATTGGCGGCAGGGTGCTTCTGGCAACAGACGCATTGGCGGAGACCGCTTTTTCAGCACCGGATGTCTGGCCTGGAGGTGATGATTGAGCTATTGCCATGCTGCCAAGCATGGCTGCCGCAAATAAAAGAACCATTCCTTGCACCTTGCATGAAGCACAGTTCGCTTGCAATTGGATGATGAGATCGGCCCCCCCGGTGGCCTGCATATTTTGCCTTTACCGAACATGTTTGCGAGACAACAGATTCGAGCTGTGAGCATCAAAGGTGATATGCCAGAATGGCGCTCGAAATACTTTGAGCAGTGACTCATTTTCCTATGTATGTTATGCGCTTTAGGTCGGTGTTGTTGCTGGGGGCTATTCTCTGCGCACCCTCTCCGTTTATCTTTGCGCGCGACCTTAGAATCACCATTCCGGCTGGCAGCCATCTAACTCCCGTGCAGCGCCTCAACCGGGAAGGTGTGGATGCTGTCCTGAGTCATAAGTACGAAAAGGCCGAAGGCCTTTTTTTTAAGGCTTATCTCTACGATCCAGCTGATCCCTTCACGCTCACGAACCTTGGCTATGTCTCGGAGCTGAACGGCCAACTGGAGCGTGCGGAGAAGTTTTATAAGCTCGCCGCAGAGCAAGGTTGCAATGCCGTCATTGACCGCTCTAATGACAAGGCATTGAAGGGTAAGCCGATGATGTATGCACTCGATACGTTGAAGAATGTGCCGATGCGCGTCAACCGCATGAATATTCTTGGTATCGAGATGTTAGCCCAGGATCGGGGATTTGAAGCTGAAGACATGCTCAAGCAGGCATTGGCGCTTGACCCCGAAAATCCCTTCACGCTCAACAATCTTGGTGTCGCCGAAGAAGCAACAGGAGATTTTGAAAACGCGCTGAAGTACTACGACGCTGCTGCCGCCACTCGCTCAATGGAGCAAATCATCGTCACGCTGAAGCATTCTTCGCGTGGGAAACCCGTCAGTCTGGTAGCCGCGGCGAGCGCGCAAGATTTGCGTAAGCGGATGCAGACGATGGATATCTCCCGGAGGCGCGCAACCATGCTGGCGATGCGCGGAGTATCGTCCATAAATAAAAATGACTGGAATGCGGCAAAGCAGGATTTCCTTGAGGCTTACAAGCTCGATCCAAGCAGCGCATTCGCGCTGAACAATCTTGGATATGTCGCCGAGAAAGAAGGCGATCCGGAAACGGCGCAGCTCTTCTATGCAAAAGCGAGAAAAGCCAAGGATGCCGACGCGCGCGTAGGGCTGGCGACTCAATCTCTGTCAAAGGGCGAGCATCTTTCTGCCATTGCGGATAGCAACGATCAAAAAATTGGTAACGAACTTGACGTTTATACGCAGAGCAGGCACGACCAGAAAGGTCCCATAGAGCTGGTGCCGAGGTATGGCAGTGAGCCTGCCGCAGCTCCGGGCGAAACGCCTAATAGCGCGCCATCATCACCCGTCTCCCCAGTGCAACAGCAACCACATTATTGATAGGACGCGAATCATCTATGGCTGAAGTGTCTACCCCATCGAACCACTATATGGACATCCTTTCCCGCATGCTGCTGTCGCCATCGAATGCTTCGGCATCGTCTTTGACAGCAGAACTGCAGAACATGCAGCGTCAGAATTTTGAAGCTCTCTCAGCGCTTGCCTCTACGAATCACGTGATCGTGCGCGGCATGGAGGCCTTTCGCAGCATCATGATCGACGCGCGAGACGATGTCCGCGCCACGTGGGCAGCCGATGCGATCGAGGCTGAGCAGGCGCGCATCTTCACGGCACTAGGTTTCTTACGCCTCATTTGCGACGCTTTCGACGAAGACGGACTCGACGTCACGGTGATGAAGTCGCTCGACCACTGGCCCGACTTCGGTAGCGATCTCGATCTTTATACCAATGCTCCGCCCGAAATGGTGTGCGCCATGATGCGGAGGCGTTTTAGTGCGCAGATAGCACCCCGCAGTTGGGGTGACAGACTCGCGTGCAAATGGAACTTTCTCGTACCTGGATTGCCGGAGCCGGTGGAAGTCCATATGGGTCGACTGGGTCAGACAGGTGAGCAGCTGATACTCGCTTCCCGGCTCCCCGCAAGAGCTCGTTCTTTGCAATTCAACACCTGCACTTTCCGCGTGCCGTCGGCTTCGGATCGTCTGATGATCTCGACCCTTCAACGCATGTACCGCCATTTCTATTTCCGGCTCTGCGATATCGTCGACTCGGCGGAGTTGGTGGAGTCCGGGCAGGTTGACTTCAACGATTTGAAGCCTTCGGCGCAGGCGGCAGGCATCTGGGAAGGGGTTGCGACCTATTTGGTGATTGTTTCGGACTACGTACGGCGTTATCGCGATACCGGCCTGACACTTCCAAACTTCGTTTTGGACGCGGCTCGCTTCGGCGGCAATCTTGTTTACTTCGGAAAAGATTTTCTACGGGTTCCGATCATGCCGCAATCTGCAAGCCTGTATCGTCTGCAACTCGTCGGGTTATTGCGTAAGAAGGAATTGCACGGCAGCGCAAGACTCGGATTGCTGCCGTGGCTGGCGACTGCTGCTGCAGTTGGCCAGAAAATTACCGGCAGCGATAAGGGTATCTGGTAAATGGGAGCGAAAAGAGAGCCGGGCTATCGCTCACTTACTCGAATTTTTAAGGAGGGCCGGGCCTTCCGCCTCCCGGCAGGACGATATGGGCTATCCGCTACTGAAAGTTGATGAGTTTGAAGCCGAAGACGAGTTATCAAACCGTAGCTCGCGAAACCACCTTGTTCCGTACTCGAATCCCATAGTGCTGCGAAAGGTCGTGCCCGAAGAATCGATCTGGAGCAGCCTCTGGAGCAATCTGCGAGATACGCTGTTTCCGCGCAAACTACCTCCCTTGCAGTTAACCGCCCAGCCCATCGCGGTAGCAGATCCGTTGGCGGTCAGGCGCGGTCCTGCCTCAAGCATGGTTGCATTTCTCGCGCATGGTGTCATCGTTGCCGCGTGCCTGTGGTTCGCTATGGAGGCCCGTTCGCACGTAGTAGTGCCCGTAAAAGCAACTGTGGTGCCTCTAACCATCCAGCCATATATTCCTGTCACCGCTCCCGCACCCAAGCCAATGGGCGGCGGAGGCGGAGGCGGCGCTCACCAGTTGGTCGAAGCCAGCAAAGGTCATCTGCCGCCCGTCGAAAAAGTCAGGATTACACCGCCGCAGACCCTCAAGATCGATAACCCGAAACTGGCTGCGCCACCTTCTGTGGATTTGCCGCGGCAGGTTCATATTCCAGACAATAACCTGCCCAACATGGGTGCCCCGCAATCGCCGCAGATCGCTCTATCTTCGCAGGGAGGGGGCAGCGGCTCAGGGTTTGGCGAAGGCAGCGGTGGTGGCATCGGTATCGGCAGCGGCGGTGGCATCGGAGCCGGTAGTGGTGGCGGTTACGGAAGCGGAATCATGAGTGTCGGCGGCGGCGTCTCCGCTCCCCAGCTTCTCCATTCGGTTCAGCCTGAGTTCACCGATGAAGCCCGCCGGGCGAAGCTAGAGGGTGTTGTTTCCATCCAGTTGATCGTCGATGCCAACGGCAATCCTGAAAATATCCAGATCCTCAACCAGCTCGGCATGGGACTGGACCAGAAGGCCATTCAAGCGGTGCGGCAATATAAATTCAAGCCCGCTATGTATCAAGGACACCCGGTTCCAGTGCGTCTGAAGGTCGATGTAGACTTTCATCTCTATGAATAACTGGTCTCAACCATCAATTGCACAAATAGAATGAAATCAG
>DATAQW010000116.1:0-3288 GCA_036264445.1 Pseudacidobacterium sp.
CGCCGAGGCCACACTGCGCTGTGTTGGAGTGGGCGCATGCCGTAAGCAGACTCCGGGCACAATGTGCCCGAGCTACATGGCTACGCGCGAAGAACAGCATTCCACGCGGGGACGTGCTCATCTCCTCTGGGAATTGCTAGAAGGTAACGTGCTTGACCACGACTGGGGGAATGAACAGGTGCGTGAGGCGCTTGACTTATGCCTGTCATGCAAAGCCTGTAAGAGCGAATGTCCAGTGAATGTAGACGTGGCTACCTACAAGGCCGAGTTTCTAGCCCACTATCATGAGCAACATCCTCATCCTCTACGTGACTATGCCTTTGGCTTCATGGATCGATGGGCGCATCTCGCATCTGCTGTTCCCGGGTTGACTACTCGGCTCGCAAACCTGCCTCTTCAGATTCCTGGGATCGATGGGCTGATCAAGCGATCGCTAGGGATCGCACCGCAGCGTAAACTTCCGCAATTTGCGCGACGCAGTTATCAGAGCACCCTCACGTCGGCTAACGCGACAGCGTCGCAATCTCCCGGGCTCTTATGGCCGGACCCCTGGAACAACTACTATCATCCGCATGTCATGGAATCTGCACGGCAGGTGCTTATGCATGCCGGATTCACTCCGTACACGCCCAAACATCACATCTGCTGTGGCCGCCCGCTTTACGACTTCGGATTTCTGAAAGAGGCACGTAGCTATCTTGAAACAATTCTCCGGAACCTTGCGCCGCAGATCGATGCCGGTACTGCGTTCGTTTTTCTAGAACCAAGCTGTGCCAGCGTATTCCGCGATGAGCTACTGAATTTCTTTCCGGCAGATCCTCGCGCAAAGCGGCTTAGCGAGCAAGCGCTCCTGCTCAGCGAATTTCTGGTGCGCCGAGCACCCGCTTATAAACCGCCAGCACTCACCGGCCAACGCATCGTATTGCATGGACACTGTCATCACAAGTCACTGATCAAGATGAATGACGAACTGACGATCCTCAGCGCAACCGGCGCACAGGTGCAATTACTCGATGCAGGCTGTTGCGGGATGGCCGGTCCTTTTGGCTTCGAGAAGGAGAAATACGAGGTGTCGCAGGCTCTCGGAGAGCGGGTATTACTTCCAGCAGCGCGCAACGCAGCATCCGATACACTGCTGGTCACGGATGGATTCAGCTGCCGTGAGCAGATTGCTCAAAACACGAATCGGCGCGCTCTGCATTTCGCCGAGGTGATCAGTAATCCCCCTCGACCACATTCTTAAGCGGTTCGCCTTTTGCGAATCGCTTGACCTGCTCGGCTACCAGATCAAAAGCTCGCGACATGTAAAGCGGGCTCGATCCACCTACATGAGGGGTGAGCAGCAGATTCGGTGCACTCCACAGCGGATGTCCCTCCGGCAATGGTTCCGGATCTGTCACGTCGAGCGCTGCGCGGATGCGCTTTTCTGTCAGCGCCTTCAGCAAGGCATCCGTGTCGACCACAGGCCCTCGCGCGGCATTTACCAGCAATGCTCCCTGCTTCATACGAGCAATCGCTTCGGCATTTATCAAATGCTGCGTCTCCGGGGTAAGCGGCAAAATCAGCACGACGATGTCTGCTGCCGGCAGCAAGTCAGACAATTTATCTACGGCCTCCACGCCTGGCCGTGCTGAGCGCGCGACGCGAATGAATTCCACGCCAAAAGGTTGAAGCCGTTCTTCAATTGATTTCCCAATCGATCCATACCCGACGATCATTACCGTCTTGCCGGCCAATTCTTCAATGAACACGGCAGGATAGTGGCGCTTGTTTGTTTTATAGACCGATTGGTAGTTTTCTTCTGCCGCATCGCGCGTAGCCCATTTACCTGCGTGCTGACGGCCGAAATAAAAGGGCAGGAATTTCATCGAGGCCAGAATGGCTGTCACAGCCCACTCGGAAGTGGCCACATTGTGCGCGCCCTGCGCATCGCACAAAATCGCAGCCGGTGGCACAAATGTGCGCAGCCAATCGACCCCGGCTTGCAACGATTGGACCACTTTTACTCCACGAAGATAGGGTGCCACAGGTTCGGCAGCCTTCTTAAACAGCGGAGCTACCCAGAAGTCGATATCGACCGGCGTCGATAGCTTCTGGGGCAGAATATGCACTTCGGCTTCTGAAGGTAGTTTTGCGAGTAAGGGCTCAGTGGCCCAGTGCGGCACTCCTACTCTCACCATGCAAACATAACTCCTCAGTCAATCGTCACTGCTATTTATGCTAATCGAGGTGAGAATAGAGCGGCATGCTCGAAAAACAGACGCATAGCCGCTCTCAATACGACAAAAAGCGGCGTCAGCAGTTCTTACTGCTTCTGATGAAAGATTGCGTTGTTAATGTCCGGCCAGAATTCCTTGAAGACAAACGTCGCTCCATCGAGGGTCACGTTTGTAAGCCAGCGCTGCCCCACCTTGGTCCATGTGCGTTCTGTACTAGGGTAGTAGAGACTTGAAATGCCCGATGCTGCTCCAGCTCCGACAATCTCCGATGCATTAAAAGTCTCGCTCCCGCCATCTGTGCGTGTAATCAACACGCGAGAAAACGAATAGGCTGTCCGCTTGATGAGGCCGCCGCGACCGAGCGTGTAATAGCGGGAATCCTGTCGTAGCACCGTCGGCAGAATAAATTCCACCCAATAATTCTCGTTCGCCTGATCCGCAAATGTATGCCAATAATATCGGCCATATCCAGCTGCACCCTGGTGGAATTCAGGATAAGAGTTTTCCGCCATGCTGATGCCTGCCAAAGCGCCTGCAAAAATGAACGCCGAATAATCGAAGCTGTCCTGCGTTGTTGTGATGAACTTATCTTTAACCGACTGTGGTGGAAGCTTCTCATCAACGGAAACAGAACGAAAATTCGGAATAATACCGAGAATGCGTTTCGTCTGCTTTCCTTCAAGGGTCGCAGGCTGTGTAGCAGCGTGCTGCGCGTTCTGTGTACTGCCGCCTGGGTCCGTATTCTGCTGCGCTAAGGCAGTATCGGGTGCATCTGGAATGTTGTCAGCAGATGCAACGGATTGCGCGCGCGCTATGCCAAGCGAACAGAGCGCAATAAAGGCGAAAACAGTACATTTAGACGGAGAGCTACGTCGACTCATGATGCCTTAGACGAAGAATAGTGTCTCAAGGGTGCAAAGAAAAACGCGGCGGTGAGCAAGGAAAGTTCTTTCATTTCAGAAATTTCGACAGAGCTTCCAGCCCGGCTTCAATGGCTGACTTTGGCACGGAATAACCAAATCGCACGTGTCCCTCACCCTGTGCGCCAAAAACGACGCCGGGAACCGTG
>DATAQW010000186.1:0-24019 GCA_036264445.1 Pseudacidobacterium sp.
GGGCGATATGCTTGGCCGTCCGGTGCGGGCGTTAGCCATGGGGTTGATGTTGCTGGCGGGATTGATTCTGCTGGCTGTTTGCGCGAACCTCGGCAATCTATTCGCAGCTCGCGCCGCAGACCGCTCCAGGGAGGTTGCTCTGCGGCTCGCACTTGGCTCAAGCCGCAAACGCATTCTGCGGCAACTCCTCACAGAGGCGGTCATGGTTGCGCTGGCTGGCGGCGTTCTCGGACTAGCGGGCAGCATTGTGATTCTGCGCTGGCTGAGCGGTTGGCAGGTCATTCCGAATATGCCGATTAATGTCCCAGTGAACCCGGACGCGAACACTTACGCAGTTGCATTGCTGCTGGCGCTGGTCAGCGGGCTCCTCTTCGGGATTGTTCCAGTCCGGCAGGTAATGAGGGCCAATCCGTACCAGATCATCAAGGCTGGCGCGACTGATTCAGCAGGCGCACGGTGGTTCACGTCACGTGATCTGTTGCTGGCAGCACAGATCGCGGTATGCGCGTTCCTGGTAACAGCCTCGCTTGTGGCAGTGCGGGGGCTATTGTCGTCGCTGCATGGTGATTTCGGCTTTCGCCCACAGAATGTGATGGTAGTGGATACCGATCTGGTGATGGCCAAGTACACTGGCGACCAGGTACCTATTATGCAGCGGCGCATGCTGGATGCTGTCCAGGCCATTCCGGGAGTATCGTCAGCAGCCTATTCCGATTGGCTCCCGTTGGGACTGGAATGGAATATAACGAGCGTTTTTACAGACAGTACAGTGGAGTTGAAGGCGTCGAATGCTGTTACCGAAACAATGCAATACGATGTTTCGCCAGGATATTTTGATGCAACAGCCACAACTTTGCTGGCAGGCAGGACTGTGACCTGGCACGACGATAAGAACGCGCCGCGCATTGCGGTAGTAAACCGGGAATTTGCGCGCAAGGTTTTCGGCTCCATTGAAAAAGCAATCGGCAGTTATTGCAAAACACCGAACGGAACGCGCTGGCAGGTGGTAGGCGTAGTAGAGAACGGAAAATACAGGACTCTGGCCGAAGATACACAGGCGGCAATGTTCCTGCCCATTCTGCAATCACCGTCAAGTGCTACATGGTTGGCAGTGCGCTCGAATCGCGATCCGCAGCAACTGGAAGCGGCATTGGAGCGCACATTGCGAAATCTGGATGCAGGTTTGCCTTTCACCGTCAGGACCTGGAACAGAGAATTGGACAGCGCCCTGTTTGCTTCGCGCGCGGCAACCGTTTCGTTGGGCGTGCTGGGTGGATTGGGTGCGATGCTGGCAGTGACTGGCATTTTCGGTATGGCTGCATACTCCGTAAGCAAGCGGCTGCGGGAGCTGGGGATTCGTATCGCACTTGGAGCGCAGCGCAAAGAAGTGCTGCAGGCCGCGCTTGGACGTGCTTTCCGGTTGCTGTCTTTTGGTTCACTGACGGGACTGCTTCTGGGGATTGCGGCATCGCGGGTGTTGTCTTTCATTGTCTATCAGGCAACGCCGCGTGATCCTCTGGTGATGGCTGGAGTCATTGTCACCATGCTGCTGCTGGGGCTGCTGGCCACCTGGATTCCAGCACAGCGCGCATTGTCGGCTGATCCGTTGCAGCTGCTGCGCGAGGAGTGAGCTGGTTTACTGAAACAGCTTCAGCGCATTCAGCACTGTGTAGTACACGCCCCAGGCTGCAGGGATACAGACGATCAGCCACGCCAGCGCGATGGACAGTGGAGAGCTTTTCTTTTCGTCGTTCATGAGCGGCCTCCTGCAGGTACCGGCGTGTCAGCCTTGACCCAATACTTCTCAGGTACAGGACGGACGAACAGATTGGCGAGAAATCCTACGATCAGCAGTCCGACCATGATGTGCAGCACAAGCTGATAGGCGCTTGCGCGGTCGACTCCCTGCTTCAGTTGCGATTCGCGCATGTTATTCACCAGTACTGGCCCCAGGATTCCGGCAACTGACCATGCTGTCAGCAAGCGGCCATAAATAGCCGCGATGTTGTATGTGCCGAAGAGGTCTTTGAGATACGCCGGAGATGTTGAGAAGCCCGCGCCATAGATACTCAACATAATTCCCGCAATCAGCACAAAGAGACCGATGCTGTCCATGTGCGTGCGGCTGGTGTAGGGCAGGATGGCATAGCCGATAATCGCCAGTCCGAGCAGGATCATGAATGTCGGCTTGCGCCCGATGTAATCGGAAACCGTGGACCAGAAGAAGCGTCCGGCCATATTGAAGAGGCTCAGCACTCCGACGAATCCACCTGCAGCAATCGCGGTGATGCCAAAGAGGTCCTGAATCATCGGGGACGCCTGTTCCAGAATGCCGATGCCCGCCGTGGTGTTCATGCATAAAACAATCCACACCAGCCAGAATTGAGGCGTGCGGAAGGCAGGACCGACAGCAACGCCATGAGTCGTAATCATTCCTGAGGCGACCGGCTTTGGCTCCCATCCTGCCGGTTTCCAGCCGGGACCGGGTACGCGGACAAGCGCTGCTCCAAAGAGCATGAAACAGAAATAGAAGGCGCCCATTACCAGAAATGTTTTGCCCACACCTACATCGGTTGGCGTGTGAAAGAAAGCCATGAGCTTTACCGCCAGCGGCGAGCCGATCATCGCTCCACCGCCAAAGCCCATAATCGCCATGCCGGTTGCAAGGCCGGGACGGTCAGGGAACCAGCGGATCAGCGTGGCAACGGGCGCGCTGTAGCCAAGACCAAGTCCGATGCCGCCGACAATTCCATAGCCGAAATAAACCAGCCATAATTGGTACAGATGCACGCCAATCGAGGCGATAAAAAAACCGAGCCCAAAGAGCACGGCCCCGTATGCCATCGCTTTGCGCGGTCCTTCGCGCTCAATCCAGGGCCCGAAAAGAGCCGCAGACAGTCCCAGTACTCCAATCGCGAATGAAAATATCCAGCCCACCTGCGGCTGCGTCCAGTCTCCAGGCGCTGACGTTGTGATTCCGATGAGTCGCGTGAGAGGGATCTTGAAAACGCTGAAGGAATACACCTGTCCGATAGAGAGGTGAACTGCCAGCGCTGCCGGAGGAACCAGCCATCGGCTGAAACCGGGGTGAGCAATCGAGCGCTCGCGACTTAGAAAAGAAAGTGCCGCCATGAATCGCCCTCCAATACTGGAAAGGTCATGAACGGCGAGATATTACCAGATTTTGCTGTGCCTTTGGATGAATTTCGCGGATGCCGATTCAGTGTGCGGCTGCCTGTCGCGCTTGTTGTGTGCGCGCATCCTGTGTCGAATATCCCTGGGGCAGTTGGAAAACAGCGGGAGCGGGCGGCCCCGGCTTGAGATCGGATACTGAGAAAATCTGTGTACCATGACGCGGGTCGACGCGTTTCACCAGCAGATTGATCCCGAGCTGCTGTGAGTACCAGAACTCTTTCGTGACGGCCAGTGGTTGCGAATTGCCCATTGCATTGGTATTCCATGTCATGGTTTCACGCGTGCCCACAACTTCCACACCTTCCAGCGTATTTTTGCCTAGATCTTCGCGTGCCAGAGTGCCTTTGTGATCCGGCAATTCACCCGCAGGCATCAGATGAAACTCGGCGGGAGCGTAATAGTTGTGAAGCTGGCAGGCGCGAATGGATGGAAAGCAGATGTACAACTCATGAAGTGTTGGATCAGCGAAATCAAGTTCAGAGATTGGAGTTGCTTTTGTATCTCCGTTTGGCATGAGATATCTTCGTTCCTGAAAGATGCGTCCGCTGCTGTCGCGCGCTACTTTGCGATGGTTTGAGATCGTTATGGTGCCGCCATCTTCCAGCTTCCGCGTCCATTCCGCTGTGACCGTCGCGGAAAATGGAGCATTGGCGATCGGCGGGATGTCGATATTGTTGATTCGCTCCATCGTGCCGCCGTCCGGAGCATGCGGAGCATCCTGAGGCTGCTGCTGGCTCGATGCGATCGGCAAAGTAAATGTAAGCGGCGCAATGGCCAGGAGAAGGATGCGACACTTCATGACCGCGGTCTCCGAAAAACGACTACAGCTTACCATGCCTCACCTGAAAAATTTCGAAATGCTGTTGGATTTATTTCTTAAAGAAAGATTTGCTAAGCTGGCAGACATTCAAGAAACTGTGAATGTCAGAGATATCTTTCTCTTCGAAAAGTGTTTCTTAACACTGTACAGATCAGGCTGGAATCGCCCTGTGGTGATTCCGTGTTGAATTTCAGATAGGCAAGCCAGAGGACAGCACCACGTGCTTGCATCGAATCGCGTCGTATATCGAGTTGATACGGAGGTCACCATGGGGAAGGCGGTAGATATCCTGAAATCACGCGGCATCTCGGGATTCTTACAGCAGGGGCAACATACTATTTTCTCTACCATTAACGCTTACAGCATGCTCCGTCCGCAGCCTAGTTTTGATGACGTAGACAGTCTTCTGGATTTTTCCGGACAAGTAGGTGGCGGCATGATCAGTCCTATGCAGGTGCGTTCAGAGATCAAACCATTGCTGGAGATGGTGCGTGGCATGAGGCCCCGAACCGTACTTGAAATTGGAACAGCAAGAGGCGGCACCCTCTTTCTTTGGACCAGAGTCGTGGCTGAGAATGCACACCTGATCAGCATCGATCTTCCAGGAGGTGCATTTGGCGGTGGGTACGCCTGGTGGCGCAAGCCGGTATACCAGAGCTTTGCGACCTCGAAACAGAAGCTGGATCTTCTTCGGGGAAATTCTCACAGCATGGATGCTCTGACCCGGATCCGCAAATTGCTGGATGGCGAACCTGTTGATCTTCTCTTTATCGATGCCGGGCACACTTATGACGACGTACAGCAGGATTTTTCCATGTACAGCCCGCTCGTGCGTCCAGGCGGCCTGATTGTTTTTCATGACATCGCGGAACATCCAAAAGAAAAGAACTGCGATGTGTACCGTTTCTGGTCTGAAATCAAACAACAGTACGATTCGGGAGAGTTTATTGAGGACCCCCATCAGGGATGGGCAGGCATTGGGTATCTCCGTTGGCAAACTCCAGTGGCTGCAAATGCCAGCTAGCGCAATTCACTCAAAGAGATTGGCACCAAGGTGTACACTTGTCTATACAGGAAAGACTTGCCACCCCAGCCAGCCAGCCTTTAACGTGTTTGCTGGAAGAAAAATTGAAATTTTTCTTCTGTAAACTTCGAAGCTCATCAAAAAAAGAGGTTGATTCGCAAGCATGCCGTCCACCACCGTCAGCACCGATCTTGATTCCATTCTGCGTGAAAACCGCGTCTTTCCTCCTCCGGCGGAGTTTGCAGCCAAGGCCCACATTAAGAGCCTTGCTGAATATGAAGAAATGTATCGCCGCTCGGTTGAAGACCCGGAAAATTTCTGGGCGAACGCGGCGCACGAGCTGCACTGGTTCAAGACGTGGGACAAGGTGCTTGACTGGAACCTCCCGTGGGCGAAGTGGTTTGTCGGCGGCAAGATCAACCTGAGCTACAACTGTGTCGATCGCCACGCGCTGGGCAGCAAACGCGATAAAGTTGCCATTCTGTGGGAAGGCGAACCAGGAGAAGTGCGTAAGCTTACCTTTGGAGATCTTCATGCCGAAGTGCAGCGCTTCGCCAATGCTTTGAAGGGGCTGGGCATCAAGAAGGGCGATCGTGTCGCCGTATATATGGGCATGACGCCTGAACTCGCGATTGCCATTCTCGCCTGCGCGCGGATTGGCGCAGTGCATTCTGTCATCTTTGGCGGTTTCGCCGCGCATGCCATCGTCGATCGCGTGAATGATGCGCAGTGCATCGCCATTCTTACGCAGGACACTGCTTATCGCCGCGGCAGCGAAGTAAACCTGAAGGCGACAGTAGATGAGGCTCTGGCGCAATGCCCCACAGTGAAGAATGTCGTGGTCTACAAGCGTTCTGGATCGGAAGTGAAGATGCAGCCAGGGCGCGACCACTGGTGGCATGAGCTGACGGCAGCCGCCGCGGCTGAGTGTCCGGCAGAGGAACTCGACGCCGAAGACCCGCTTTACATCCTCTACACATCCGGCACGACAGGAAAGCCGAAGGGCCTGGTGCACACTACCGGCGGCTACTCTGTGCAGACCTACCTCACCACCAAGTACATCTTCGATCTGCGCGAAGACGATATTTACTGGTGTTCGGCTGATATCGGCTGGGTCACGGGACATTCCTATGTTGTCTACGGTGTCTTACAGAACGGCGTGACGACGCTGATGTATGAAGGCGCACCGAATTTTCCCGCGCCCGACCGTTTCTGGAAGATTATCGACGATCACAAAGTCACTGTTTTTTACACCGCGCCAACAGCAATTCGCGCCTTCATCAAGTGGGGTGACCAGCATCTGGAGAAATATAAGCTCGATTCACTGCGCCTGCTCGGCACAGTTGGCGAGCCGATCAATCCAGAAGCATGGATGTGGTATCGCGAGAAGATCGGCAAAGGGCGTTGCCCGATTGTCGATACCTGGTGGCAGACCGAAACCGGAGCCATCATGATCGCGCCGATTCCAGGCGCCGTCCCGACCAAGCCCGGATCGGCAACGCGGCCATTCTTCGGAATTGTGCCTGAAGTAGTTACAAAAGACGGCGAGCCTGTTCCTGCAGGACACGGCGGCCTGCTCGTCATCAGCAAGCCATGGCCCTCGATGGCGCGGACGATCTTCAACAATCCGGAACGCTACGTGGCGGGCTACTGGTCAGAGATTCCCGGATCATACTTTACCGGCGACGGCGCGCGCGTCGATGAAGACGGGTGTTTCTGGCTTATGGGCCGCGTCGATGATGTTCTGAATGTCAGCGGTCACCGGTTGGGCACCATGGAGGTTGAGTCAGCTCTTGTTGCGCACTCCAAAGTTGCAGAAGCCGCAGTCGTAGGCCGTCCGGATGAAATGAAAGGGCAAGCTATTGCTGCATTCGTGACGCTTGAAAGCGAACATCAGCCATCAAAGGAACTTAAGGAAGAATTGCGTGCCTGGGTTGCGAAGGAGATCGGTGCTCTGGCCAGGCCGGACGATATTCGCTTCACCGAACAGCTTCCAAAAACCCGCTCCGGCAAGATCATGCGGCGTCTGCTGCGCGAGCTTGCCACCAATGGCGAAATCAAAGGGGACACTACGACGCTTGAAGATTTTGGTGTGATCGCAAAATTGCGGGAACAGGATGAGTAGCAGAAAATAATGATTTGAAAAAAGCCATTATTTCTGAGGACCCTCGGAAAGAAGAATCTCAGTGATGTGTGATTAAGCCAACATCGCTGAGATTCTTCGCTCAGAATGACGAATCGTGTGTTGACCAGTTATCCGACTTAAGGCAATTTGCAGCAGTCGCCCGCATTGGGTGGTTCATCGCTGCTTGAGTCGAGCGCTACTTTCCATGATCCATCAGGTTGCTTTTTCCAGATGGTCATATAGCGGCCTGATGTAGTGACAGCGTTGCCGTTGCTGTCTTTGGCGCGGCCTTCATAGTGCCCCCAGGTAAATCCCATATCGCCTGTGGGAGACATCTGGCCGCCCTGTGGAGTCCACGTTAGTTGATAGGCTTCCGGCGCCCATGTTGCTTCTGCTGCGATCGCAATGCGTCCACGCACGGGCGCTTTTCCATTGCCGAGAGTCACGCCGTCCTCGGCAAACCATGAGGCGAATGCCTTGCCTCCTCCTTTGACCGTATCTTTCGCAAATTGTGCTTCCAGTTGGAAAAGAAAAGCGGTTCCCGGCGAGAGAGTCGGATCGGTAAGCGCGCTCGACATGTTTGCAGCAGGCGCAGGCTTTGACAACGGATCAAGCTGCAATTGCTGGCTGAACGCGGGCATGCAAACAAGCAGAGTAAAGCAGAAAAAATATGCAGGCGCGGATTTTAACCCGCGCAAAAGACGGTTGAAATGCAACGGGGCTTTAGCCCTTGAGGTCCAGTTTTCCATCGCGAGCTCGACTGCCTAACAATTCGTTACTGGCTTTATGCTACGCCGTTTTTCCTGCTACTGTGGCGTAGTCGAGTTCCCATTTCATGAACGATAAAAGCATTAAGAATGCGGCAGTCCGTAGCTGGAACTGGATCGGTGCCGCTGCTGTGGCTGTCTATGCCATCGGACTGGTTGTGCAGGCTTCGAAGCCGCAATGGGCTGCTGCGGCATTGCCTCTGCGTCTTCTCGCGCTTACGGGATTTACGGCTTTTTCAGTCAAACACAGGTCGCTGACTGTGTGGATTGTCTGGGGAATGCTTGCTGGCGTCGAGCTTGGGATGGACGCCCCTCAGACAGCATTACAGTCGCGCGTCTTCAGCGACATTTTTCTTCGCCTCATCAAAGCCATCGTTGCGCCGCTGATTCTGGGAACGCTCATTACCGGTATTGCCAGTCACGGTGATATGCGCAGCGTCGGAAGGCTCGGGCTGAAGTCGCTGATTTACTTTGAAGTGCTGACGACAGTTGCGCTCATCATCGGTCTCACTGCGATCAACATTTCAAAGGCGGGCACCGGAATATCAACTCCAGCGCACTCTGACCATTTTCAGGCGCGCACTGAGGGCCGTGTAGAAATCGGTGCACCATCTGAACCGGCGTTGTCGTGGCAGCAGTTCCTGCTGCGTGTCTTTCCTGAGAACATCGCAAAATCCATCGCTGACGATCAGATTTTGCAGGTGGCAGTCTTCGCTCTGATCTTTGGCCTGGCGCTCGGCCGCCTGCGCGAAGAGCAGCGTGCACCTTTGCTGCGTGTCGCGGAATCGCTGACGCAGACTATGTTCGCTTTTACAAATATCGTGATGTACTTCGCGCCCATCGGTGTAGGGGCAGCGCTCGCCTATACCGTGGCGCATTCAGGATTAAACGTAATGGCAGACCTGGCGAAGCTGCTGTTAACGCTCTACATCGCGCTCATTGCTTTTGCAGTGTTAGCGATGCTGCCAGCCGCGCTGATTGCTCGTGTGCCGTTGCGCGAATTTCTCTCTGCTATGGCCGAGCCTGCCACGATTGCCTTTGCCACCAGCACCTCCGAGGCAGCTCTGCCACGCGCGATGGAAGCGATGGAAGCCTTCGGCGTCCCGCGCAAGATTGTCGCTTTTGTTATCCCCACCGGATACAGTTTCAATCTGGCTGGATCAGCGCTTTATCTTGCCATTGCTTCGATCTTCGTGGCACAGGCAGGAGGCATGCATCTGGACTGGAAGCAGCAGCTTTTCATGCTTTTTGTGCTGATGCTCACCAGCAAAGGTGTTGCCGGAGTACCGCGCGCCGTGCTGGTTGTATTGCTGGCTACTTCTTCGATATTTCGCCTTCCCCAGGAGCCGATCTTTCTCATCCTCGGCATCGACGCCCTCATGGACATGGGCCGGACGACGACAAATGTTGTCGGTAACTGCCTGGCGTCAGCCGTAGTCGCCAGATGGGAGGGAGAATTCCGCAAGGAACCTGCCTCGGATGAAGCACTTGCATCGCTCACCGACTAGCGTCCGTTCTTGATATACTTAGCATTCAGAGGATTACCTTTTCCTGCGTTGACAAAGGCCCCATCGATGGGGTCTTTTTTGATAGGCAGGGGTAGCGTCCGAAGGTTTTATATTGCGGGCGTGTTTATCACTGAATGGGACATTTACTCGACACCATCCACTCGCCGGCCGATATCAAGAAGCTCTCCGTGGCCGAGCTTGAGTCTCTAGCGCAGGAAATTCGCGAGCGCCTGATTCAAACGCTCTCGAAGACTGGCGGCCATCTCGGCCCAAATCTCGGCGTTGTGGAACTCACGCTCGCCATGCACTACGTCTTCGATACGCCACAGGACAAGTTTGTCTTCGACGTTAGCCATCAGGCGTACATCCACAAGCTGCTCACAGGACGTCGCGAGCGTTTTGAGACGATCAGGCAGCCTGGCGGGTTGAACGGATTCATGCTACGCACTGAGAGTGAGCATGATATCTACGGAGCAGGTCATGCGGGTACTGCGCTTTCCGCAGCTCTGGGAATGGCTGTGGCGCGCGATCTTGCAGGCGGCAAAGAGCACGTCGTCGCGCTAGCCGGAGACGCAGCTTTCACGAATGGCATTTCCTTCGAAGCGCTGAACAACATTGCCGACCAGACAAAGCGGCTGATTGTGGTGCTCAATGACAACGAGTGGTCGATTGACCGCAATGTTGGCGCGATTGCCCGTTACCTGCACAAGATTGTCACCAACGAGCACCTGAACCATTTGCATGACAGCGCAGCGCGTCTGCTTGAACGCTTCGGCGGCAAGACTGGCAAGACTGCAGTGCATGTAGTGAGACGCGCTGAAGAAGCGGCCAAGGGCTTGTTGTGGCCCTCGGTGCTCTTTGAGGAATTTGGACTCACATACTACGGACCGCTGGACGGCCACAACGTTGGCCTGCTGATTGAGACACTCCAATTTCTTAAAACGCAGGAGCGCCCTGTACTGCTTCATGCCATTACGCAGAAGGGACGCGGCTTCCAGCCCGCGCTCGACAAGCAGAAGAAGTTCCATGGGCTCGGACCATACGATCCGGAAACAGGCGACACCAAGCCGGCAGGGCAGCCGACTTATTCGGAAGTCTTCGCAAACACACTGGTCAAGCTTGCGAATGAAAATGAGAAGCTCATCGCCATTACGGCAGCGATGCCCAATGGCACAGCACTCGACCTTTTCCGACCGCACCATCCGAAGAAATACTTCGACGTCGGCATCGCAGAAGAACATGCTGTGATTTTTGCCGCAGGCATGGCAACGCAGGGCTATAGGCCTTTCTGCGCGATTTACTCGACATTCCTGCAGCGGGCCTTCGACCCGATCGTGCATGATGTCTGCCTGCAGAATCTGCCGGTGGTCTTCTGCATGGATCGCGGCGGCCTGAGCGGTGAGGATGGCGCAACGCATCACGGCCTCTTTGATATCAGCTATCTGCGTGGAATTCCGAACATCGTCCATATGGTTCCGAAGGACGAGGACGAGCTTGCCGACATGCTCTACACCGCAATGCTGCACAACGGACCGTCTGCTGTGCGCTATCCACGTGGTACGGGACCGGGAACGCCTCTTAAAGAGCATCCGGTAGCCATTCCCATCGGTAAAGCTGAGTTGATTGCGGATGGAGAAGACATTGCTATCTTTGGCCTCGGCGCGCTGCTTCCCATGGCACGTGAGCTCGCCGCAAAACTCGACGAGCAGGGATATTCCGCTGCAGTCGTTAATCCGCGCTTCACCAAACCGCTCGACCGCGAAATGCTGGCGCAATTAGCAAAGAGAGTGGGCATTATCGTTACCTTCGAAGACCACGTGCTGATGGGAGGCTTTGGTAGTGCTGTGATGGAAACATTGAACGAGATGCAGCTTCAGGTGCCAGTCGTGCGTATCGGCTGGCCTGATCGCTTCATCGAGCATGGTAAAGTCGAGCAACTGCGCGCCCGTTACGGCATCAGCGTGGAAGCTGCGCTTGAAAAGCTTGCTCCGTATCTGAAGCGGTTGTCGCGGGCCGGAGTTGTTGCCCGCTGAAGATGGCCTTTGAGACTATCGAATCTCCCTTCGAACCGCAATTCTCGAACAAACGTATGATTGGATAAGGGAGCTCTGATTGGCAGTTCAGAAAGTACAAGAGCAGCACACAGCCACGCGGCATGACCGGGGAATTCTTGCAATCGGCGTCTTCAAGCTTCTCAAAGGATTGCTCTTTATTCTGCTTGGCATCGGCGTAATCAAATTAATCCATCGTGACGTGGTTGATGTGCTGATGGGTTGGCTGACCGATATGCACTTCGACCCGGAAAGCAAGTTCGTCAATATTGTGCTCGATAAAGCCGCTTTGATCGATGCGCACAGGATGCGTCAGATCAGCATTGCAATCTTCTGCTACGCCGGGTTGGATTTTATTGAGGGCATCGGCCTCGTTCTTGAAAAAACATGGGCGGAATTTCTCACGCTCATCCTCACCGCTTCCTTTCTACCCTGGGAGTTCTTCGAGATTTTCCGCCATCCTACATGGGTAAAGGCTGCGTTGACGCTGGTGAACCTTCTGGTAGTTGCGTATCTTGTGTTTTATGTGCAGTGGCGGCTGCGTGAGCGCAGAAAAAAGGCCGTGCTTTCAACGATGCGGGGAGAAGGTTAGGCGAAACTGCACTATATTGAGTCAGGAATTCTGGCAAGTATAGAAAGCGATTCTGGAATCAAGTTCGTAAACACTATATATTGTGTTTATGTCAGATAGTTAACCACTCTAATTGGGTTTTATTTGAGGCTAACTTACCCCAGCCTTTCCAGTTCCGGAAATTCTCGAATCTTCACAGCAAAACATGCTTTAACCCCTGCATCTACTGGGTTACGATGTGAGTGGGCCAAAGTGGTCAAGAATGGCTTAAATCAAATGAATTTCATCAAAGATGATCGAAATTCTACGCCTTCTGTCGATAAGGACAATGAAGGCAAACAGGTAGCGAAGAAATGTTTCGGGGAAACCATCCAGCCCGGGTTGATGAAAAAGGGAGGCTCAAGCTTCCGGCCGAATTCAAGCGCCAGATCGAAGAGAGCTACGGCACCCAGTTCTACATCACCAGCAAAGATGGCAAGGCAGCCGAGATTCATCCGCTGCAGGAATGGGAAAAAGTCGAGCAGAAGTTGGCGGCAATCCCGAATTTCAATGCTGCGAAGAAGAAGCTGTTGGACCGGATTAACTACTACGGCCAGATGGCAGAGATTGACGCGCAAGGCCGGGTGTTGATTCCGCAGATTCTGCGGCAGTCGGCAAAGGTAGAAGGTGATGTGGTGGTGTTTGGCATGCAGACGTATCTCGAAGTCGCAAATCGTGAGGCCTTCGAGCAGAACATGCAGCAGAACCCGCTGACTCCGGAAGATGAGCAGGCTTTGGCAAGCTTTGGCTTGTAGAGGGAATGAACCCCCAAGGGGGAGCACATGACGGAACGTGAGCGGCATGTGCCGGTTCTTTTAAAAGAAGCGATCCGATACCTGAATGTGCGGCCTGGCGGAACGTATTGTGACGTCACGCTTGGACTGGCCGGGCATTCCATAGCCATTGCGCGGCAGATTGGGCCGCGAGGCACACTGATCGCGTTTGACCGCGATCCGGAAGCGATGGCAATTGCCCGAGAGCGGCTCGCCGCATTGCGAGAGACGCTCGGTCCAGCGATGCCGCAGGTCATCCTGCACGACGTTGCGTTTTCTGAGATGGCTGATCTGCTCGCAGCCGAAAGTCTCGACGGCCTGCTGGCCGATTTTGGCGTCAGCTCCATGCAGTTCGACGAGGCGCACAGAGGATTTAGTTTTCAGGCGGAAGGCCCTTTAGATATGCGCATGAATACGCGCCAGGGGATGACCGCAGAACAGGTGGTAAACCAGATCAGCGAAAAAGAGCTTGCTGATCTGATTTACGAATTCGGAGAGGAAAGGAGGTCGCGGAGAATCGCCAGAGCCATTGTCAGGGCCCGGCCGGTGACGACGACGGCGCAACTCGCCAGAATCGTAGCGGCTGCGGCCCCGGCGATGAAATCCGAACGAATTCATCCGGCGACGCGGACCTTTCAGGCTCTCCGAATTTACGTGAATGCCGAGTTGGACGAGATCGACGCGCTGTTAAAGGATGCGCCCCGGTTATTAAAGCCGGAAGGAAGGCTGGTGGCTATCAGCTTCCACTCTCTCGAAGACCGGCGGGTAAAAGATGCGCTGCGCGAAGGAGCGCAGCAAGGAGTTTATGAAGTGTTGACGCGGAAGCCGGTGATGGCGGAAGCGGAGGAGACGGATCGCAATCCGCGAGCACGCAGCGCGAAGCTGAGAGCGGCGGAGAGAAAAGCAGGGATTTGGCAATAGTCCCTGAACTTGAAAGGATCGGGCCGGGGTCGTCCCACCGTTGTACAAGGCGAAAGTAAGACGACATTCAATAAAGTCCCTCCTCAGATAGCGGCCTTGGCCCGGTCGTTGGAGGAGGAAGGCAGCTACTAGACACTGGCTATTAGCTGTTAGCAGGAAATTCGGTGAGGCAGGAAAGAAGTTACAAGCTAATAGCTAAGGCTAGTAGCTGCAGGAGACACAATGGCGACACAGGTAATCGCAACACATGCAGTAGTCACGGGCGGGCGTAAGAGCCTTGAGGCAATGGCCGCCGAGCGGAACCTGTCTCTCTTCGCGCAGCAGCAGCGTGCGCGCAGGGGGCCGACGCCGGAGGTCTTCTTCGTCAAGCGTCTTGACAACTCTCGCCTCGTCAAGGCCGCCGATCCTCAGCGTGTACGTGAGATGCGCAGCTTTGCGTGCGCCATGGCATTGCTCTTTGTTCTGATCATGGTCTATGGCTGGCAGCACTTTTCTTCGATCGAATACGGCTATCGCGTCGAGACGGAGAAGCAGCAGGTGCAGCAGATGGAAGAGCAGAACCGCCAGCTTCGTCTCAGTGAAGCGCAGCTTGCCGATCCTGCCCGCATCGACCGCATGGCGCACCAGTATGGGCTCGATGCGCCGCGTCCGGGACAGGTGGTTCATCCTGATGCGAGCATGGACGCAAATGCTCCAGTACTGGCTCAGATGACGCCCGCGATGCCTGTCCATTAATTCTTAAGTCTGTTGGAAGGCGGGCGCGTTGAAGCATTTTTCATTTCATCCCGGAAAAAAGCCAGCGTCACAAAACACCCAGGCTGCGGAACAAGGCGTAGTCACTCCGATGCGCCGCACGCGCATGGTCTATGCGCTGGCTGTTTTTGCTGTATGGGCAGGCTTGATCGCCACACGGCTGGTCTGGCTGCAGGTCATTCGTCATCATGATTTTGTAGAGCGTGCGGCAAAACAACAGCAGCGGACATTTGAGGTTGCACCCCGCCGTGGTGTTCTCTACGACCGTAATCTGCACGAGCTGGCGATGACGGTACTTGCCGACTCAATCTATGCTGTGCCTTCTGAGATCGGGGACCAGAAAGCAGCCACAGCTGCGGCGCTAGCCAAAATCGTTCACATCGACCCGACCGACGGATTCACTTCAGGGCAACAAATTCTGGCGCGCTTGAACGCGTCCCATGCCTTTGCCTGGGTAGCGCGTAAGCAAGATCCCGAAATCATCGACAAAGTAAAAGCGCTCAACCTGAAGGGCGTCTATGTCCAGAAGGAGTTCAAGCGTTTTTATCCCGATAACGGGCTTGCTGCGCAGGTTCTGGGCTATGTTGGCCTCGATGACAACGGCCTCGGTGGACTAGAACAGAACTTCGATGACGAACTGCACGGCACTCCTGGGCGCATGCTCACAGCGCTCGATGCGCGCAGGCATGTGCTGGGCAGCGAAGAGCGTGAACCGATGCCCGGTGACAATCTTGTTCTGAGCATCGACGCCAACATTCAGTACATGGCCGAGCAGGCGCTCGACCGCAACATGGAGCGCACTCACGCGCTCAACGGCACGATCGTAGTCCAGGACCCGCACACCGGGCAGATTTTAGCGCTGGCTATCAGGCCCACTTTCAATCCGAACGACTTCCGCCATGCAACCACAGACCTTCTGCGCAACCGCGCTGTGAGCAATGTCTATGAGCCGGGATCGACCTTCAAACCGGTAACTTATGCAGCCGCGCTTGAAGAAAAACTCATTAAGCCGGACAGCATTGTGGATTGCGGAGGCGGGCAGATGAGTTTCGCTGGCCGCACCATACACGATGCTCCTGGCGACCATTTTGGGTTGATTCCGGCCTGGAAGGCACTTGCGGTTTCAAGCAATGTATGTGCGATTCGAGTCGGCCAACGCCTGGGCCCTGATCTTCTCTATAAATACATCCGCGCGTTTGGATTCGGTGAACGCACAGGCATCGAGCTTCCTGCCGAGACGCGAGGCCTGCTCAAGCCGGTCAAGCGTTGGGACCCGGCTTCGATCGGCGCTATTCCAATGGGGCAGGAAATCGCTGTGACGCCCATTCAGATCGCTACCATGGTTTCGACCATTGCCAATGGTGGGGTCTATCTGCCTCCTCACGTTCTGATCAAGAGCACAGGCCTGATGAAAGACGACCCTAAGCTCAAACCTGTGGCCTTTCACCCGGAAATGAGCGTGCCGGATCAACTGCCAGAAGGCGCACATCGCGTGATCTCCGAAATGACAGCCGCCGAGATGCGCAAAATGATGCAGGATGTGGTGCTGATCGGCACCGCTCGTAATGCCATCCATCTGGATGGATATAGTGCGGCGGGAAAAACCGGCACTGCGCAGAAGATCGATCCCGCGACGCACACCTATTCGAAGACAAAGTTTGTTGCGTCATTTGTAGGGTTTGCGCCGGTAAATAATCCTGCAGTCACGATTGCCGTGGTGATGGACTCTCCAGACCACAGCATGCATTTCGGCGCAGAAGCCAGCGCGCCTGTCTTCCAGGAACTTACGCAGCAGATTCTGGAGTATCTTGGAGTGCCTCACGATCAAGACCTGAAGCAGCAGCCGTTGACAGCGAAAGATCAGCCCCCGGTGATTGAGGGGGATGACCAGCCCTCGGGCGATGATCAAGAGCTGAGCTCGCTCTTTGCCGAAGTAAACAATCTTCCTGCCGATGATCCGCTGCACGCTCCACAGCCGGTGAAGCAGGCTGCTCCAGTAGCGAAGAATGCTGCACCTGCTCCTTATGCGCTGGTTCCTGATACACGGGTTCTGGAGCAGCATCCGGCTTCATCGACGACGGCGATGGCCCAGGCCATCACGCCGCGTATCACGCCGTCGAAACCAACTCAGGAGGCGCCGCCTTTGCAGCCCGTTCCCACGCCTGCGCCATCAATTCCGGCTCCAGCGCCGGTCAAAGGCTCTGTGACCGTCGATGCCGGTAAGCGCGTAGCCGTGCCATCTCTCGTAGGACAGCCCGTCCGCAGTGTGATCGAACACGCAGGAGAGGCAGGATTAGGTGTGCAGGTGCTTGGCTCAGGGATTGCGCGCGAGCAAGCCCCGGCAGCTGGCACAATGGTTCCTGTTGGTACTGAGATCGTAGTGCGCTTCACGCGATAACGTCAGGAAGTGCTTTCTTGACCGGACTAGCCTGCTTTCCCCGGTTGGCCTGGATAAACGGTGACCCATCCTTTTGCAGGAGCAGATTGGATGGGCCACAAATGTCTGTCTTACATCAACGCCCAAAACACTTTAGACTTGCAAATAGCCCTCTATGCAAATTGATCAGGTCTTACGCGGAGCAGGTGTGGTCAGACGCACTGGTCCCCACGTTGACATCGGTGGAGTCGAATACGATTCGCGCAGAGTCACTGCGCATGCTCTCTTTCTCGCCATGCGGGGAGGCACAACCGACGGCAATCGTCATGTAACAGCCGCCATCGAGCGCGGAGCGAGCGCCGTTGTGACCGATACCCCTGTCGTATTCGATGAAATCGCGGCAAAGTATCCGCATATCGCAGTTGCCGAAGTAGTACATGGAAGGCGCGCTCTTGCTGTTCTTGCTGCGAATTTCTTCGATCATCCTGAAAAAAAACTCGCCTTGAGCGGAGTCACCGGAACAAACGGTAAAACTACCACTGCCTTTCTGCTCGATGCGATGCTGAACAGCATCAGGCGCAAGACCGTGCTTGTAGGGACGATTGAATATCACATTGCCGGAAAGGTTGTGGAATCGCCACATACCACGCCTGAGTCGCGCGACCTGCTTGCTCTTTTTGCCGAGGGCGCGAATGCAGGTGCGACGGAAGCCGTCATGGAGGTTTCATCACACGCGCTCGAACAGGGCCGCGTCTGGTCTCTGCCTTTTGATGCAGCAATCTTTACGAACCTCACTCGCGACCATCTTGATTATCACGGCACCATGGAAGCCTACTTTGCTGCGAAGAGTATGCTCTTCGATGGCAAGAACGGCACAGTGCCGCGCGTAGCTGTTATCAATATTGAAGATGCATACGGTGCGGAGCTGGCCATCAAAGGCAGGGAAGCAGGCGCGGAGATATTTTCCTATGGCTTGGGCAAGGGCGAATTTCGTGCAGAAGATGCGCGCATGAGCGCATCCGGCATGACATTCACACTGGATGCTCCCGCTGGATCGGTCACTATCGAGACAAAACTTACAGGCAGAGTGAATATTTACAATCTGCTGGCCGCTTCAGCAGCGGCATTCGCGCGCGGATTGACGCTCGATCAGATTGCGCAAGGAGCCGCATCGCTGGCATGTGTTCCCGGCCGCTTCCAGACCATCAACGCTGGACAGCCTTTTACAGTAGTCGTCGATTATGCCCACACAGACGACGCACTCCGCAACCTGATCGCATTGGCGCGAGAGTTCGTGAAACCGAATCAGGGCCGCGTCATCACTCTCTTTGGCTGCGGAGGCGATCGCGACCGTGCCAAGCGTTCTATGATGGGCCGCGCTGCGGGCGAAGGTAGCGACTACGTTGTTCTGACTTCTGATAATCCACGCAGCGAAGATCCGGAAGCTATCATGAGCGATGCGGTTCCCGGTCTTCAGGAAACAGGAGTAGCCTTCATCGCAGAACCCGACCGTGCAAAGGCAATCCAGCAGGCAATCGAGGCATCAGGCCCCGGAGACATCGTCTTGCTTGCTGGTAAGGGCCATGAAAAGACGCAAACATTGCGTGACCGCGTCATTCCATTCGATGATGCTGAGGTTGCTGCCCAAGCCATTCAAGCACTGGCGGGAGCAAAACGATGAAGCTGTCTCTCGAACAGATTGCGCGCTGGACCAGCGGGACGCTTCATGGATCAGCGCCGGATTTAGCGCAACGATATGCCAGCGGCTACTCTATTGATTCACGCACCTTGCAATCCGGCGACCTGTTCTTTGCCGTGCGCGGAGAACGTTTTGACGCGCATGATTTTGTTGCCGCAGCGTTGGAGAGCGGCGCATGTGCAGCCGTCGTTTCAAAAAATAAGGTATTGGAACTGCCGGAAGCAGCGCGTCAACATGGATTAGTCATTGTTGATGAACCGTTGACTGCATTGCAAACATTGGCCGCGGTTGTGCGCCGGCACTGGGGCAGGCGAGTCATCGGCGTAACCGGAAGCGCGGGTAAGACAACCACAAAAGAAGCGATTGCCGCTGTTCTCTCAGAGAAGTTTCAGGTTCTGAAATCACGGGGCAATCTCAATAATGGGTATGGTCTTCCCCTGCAACTGCTTCGTCTCGAACCACAGCATGATGTAGCCGTCATTGAGATGGGCATGTCGAATGCCGGAGAAATCGCAGCGCTGGCGTATATTGCCTCGCCCAATTGGGGAGTGGTTACGAACGTAGGCAATGCCCATGCAGAAAATTTCCCCGATGGAATTGCAGGCGTGGCCCGCGCGAAGTATGAACTGATCGCCAGCCTTCCCGTCGACGGTGTTGCTTTCCTGAATTGTGATGACCCTTACGTTTCGCAGTTTGGACGGGACATTCGCGGCAAGAGTATCTATTTCGGTAAGGGCCCTTGCGGCGATCCACGTGCCGAGTCGGTCGAAGAGCTTGGCATGGAAGGTTTGCGTATCCTCGTCCGCGCCGGCGATCGGGAAACAGATGTCAGGTTGCAACTGCTGGGCAAGCACAACGCCGCCAACGCCATGGCTGCAATCGCAGTTGGCGTCGAGGCGGGGATTCCACTCGCAGATTGTGCACATGCTCTGTCCGCGCTCGCGCCTGGAGACAAACGCGGGCAGACCATCACAGTACGCGGTGCGACCATCATCAACGACAGTTACAACTCCAACCCTGAAGCACTGAAGGCCATGATTCAGGCACTCATGTCAGTCGAAGGCCAGCGCCATATTCTGATTGCTGGCGAAATGCTTGAACTGGGCCGCGAGAGCGAAGCACTGCACACAAACTGCGGAGAAGCTGCCGCATCAGCCGGGGTCGATCTGGTCATTGGAGTGCGGGGTAATGCTTCCAGTATTGTTGAAGGAGCAAAGAAGTCTGGAGCTGAGGCCATTTTTGTGGAATCGCCAGAGTTGGCCGGTGCGTGGCTCACTCGTAACTTACGAAACGGAGATGTAGTTCTGCTGAAGGCCTCAAGAGGCGTTCGACTCGAGCGCGCTTTGGATGAATTGGAGAAATCGTAATATTACACAGGCAGCGGCCTGTAAGATGAACCAAGAGACCTCAACTTTGCCGGAGGAAGTTTGCTCTACTGGCTTCTGTATCAAAAACTTTTTCCCTACTTCAGACCATTCCGCATCTTCCGGTATCTGACGTTTCGAACAGCATTTGCCTCGCTGACGGCGATGCTGATCGCGCTCATCATTGGACCGTATGTCATCGAAAAGCTGCGTGAGTTTCAGATCGGCCAGTATATTCGCGAAGAAGGCCCGAAGGACCACCAGAAAAAAGCCGGCACGCCGACCATGGGCGGAGTGCTCATCTGCATTGCGATTCTGTTGCCTACGCTGCTCTGGGCTGATCTTTCGAACCCCTTCGTATGGCTGGTGATGGGGTCGACTGTAGCTTTCGGCGCGATTGGTTTTGCCGATGACTACATAAAGGTTGTCAAGCGCCGCAATCTCGGCCTGACCGCGCGCGCCAAAATGGGTTATCAGATCCTGGCGAGCACTGCCATTGCCATTGCATTGGTTGTGATGCAGACGAAAGGCATCTATTCGACAAGAATCGTGGTGCCCTTCGTCAAACGCTTCCAGCCGGAATTCGCAATCCAGGCGCTCCGCCACATACCTCACTTTACCCTGCTGGCATTCCTGCCTTTCGTGATCTTCACAGTGCTGGTGATCGTCTTTTCGAGCAACGCGGTGAACCTCACGGACGGCCTGGACGGTCTCGCTATCGGCTGCACCATCATCGCGGCAGGTGCCCTAACAGTGCTGACTTATGTAAGCGGTCACGTTGTCTTCGCCGATTATCTCGAATTGCAGCGGATGCCGCTGGTCGGCGAGTTGACCATTTTCTGCGGATCAATGGTCGGAGCCAGCATTGGCTTTCTCTGGTATAACGCGCATCCGGCAGAGGTTTTTATGGGTGATGTCGGCTCGCTCGCCCTGGGAGGAGCCATTGGAACGGTCGCCGTGAGTATCAAGCAGGAACTGCTGCTGCCATTCATCGGTGGAATCTTCGTCCTCGAAGCGGTTTCCGTCATCCTGCAAGTCGGCAGCTACAAACTGCGCAAGAAGCGCATCTTCAAGATGGCCCCCCTGCATCACCATTTTGAGTTGCTGGGCTGGTCAGAATCGAAAGTCATCGCCCGCTTCTGGATCGGAGCCCTGGTGTTTGCACTCTTAGCACTCACCACGTTGAAGCTGCGTTAATTTCGCTTCGTGCGTGACACAATAAGCTTTCAGGCCGGAAAATCAAAAGCATGGAGTTCAAAGGCAAAAAGGTTTTGGTGGTGGGACTGGGCAAATCCGGTCTTGCGGCTGCGCTCTTTCTCCGCCGACGCGGCGCGCAGGTCACAGTGTCAGATATTCGCAGCGCAGAGCAACTTGGCAAAGACATACCGGCGCTGCTTGAAGAGGGAATCGCCGTAGAGGCCGGCGGCCACGGCCTGCTTACCTTCCGCCGCCAGGATTTGATCGTTGTAAGCCCAGGCGTGCCGCTCGATACGCCTGAGCTAGTACAGGTAAAGACCTTTGGGCTGCCGATTATTGGCGAAGTGGAATTGGCTGCGCGCTATCTCAAAGGAAAGACCCTCGCCATCACCGGATCAAACGGCAAGACCACGACAACTTCGCTATGCGGCGAAATTCTGAAAGCAGGGAATCTGCCCGTCGAAGTCGGCGGAAACATTGGCCTCCCTGTGATTGCGCTGGTCGATGGGAGCCGCGATGACGGCTGGTCCGTGCTCGAAGTTTCTAGCTTCCAGCTGGAGACAACTTTCCAGTTCCGCCCCGATATCGCGGTCGTTCTCAATGTGACTCCGGACCATCTTGACCGACACGGTAGCTTTGAAAACTACGCAGCCGCAAAGGAGCGCATCTTCACCAATCAGACTGCGGAAGACGCGCTTGTCCTGAATGCCGACGATGACGTGGCCTCGCGCATGGCCGCGCGCGCCAAATCACAGATTTTCTGGTTCAGCGCGAAGCGCATCGTGCGCCAGGGAGCGTTTGTCCATGAAGGAGCAATTGTTTTCCGCGCATCCGAGCAGGCCGCGCCTGAGTTCATCCTCAGGGTCGAGAACATTCCGCTTAAAGGCCATCACAATATTGAGAACGTGCTCGCTGCAGTCTGCGCATCGCGACTTGCTGGAGTAGCGCCGGAAGCAATCCGCAGCGCTGTCGAATCTTTCAAAGCCGTAGAACACCGCCTGGAATTTGTCGCCAGCATCAACGGCGTCGATTACTACGACGACTCCAAGGCAACAAACGTCGACGCAGCGGCCAAGGCCATCGCAGCTTTTCCGGGAGGCATTCATCTTATCCTCGGCGGCAAGGACAAGAACTCCGACTACCGCCAGCTTCGTTCACTTCTGGAGGAACGGGTGAAGGCTGTCTATACGATTGGTGCGGCAGCAGAGAAGATCGAAACCCATATCTATGGCGCAGTGCCGGTCGTTCACTCAGAGACGATGGAAAACGCCGTAACCAAAGCATCGGAAGCTGCCAAGCCGGGAGACATTGTCCTGCTGGCTCCGGCATGCTCCAGCTATGACCAGTTTGAGAACTATGAGCACCGCGGGCAGGTCTTCAAAGACCTGGTGTACGCGAGACAGGGCGTATGGCAAAACGCGTAGGCGTCGATAAGTGGCTCTACTGCGCCACACTGATCCTCGTCGTCATCGGACTGGCGATGGTCTTCAGCGCTTCTGCCGTTATGGCGAAGGACCGCTTCGGCTCGCCCTACTACTTTGTGATCCGGCAAGCGATCTGGGCCGCTGCCGGACTCGCCACCATGACTCTGCTGATGCAGGTCGATTACCGCAAGTACAACAGGCCCAATATTGTCTTTCCCGCAGTCGCGGTCACAGTGATCTTGCTGATGTCGGCATTCCTGATGCGCGATTCGCACAATACACACCGGTGGATTCGCTTCGGAGCGCTCTCATTCCAGCCATCGGAGCTGGCTAAGCCCGCGCTCGTACTCTTCCTTGCATGGTTCCTGCAGAAGCGCATGAGCACCATTGATGACTGGCGCGGTACTATTCTGCCTGCTGCACTGCCAAGTCTCGTTTTTATTGTCCTGATTCTGAAGGAACCCGACCTGGGAACGGCCATGGTCTGCGCGGGTGTCACCGCGCTGATGCTCTATCTCGCTGGAATGGAGATGAAGTATCTCGGTTATGCCGTGCTGGCCTCCATACCCGTGCTCTACCTCATGCTTTTTCGCGTGAAGTGGCGCCGCGACCGTCTACTGGCCTTCATCAACCCGGAGGCTGATCCGCTGGGCAAGGGCTTTCACATTATTCAGTCACTGATCGCCGTAGGCACCGGCGGACTGCACGGTCTCGGCTACATGGAAGGACGGCAAAAGCTTTTTTATCTACCTGAGCCGCACACCGACTATATTTTTGCTAACGTGGCGGAAGAACTGGGATTAATCGGAGCAGTCATCGTTGTTAGTCTCTTTATCGTTCTCGGCTATCGTGGAATGCGCGCCGCCATTCTCTCGAAAGATCCCTTTGCGCGATTTCTCGCCTTTGGCATTACGTCGACCATTCTCATTCAGGCATTCTTCAATATCAGCGTAGTGCTCGCACTCGTGCCGACAAAGGGCATTACATTGCCATTCATCTCCTACGGCGGGACCTCGCTCTTCATCATGCTCGCTTCCATCGGCGTGCTCCTCAACATTACGCGGGAGATCGACTAACGCGTGCGTGTTCTGATTGCAGGAGGCGGGACAGGCGGTCACATCATGCCTGCTCTGGCGATAGCTGAGGCTCTGAAGCAGCAATACCAGCCTGAGCTTCTCTTTGTAGGCACGCCGCGCGGCTTGGAGTCGCGTTTAGTCCCTCAGGCTGGATACCAGCTTGAGCTCATCAAAGTGGGCCAGCTCAATAACGTAAGCCTCACGACTCGCCTGCGCACTCTTTTTGATCTTCCCGCAAGCGTTTTGCATTGCCGCAAGCTTCTGAAGCAATTTCGACCAGATGTTGTGATCAGCGTTGGCGGTTACGCCTCTGGCCCCGCGACAATTGCGGCGAT
>DATAQW010000188.1:0-3401 GCA_036264445.1 Pseudacidobacterium sp.
CAGCCGATTCGGGCGATTCTTCAACGGGACGCACGCCTGCGAATAATGCACCTGTGCGTACGGTCTTCGTGATTGGTCCGGACAAGCGTATCAAGCTGACGCTGGCTTATCCGATGACGACTGGCCGCAACTTTGATGAGATCATTCGCGTGCTCGATTCTCTGCAACTGACGGCGAAGCATCGCGTGGCTACGCCGGCGAACTGGAAGCAGGGCGGGGAAGTTATCATTACCGGTGCTGTCTCCAATGAAGAAGCCGACAAGATTTTCCCTGGCTATAAGACGGTAAAGCCATATCTGCGCACGGTGGCGCAGCCGCAGTAACGCTGTAAGATGTTTTGAAAGTGTCGCCGCGGGCCCCCTTCCGCGGCGGCAGACGGGCACCGGTGGCGAAGTGGCTAACGCGCTGGTCTGCAAAACCAGTATTCGCGGGTTCAATTCCCGCCCGGTGCTCCATGACTAGCCATCCAGGCCACGCGCCCTTTTGGCGCGATTCCTTCTGAAACTTACAGGATGGCTTTCTTTTCGCTCCCGTTGATCACTTGCATTCGTTTGCCGATTTGAGAGCCCGACTCTTCAGTGGCGTGTGTTTCTGTTCTTCAAGCTCAGGATGCGGGAAAAGGATTGCGCGGCAATATCGCACCACGCATGGCAAATACAGGCGCACCGGTGAACCGAGCAGCATTTCCATGCGTAAAAAGCAGTAGATGCCGGATACTATGGTTGCCAGGAAGATGAAGATCGAAAAAGCTTCACCGAATTTGCTGCGCTTTCTCCTGGGACTGTATGTGCTGGCCAGTTTGGGGTACTGGCTTACGCTGACCTTGAGCTACTGGGCCATCGCTTTTCATCCCGACGAGCATGTCCGGGACCCGTTTCGTTATGACGCGGAGACGCGTGTCATCGGCGAACTGCGGCCGGAAGCGAAGGCCGCGGGCGTAGCGCAAGGGGCGACGCTGGAATCGCTCAATGGGGTTCCATACGCGGCACGTGTCTGGGATGAGATCACCAATACCGCCCGTCCGGGAGACATGATGGACGTGGGCTTCCAGCGCAAGAACGGAAGTTTCGGCGAAGTAACTATCACCCTCGCTACCTTCGCCCTCGATCCGATTTTCAAAAATATTCCACGGTCTGTATTCGAGGTCCAGACGATTGTACTTTCCGCCGTCTCGCTGGTCTGCTTGTTGATGGGTGTTTGGGTTGTGCTGGCCAAGCCCACAGAAGGAAATGCCTGGCTTTTATTGATTCTGCTCACCACTCCCAGCGTCATTTTTTTCAGCAATCATGGACTCTCAACGGGACTATTAGCGCTGTCGTTCGAAATCTGGTATCAGCTGTTGCAGTACATTGCAGCGTCCGCACTTTTGCTCTTTGGTATCTATTTTCCCGAGCGTTCGCGCATAGATGTAAAGTTCCCCTGGCTTAAATGGCTGATACTTATCCCGCTGGGAGTTTGCTCCTTAGTGATGATACCTGTGGTTTACGGCAAGTATTACGGAAGTGGCTGCAGCCCGTTCCTTGTTCACATCGAGGGTTGGGCTGAGAAGCCGGTTAATTTTCTGAATCTGGTATGTGTTCTTCTATACCTCGCGCTCACACTGGACAAACTGCGCTCTGCTTCAACAGAAGACGCAAGGCGCAGACTGCGTGTTCTGACGACAGGCATGAGCATTGGAATGGGATCGCTCCTGATTGTCTTCGTGCTCCTGCCGCACTTTGGCGTTACCACCAGCATGGGAGAGCACCTTTGGGTAACATATACCGGCCTTCTGTTCTTTCTGTTTGCCCCTTTTTCGCTGGTATATGTCGTCCTCGTTCAACGCGCGATGGACGTGCGCATCCTCATCCGCATGGGCGCTCGCTATGCGTTGGCAAAAGCTACGCTCTGGGTTGTGCAGTTTGCACTGTTGACGGTGGTTGTGGTGCAGCTTCTGCTGCCTGTTTTTGGCAAAAAACAGCAGACGCCTTCCGACTTGATCGGTCCGCTGATCTTTCTGGGATTGGTCCTGCTGCTGCGCATGGGCGTGCGCAAGCGTATACAGCAGTGGCTCGATCGCAGGTTCTTCCGCGAGGCCTATGACGCTGAGCGCGTGCTGAATGAACTCTCAGAAGAAGTACGCCGTTATACCGAGACGCAGCCGCTGCTGGAGACTGTGGCGCGGCGCATTGCCGAGACGCTGCACGTCGACCAGATCGCTATGCTGTTACGTCGTGGCGAATATTTCGTCTTACAACAATCCATTGGGCTTTCCGCTGGCGGAGCACTCACGCTGCCGGTGCAGTCCTCGGCAGTGCGTTATCTCACTAATTCAAATGAGCCGGCGCGTCTTTATCGCGACGACCCGGACGCATGGTATCTGATGGCCGGCACAGCCGAGCGTTATGCCCTCGACCAGATGAATGCTGAGCTGCTGCTCCCGCTTCTTGGGCGCAATCGCATGATGGGCGTAATGGCTCTGGGGCCGAAGCGCTCGGAGGCGGCGTATTCTTCAGCCGACATGAAAATGTTGCAGGCACTCGCATCACAGACTGGCCTTGCGCTCGAAGTAAGCGAACTGGCGCGGTCGCTGGCAACTGAAGCTGCGCAGCGTGAGCGCGCCAACCGCGAAATGGAAATCGCGCGCGAGGTGCAGGAGCGTCTCTTTCCGCAGGAGATGCCACATCTTCCTGGAGCGACGGTTGCAGGCTTCTGCCGTCCGGCGCAAGGCGTTGGCGGAGACTACTACGATGTTATTGATCTCGAAGATGGCCGCGTGGGGTTGGCCATCGGCGATGTCTCGGGCAAGGGCATATCGGCTGCGCTGCTAATGGCGAGCCTGCGCGCATCATTGCGCGGCATTACTCTCGATGGCCCGCGCGATTTCGCCAAGCTGATGCATAAGGTGAACCGGCTGGTGTACGAGGCTTCTGCCTCGAATCGTTACGCAACTTTCTTCTTCGCATCTTATGACCCAGCCACGCGCGTACTTGAATGCGTGAATGCAGGTCATAATCCTCCAGTTGTTTTACGCGGCAAAGAGACCATTCGTCTTGAAGCTGATGGTCCTGTAGTTGGGCTGCTGCCTTCGGCACCGTATACGGAACAGAAAGTCCAGCTGCAACCAGGAGATGTCCTGGTGCTCTATACAGATGGCATCAGCGAGGCCATGAATAACGCTGACGAAGAATGGGGTGAGGAGCGGATGATTACCGCCGCGCAGAGTGCAGAAGGCAAGTCCGCAAGTGCCATCCTGGAGATGATCTTTGCGGCAGCCGATGGATTTACGGTTGGCGCCCCGCAGCATGATGACATGACTCTGCTCGTGTTGAAGCTCGATGCCTGACTTGGTACCGCGAGAACATCGATTTAGCGGTGCGGATTGCAGAATATTCTTGCAGGAAAATGATCTCCCTGTGCTA
>DATAQW010000192.1:0-9213 GCA_036264445.1 Pseudacidobacterium sp.
GCGGCCAGTCCAAAGCCGAAGCATTTGAGCACGCCAGACAGTGGCTGCGCGAGGTAGAGCTCGAAGACCGCGCAGATCATCAGGCCGGCGAACTGTCCGGGGGCGAACAACAGCGCGTCTCTCTGGCGCGCGCGCTGGTAACACAGCCGAGATTACTGCTGGCCGATGAGCCAACCGGCGATCTGGACAGTCAAAACGCTGATGGAGTTTTTTCATTGCTTCAGCGATTGCATGAAAGCGAACATTTGACATCGGTTCTCGTGACGCACAATATGACGCTAGCGCGGCGATGTAACCGGGTTTTGCGGCTGGAAAAAGGTCGCATGGAGGAGCTGTCTCCGCACGAAGTCTAAGCGGAGAATCAAGTAAGACCGGCAATCTGGTATCGAGGGCCGGAAAAGTGGTCTGGATGCGTAGCACCCAGACCAAAAGGCCGTCTTCACTGGGCCAGTTTCAATGAGTGAAAGCGGCGAGAGAATGAAGGCATTTGTACTTTGCGATGAAACCCTCAAAGAAGGGTATCGAAACCTGGCTCCGACCTGACCGGTGTTCGCAGGCTGGGAGTGGGATTGGACTTCGACAAGTTGCAACCGTCTTCCAAGGGGAAATATGTTCGAACGATATACAGAAAAAGCACGTCGCGTCATCTTTTTTGCACGGTATGAGGCCAGCCAATTCGGCTCACCATACATTGAGACCGAGCATCTGTTGCTGGGCCTGTTGCGCGAGGACAAGGCGCTGACCAACCGCTTTCTCCGCTCGCACGCTTCCGTCGAATCCATCCGTAAGCAGATCGAAGGTCACACGACGATCCGCGAAAAAGTTTCTACCTCTGTCGATCTTCCCCTGTCCAACGAGTGCAAGCGCGTACTGGCCTACGCCGCTGAAGAAGCCGAGCGCCTGTCGCACAAACACATCGGGACCGAACATCTTCTCCTCGGCCTTTTGCGCGAAGAAAAATGCTTCGCCGCCGAGATTCTGCACGAGCGCGGATTGAAGCTCATCGCCATCCGCGAAGAGCTGGCGCGCGCCACGCAGGAAAAAGCGCCCACACAGCAACGCAACCGCGAATCGAGCTTGCTGGCCGAATTCTCACGCGACCTAACACAGGCCGCCATGGACGCGCAGCTTGATCCGCTGGTGGGCCGCGATGCAGAACTGGAGCGCGTGGTGCAGATCCTGTGCCGCCGCACGAAGAACAATCCGGTGCTCATCGGCGAGCCTGGCGTGGGTAAGACCGCTATCGTCGAGGGCCTGGCGCAGCGCATCGCTGATGGCGATGTGCCCAGCTTCCTTGCCGACAAGCGCGTCCTGGCTCTCGATCTCTCTCTGATTGTCGCCGGAACGAAATATCGCGGTCAGTTTGAAGAGCGCCTCAAGACCATTATGAAAGAGCTGATGGAAAACCAGAACTGCATCATCTTCATCGATGAGCTGCACACTCTGGTCGGAGCCGGCTCAGCCGAAGGCTCGCTCGACGCTGCCAACATCCTCAAACCAGCTCTGTCACGCGGCGAGATACAGTGCATCGGCGCAACCACGCCCGCTGAATATCGCAAGTCCATTGAAAAAGACCGTTCGCTCGAACGCCGCTTCCAGGCTGTGAAAGTCCCGCCGCCGAATGAAGAAGATGCAATCAAGATCATCATGGGCATCAAGGACCGCTACGAGAAATTCCACGCGGTCAGCTACACCGACGACTCGATCCAGTTTGCCGTCGCGCACTCGAACCGTTACATTCCTGACCGCTTCCTTCCCGACAAGGCCATCGATCTCATCGACGAAGCCGGGGCTCGGGTCAAGTTGCGGCAGACTTCCCTTCCCGACGAAATCACCGAAGTCCACAAGCGCATCAAGTTCATCGTGCACCACATGGACTCGGCCATCGCCAACCACGAGTTCGAAAAAGCGCGCTTCTATTCAGATGAAGAGCGCAAGGAACGTGAGAATCTTCGCGGGTTGCGTGACAAGTACCATCTCGATGACTCCGCCGCCGGAATCGTAAGCCGCGAAGACATTGAAGAAGTTGTCAGCCGCTGGACTGGCGTTCCCGTCACCTCCATTAAGGAAGAAGAGACGCAGAAGCTCTTGCGCGTTGAAGAGGAGTTGCACAAGCGGGTGATCTCGCAGGACAAGGCAATCTCAGCCCTGGCCCGCGCCATCCGCCGCTCGCGTGCCGGACTCAAATCGCCGCACCGGCCCATTGGCTCATTCCTTTTCCTCGGACCGACCGGCGTTGGCAAGACCGAAATGGCCCGCACACTCGCGCAGTTCCTCTTCGGCTCGGAAAAAGCGCTGATCCGCTTCGATATGTCGGAGTTCATGGAAAAGCACTCCGTCTCGAAGCTCATTGGCTCGCCTCCGGGATACGTCGGCTACGAGGAAGGTGGCCAGCTCACCGAGCGCGTCAAGCGTTCGCCATACTCGGTCGTGCTTCTTGACGAGATCGAGAAGGCGCATCCGGATGTTTTCAACATCCTGTTACAGGTCTTTGAAGATGGTCAGTTAACCGACGGTCTCGGCAACACGGTCGACTTCAAGAACACGATCATCATCATGACCTCGAACATCGGCGCGCGCCACCTGCAGCGCAAGCAGGGGCTCGGCTTCCAGAGCGAGCGCGAAGATCTTGTCGCTGAAAAGATCGAAGAGCTCGTCAGGAACGAAGTAAAGCGCACCTTCAACCCCGAGTTCCTGAACCGTCTGGATGAGATCATCATCTTCCAGGCGCTCTCGGACGCGGACCTGATCCAGATTCTCGAACTGCTTGTACAGCAGCTCAATACGAACCTGGCTCAGAAGGCCATTACCATTTCGGTCCTCGAAGACGCCAAGAAGTGGATCCTCGAAAAAACGCTGGTCGACCGCACCTACGGAGCACGTCCGTTACGCCGCGCCCTACAGCGATATGTGGAAGATCCGCTCTCAGAAGCGCTGATCGCCGGACATATCATCGACCGCCCGGCATTCCTCGAGGTTTATCTCGAGAACAACCAGCTCTTCTACCGCCCAGTCGGGAAAGAAGGCGATCTAAAGACTGAAGGAGCATTGCTGTATAGCAATTAACAGCGGCTTGTTCTTAAAACTGTCCCACTCAAACCAACTGAAGGCTTGAGTGGGACACGCACCCGACTTTTTCCAAAATAGAAAAGCCGAAAAGCCCGCTTATAAAGTGGGCTTTTGCGAATATATTTCGATCTTCAACCTTCAACCTGCAGCATCTGCATGAACTTCTCGAAATCGGGCCGGACTTTGAGGAGTTCCGATTCCAGAGTGGTCAGCGTAGCAATGCCGATCCATTTTCCACTCCTTATGTAATGCTGAACCTGAATTACGGTCACATTGTTGATCGGCTGATGTTTCAGCATTAGCATCGCGGACTCTTCCCCGTTTGGAAATTCCACGGGCACAGGGCCGGCAATCGCCGGATCGAGAAATGTGTGCTTCATCATCGCGATTTGCGTCTGGATGTATGGCGCAAGCTTGTCTCCAGCAAGGAGTTCATCTTCTTTCAGGTAGACATTGCTGGGAATCGCGCCTTCGCCGCCGCGCTGAATGCCAAAATCCGGTATCCAATTCCACCCGAAGGGGATCGAAGGAATGATCCATCGCCCAATGCGGGTGCCTGCGGAGAAGATGACACCTTGTTGCTGTTGCAAAGTCATACTCAGAACCGCTACTCCTACACAACGCCAACAGCATCGCAAAGTTGCCATGCTGCAAATACCGCGAGCCGCTGATGATCTTCGAGCTTTCCGGCGAATTCCTCGCCCGCGAAAGTAAGCGGGTAGCCGTCCAGGTCGCGCGCAAGAGATATTGATTTCATTGCCTGCTCGATCAACGGCTGCTGGTTGCCGATGAGAAAATGCGTCATTGCCTCCTCGGTTGCGGAAAGCCTGTTTTCGAGCACGGGAAGTGCTTTTTCCTGCCATACCTTTGCCTGTTGAGGGGCCTGCTGCGAATTTTTCGCGCTGACAACTGCCCCGCGCACTGTTGACACAAACTGCGTAAGCATCGCCAGATACCTGCCGGCTGCGGCCTTCTGCATTTCGGGCGCCTGAATCATCTCTCGTTCAGCCCCTCCTCGGCGCAGCGAACTGCTGGATTGCTTGTTGCACTGCGGATTGCGATGAAGTCCATACTTGTGAAGTCTGTTGCTTGGCTTGCTGAGCTGCTTGTTGTCCCTGTTGCAGCGCTTGTTTTGCCTGCTCCTGCGCTTGCTGGGCCTGTTGTTGTGCCTGCTGGACCGCTTGCTGTCCGTGCTGCATTGCCTGTTGGACTTGTTGCTGCGCCTGGCTCAATGCCTGTTGGCCCTGCTGTGCTGCTTGTTGTGCGGCGGTCTTTCCCTGTGTGGCCGCCTGGTCTATCGCCTGCTGGGCCTGTTGCACAGAGGACTGTGCGGCTTTATATTGCTGCTGCGCCTGCTGCATCGCATCATTGACTGATTGCTGGGCCTGTGATGCGGTCTGAGATGCCTGCTGCTGCGCGTCCGACATTGTCTGTCCTGCTTGTGATGCAGCTTGTCCAGCCCAGGCTTTGAGGCCGTCCGGAGCAGTCACGGTAAGCACTTTCACGATGTCCTGAGCGTTGAGGTCAGAAGGAACTTTCGGAATCTCCGGAGGCGCCATCGACCAGAAGCTGTTGTCTCCACCAAGCGCTGAATCTGCGAGGGCGAACAACTGAGTCCCTTGCGGCAGCGTCACCGGCTGCACACTTTGAAATGTTGCCGTCACTTCCGGAGGCAGATCGGGAAATCCGGGTTGCTGTAATTGCATCGGCGGAAGGCTTGCGCCCGGTGGAACTTGTATGGCTACCGTGCTGTTGGGCTGAAGCGTCGCCTGGGCCGCAGCGGCTGCCGTCGCGGCTGATGGATTTATGGGAACAGCAGCTCCCAGCGCGCCCAATCCGCCCATGGCTCCGGCCATACCACCTGCTCCCGCCATGCCGACGAGTACAGTGGTCGCTCCCATCACTGCAACATCAGGAGGGCCTACACAGACAAGCTGGTCGGTTACGCGCGACTGTGGCATGAAGCCTGTGAGGACCGTCATCGAGCCGAGAATGAACGGCCCTCCCACGTGAGGAACAATTCCGGTCACCATGGGACAGACATGCAGGTCACCGATGCGTGAGGCGGGCATCATGTTGATGAGCACCTGCGGAAACCCGACGGTGACGATGCCTCCGTGAGCGGTCTGGCTGGTAATGGTGCAGGCAGGCATCCCCATTTTTGATTAGAATCCCCTTCCCGCCTGTTGGATGGC
Organism: Pseudacidobacterium sp.; assembly: GCA_036264445.1. Classification (GTDB taxonomy): domain Bacteria; phylum Acidobacteriota; class Terriglobia; order Terriglobales; family Acidobacteriaceae; genus Pseudacidobacterium. The sequence continues at coordinate 5,265 of DATAQW010000192.1, forward strand.
TTGGCTGGCCGCCTGCTGGGCTTGTTGGGAGGCTTGCTGGGCTTGTTGTTGTGCTTGGGCAGCAGCTCCCTTGACCTGCGATGCGGCTTGTTGCGCTTGTTGCTGTGCTTGTTGAGCAGCCTGCTGGGCCTGCTTCGCCGCTTGTTGCGCCTGCTGCTGTGCTTGCTGGGCCTGTTGCTGAGCTTGTTGTACTGCCTGCTGTCCTTGCTGAACCCCTTGTTGCGCTTGTTGCTGGGCCTGCTGGGCAGCTTGCTGGGCCTGCTGTTGCGCTTGTTGGGCGGCCTGCTGCGCTTGCTGTTCGACTTGCTGGGCCTGCTTCTGGGCCTGTTGCACGGCTGAGGCTGCCTGCTGCGCAGTTTGTTGCGCGGCCTGCTGCGCCTGATTCAGTGCTTGCTGCGCCGCGGCTTGTCCTTGCGCGCCTGCCTGGCTGACTGCCTGCTGCGCCTGCTGTACTGCTCCTTGGGCTGCCTGATATTCCTGCCTGGCTTGCTGGATCACCTGGTTCACGGCCTGTTGTGCCTGACTCGCCGCTTGCTGTGCGGCTTGCTGGGCCTGATTGGCAAACTGCTGCGCCTGGTTCGCGGCCTGTTGCGCGCCCTGCGCAGCTTGTTGGGTTGCCTGTTGGGCGGCTTGTTCTGCCTGATTGGCTGGTCCTTGGGCTGCTCCGGCTGCAGCTGCTGCGTCAGGAGCTGCGGGCAGACTCGGAGCTGATGGAGTTGAGGAAGCGGATGCAGAGCCGGTGCCAATCGATGGTCCTGTTGTGCTGGAGCTCACGGATGCAGATGCCGGCTGCGATGGAGGATAGTCTCCGGGGAACGTTGGCGCAGTAGGCGCTGTGGGCGAATCGGGGGCCTGCGGGTCCTGCGTCTGCGCGGGCGAGCCTTGCAAGGATGCGCCTCCGCTGTTGATGCGCACCATCATGCCCTGAATGGTGACGCCGCTGGGATCGATGCTCACAAAGCCGCCGGGGCCGGACATGCAAACGCCCATGCCGCCTTCGATAACGACGGTCATTCCGCCTTTGATGTGGACTTCTTCGCCGGAATCGACGACATAGACCATACCTGCCTTGTTGTAGTGGTTCATGCCCACATTGAGCGAGTAGTTCATGCCCACTTTTTCGTTCTGGTTCATGCCGACGTTGATGTTGGAGTCTGAACCGATCTTGAGCTTGAGGTTGCTGCCGACGCTTTCGCTTTTGTCTGAGCCAATCTGGATGACCTGCTTGGCCTTCATGTTCTGCTGCACATCGTCGTCGATTTCTTCGACCAGCTTCTTCTTCACCAGCAGATGCTGGTTGCCATCCACTTCCATATAGTGGTCGTCAGTGATCTTCTCATGCTGTTGATGGCCGATGAGCGTGTGATGGTCATTTTCTACGTGCAGGTCATAGTCACGCTCCGCGTTCATGAAGATCTGCTCTTTGCCCTTCAGGTCTTCGAAGCGCAGTTCGTTAGCATTGGCCGCGCCGCCGTTTTTCGAGCTTCGCGTAAGAACGCCAGAAAGTGTGTATTGTCCGGCCGGATCGTACTTCGGCATGTTGACGCCGTTGTAGACGGAGCCGACGACAATGGGCTGATCGGGATCGCCTTCGATGAAATCAATCAGCACTTCATCATTCACACGCGGCCAGAAATATGTTCCCCATCCCTTGCCTGCCCAGCTTTGCGCCACGCGCAGTAGTGTATTGTCAGGAGTGTTTGCCTTGCGCTCGCGGTCCCAGAAGAACTGCACGCAGACGCGGCCATACTTGTCCATGTGCGAGTCTTCGCCGGATGGAACAACAACCTGCCCGGTGTGCATGCCACCGACTACTGGCTTGCGCATCTTGATTGGCGGGCGGAACGGAGTGGCAAATGGAATCGCGGTAAAGCGGTTGCCGTATGGCGTAATCGGCGCAGCCGCTCTTGAGCGATACGGCGGTGTCTGCCTTACATTGTGCTCGATGCGTGTAAGAAGGTATTTTCCGTTGATCGACTGTACCGGATACTCCTTCAAAGTAAAGCTGTATCCGGTCATCATGGAAATGGCGTTTGAGACGCCGTCGATCACGACACCCTCGGCATCGCTGCTGTCGCGGCGGATGGTCTGGAAGAAGTTAGACAAGTCGGAGATTTTTGAATCGGAGCCCGGCTTCTTCAGATAAGCGGCGGCACTGTTGGCGTAGTCGTAATCTTCGTGCTTGTTCGCGCCTAAAGGGCTGGCGGTATCCGTACTCTTCAATGGATCGGGAAGGCGCTGATAACGAATGAAACTATAGTCCCATGCTGTGAACTGGCCGGTCGTGATGCCGGTCTTCGAACGCAGCGCGGTAATCACAAAGTCGTAAAATCCGGCACTCTTGTCGCCCTCCTGCGCATACATAAAGTCACTCTGAATGTCGCAGGCGCTGAGCTTACTGGATGTGTCCTGCAGCGTGAATGTGTGATCCTGGTCGGTGTGCTTGAAGTAGTACAGGATGCCGTGCTGCTCCATGAGGCGCGAGATGAAATCGAAGTCGGTCTCGCGGTATTGCGTGCAGTACTCCATCGGCGTGTAGGTGTTCGACGTCTCGATGGATGCAGTGATGTTGTATTTCGAAAGCACTGCTTTAACGACGTCGGTGACGGTCTTGTCCTGAAATACGCGCGTGTTGGTATTCAGCGTCAACAGCCACAGGTTGGGAACAATGTATGCGCGATAGTTGTTGTACTCTTCATCTCCTCCACAGGATTCGAATCCGGCAACAATACCGTTGATGTATCGCTCCTTGCCTGAATCATCAGCCACGATGCCGATGGTGACTTTGGAGCCGACGAGCTTCTTCGGGTCGATCGTGGTATCAGTAGTGGCGATCAGTTCCACTTGATAGTAGAAAAGTTCTGATATGCCTTCAGAGCCTGCGACAAACTCCGGAAGAAGTACGTCTGTTCCCAACGGGCTGGTAAAGTTCAGGATTCTATCTTTCTGAAGAGATGCCATATCGATCTGCCGCTACTTTCGTTCAAAAATTGTGCGCAGCCAAACCTCGAGCAGCTGCGCCAGGGCCGTTACAGCGCGTTTCAAAATATACTTCCACGGCCGAATATTGTTACTTCGGCGGCTAAAGCCGCATTGATTTACCACTCATACGCGAAACGTCCTTCCGGAGAAACGGTGACTTTAACCCTCTCTGTAAGCGTCTCCTCTGCCATGCGCGAAAGTACTTCGCGGGAAATCTCAGGCAGCATGGTGTTGGTAAGAATGTTGTCGACATTGCGCGCGCCGCTTTCGACCTCAGTGCAGCGCTTCGCTACTTCATCGAGCACGCAGTCGTCATATTCAAACGCGATCTTGTGCGTTTCCTGCAATCGACGTTGCACTTTGCCGATCTTCAGGCGGATGATCTGCTTCAACGCCTCATCGCGCACCGGGAAATACGGGACAACCATCATGCGGCCAAGAAAGGCGGGCTTGAAAATTTTGTTCAGCTCCGGCTTGATGGCTGTGGCCAGTCCTTCGCTGTCCGGCATCGTTTCCTTGTCTGTAGTCAGTTTCATCAGCGTGTCGGTTGCTGCATTGCTGGTGAGGATGATGATGCAGTTTTTGAAATCAATAGAGCGGCCTTCGCCGTCTTCCATGTTGCCTTTGTCGAAGACCTGGTAGAACAGCTCCAGTACGTCGGAGTGCGCCTTCTCGACCTCATCAAGCAGCACGACGGAATATGGCCTGCGACGTACCGCTTCTGTCAGAACGCCGCCTTCGCCATAACCTACATATCCCGGGGGCGAGCCCTTCAACGTTGAGACGGTGTGCGCTTCCTGGAACTCCGACATGTTAATGGTGATAAGGTTGCGTTCTCCGCCATAGAGAAGATCGGAAAGCGCGAGAGCCGTCTCTGTTTTGCCCACGCCGCTTGGGCCGACCAGCATAAAGACGCCGACAGGCTTGCCTGGATCATCGAGGCGCGCACGCGATGTAACAATGCGCT
>DATAQW010000219.1:0-2969 GCA_036264445.1 Pseudacidobacterium sp.
CAGCCGATGCTCCATCGGTGGAAGCCGATCCTGCACCAGTTCCCAGTTATTGTCGGCATCCTGCGCCTCGCGCATCGCAGCGTGGCCCACCACCTCCGCCGCATGCCACGAACTTGCATCCGCAACCGAAGGCGCATCCCAATCCCAGGTTGTGGATCGGCCATCGACGCGCTCACCCGGACCGGCCGCGTAGTATCCGCCCGCGCCATTCTTTGCGGCAAGCCCGTGTCCGGTTTCCTGCTTCACCTGCCATGATGGATCGGTGTCCGCAATCTCTTCCGCCTTCGTGTCGCCCTGCAACATAAAGCCCGACCGGTTGCTCATCTGCGCCACAGGAGCACGCGTGCCAAAATTCCACACCGTCGCCGCAAAAACGTTCTTCCCCGTGCGCAGCATCGGAGCCAGATCGATCGTCTCAAATCGCCAGTGAAACAAATCGCCGCGTGACGGACCCTCGCCCGCATACTGTCCATTTACATGAAGCAGAAAGCGATTGTCCGCGCTCACATGCACCCAGAAATGCTCAGGAACCGAAGCAAGCGTAATTTCTTTGCGGAAATAAAAGACACCCAGATCTTTCTGCGGAGCGTCAGGGCAAGCAACCCATGCAGCATGCCACTTGCTATCGATCAGCGCAGGATTGAGCGGCTTTAGTTCTTGCCCCCAGGTGAGTCCAGCGAAAACATACAGAGCAGCCATCAGAAGAGCACGAGACATGGCACACAGAGTAACAGAATAAGGCGCGTCTTCTGTTGCGCGTGACATGAAAACGGGCGGTCTAGGTAACGAAGAACAGATGGCTGAGGCTCCCGAAGTCTTATCACTTGCAGGGATCACCACACCATTCGTGGCTTTCGTAAACTCCACCCGGGTGTGCAGCTTCCGGGGATGGAGATGCTCTCGCGTGCGCAGTCGAAGGCATTGCTCAACGATTCGACTGACATCGGCTTCACGCGGCCGCCTGGGCCTAAGCTTTATTCGTCGCGAAGAATGACAAGCGGATCAACCCGTGTTGCGCGAAGCGCCGGAATCAAGCTGGCAAAAAACGCTACAACAATAATCACCATGGTTACAGCTATAAAGGTAATGAGATCACGCGAACTCACTCCATAGATCATGCTCGTGACCATGCGGCCCAGAGCTAGAGCGGCGACCAGCCCAATTCCAATACCAGCGAGGGTCGGTTTCATGCCTTGAACGATCACCAGGCGCACGACATCCTGCAATGTCGCACCAAACGCAATGCGCAAGCCGATCTCCCGCATACGACGTTTCACGGCATATGCAAGCACACTGTAAATACCAAGTGCACAAAGAAACAGCGCAAGTAGGCCAAAGATGGCGAGCAGCTGCATGTTGAAGCTTTGTTGCGTTAAAGTCTCGCCTACGAAGTCTTCCAGTGTCAGCACATTGTCCACGGGAATATCGGCTTTTACTTGATGTACAGCGGCCGTTACTGCCTCGACGAGCTTTTGAGGAGGTGTTGTCGTGCGAATGGCAATCTGAAGAGAGAAAGGCCGCCAGGGCACCATTGCTGAGCCCGATGTCTGTGCCACCGGCCAGTAGAGCGTAGCGATGCCAGCCGAGTTATTCAGGCCATGCTGTTTTACATCGCCAACGACACCGACAATCTCCCTGTCCTTGTCCGGATAGAAGGATAGTTTCAAATGATGGCCAATCGGACTTTCATTGGGCCAAAACTCCTTCGCCATAGATTGGCTGATGATGGCCACGGCTTGTGAATCAGCCGTATCGTCAGAGCTGATATCGCGCCCTTGCAAAAGTCTAATGTGCATTGCTTTGATATAGCCCGGCGTTGCGACGCGGACGGATACCTCAGGCTGTTCAGATAACGCGACAACAGGATGTCCTTCAATCGCAACGGGCTGACTGGAACCGCCATTCAAAGGCAGGTCGTCTACGGCGCCGGCGTACTCAACTCCGGGCAGAGAGCGCACATGCTGAAGAACTTCATCAAAGAACTGCGCTTCTTGCGTGGGATCTTTGAACTCTTGCTTGTTTATCGATATGGAAGCAGTGAGGACATTATGCTCATCAAATCCAGGATCAATCGTTTGCAGCTTCCAAAGACTGCGGATCATAAGCCCTGCCCCGATAAGCAAAACTAACGAGAGCGCAACCTCGATAACTACAAGAGCGGAGCGAGTCTTGCTGGTACCACTATCAACATCTGTCCTGCCGAGTCCCTGCTTTAGGGCATCATTCACCTCCCCTTTCGTCATTCTCCAGGCCGGGAAGAGGCCAGAAAGGAGACCAGTCGCGATTGAAAGTGCGAACGTGAAAGCAAGCACGGAACCATTGAGTCCGATTTCACCCATACGCGGCAGCTTGTCGGCAAAAAACTTAATCAGTAGTTCGATACCAAAATGAGCAGCAATGAGCCCAAGGGCGCCTCCGCATAAGCTGATAATCACAGATTCACAAAGCAGCTGCTCGATAATACGAATACGGCTTGCACCTAACGCAGAGCGGATGGCAATCTCTTTGCGCCGAGCAAATGTGCGTGCGAGGACGAGATTGGCAACATTCGCACAGGCAATCAACAGGATAAAAGCCACAGCTCCAAGCATCATGATCAACGCTGGACGAACTTTGCCGACCGTCTCTTCGCGTAGAGACCGGACGATGGCCCCCCAGCCTTTGTCGTCTTCCGGATAGGTCTGTTCAAGATTTTTTGAGATCGTGTTCATGTCTGCCTGAGCCTCTGAAACTGTCACGCCAGGCTTAAGGCTGCCGATCACGAGAAAATGATGCTCGCCGCGCACTGCTGCCTGTTTGGCAGTCAAAGCAAGTGGCACCCATACTTGAGCAAATTCCGGTTTCGTCATCTTCGGTCCCATTACGCCGATGATGATGTATGGATCTCCATCGAGATGGATGGCCTTGCCGAGCACATTGGGATCTGAACCGTAATGAGTCTGCCAGAACTTATAGCTTAGGACTATCTC
>DATAQW010000223.1:0-17352 GCA_036264445.1 Pseudacidobacterium sp.
CCCACACAACGGCTGCGCTTAGAGCCAGCGCAGGCCCGTTTGTAAGCAGGATCATTGTCGCATAGAGGCAGACGGGTAGAAGCCGTCTTTCGCGTTTACATCCACATTGGGAACTTCGACCACCACAGTGATCCTGTGGAACCTGTCGCTCATGACGCCTGAGTGTGTGTAGTAGCCCAGATTGTACTGCGAGCGCACCGACGCGGATATCCTTGCAAAACTCTGCTGTATGCCGTTTTCGGAGTACTGTGACTCAAGTGCGCCGCCAGTCGCTATGGCATATTTGGGCAGAATATTGTCGCGCATCGTGGGGATGAGCGGGAGACGCCATCTGTCGAGATAGCCAACGCCCCACATCGCCGATTCCCCAACCAATGTGCCAAAAACCGAAATGTTATTGGTCAAGAGATAGCGGACAACCTCTTTATACGAGGCCTTACTGCCAGATTCCTTGCCATCGCTGATCACATAAAGGATGCGGCGGCGGTACGTAGGCTGCTGCGCAAGCGCCTTGGCCGCTTCGAGAATGGCGTCGTTCAGGGGATGGACTTCCCTTGGAATGGTAATAAAGCCCATGTTGCCGCGCTGCGGGGCCATATTAGGATCAACTAGTCTACCGTTGATCGTCGGGCCGTTGTCGAGTGGGCCGCCTGGAGAAATGACCCCCATGCTGCGTCCGGAAGACTTGGCGCTTTGCAGCGCGGCCGGCAGACGTGCGCCTTGGGCACCTGTGAAGTCGCTAACCATGGTTGTGCTGCTGTTGTAGGTAAAAACGGCTACAGTATCTGCTGGCGTAAATGCTCCTGTCACAGCCGCGAGGCTCTGATTGACTCTCTGCATGATGTCAGAAGGCAGGGTCTGGTCTACGACAAAAGCCACTGAGATCGGTAGCGGGTCAACAGAAAAAAAGGAAATCTTCTGCCGGATTCCATCCTCAAAAATCTTGAATTGCCGCCATGTAAGGCCCGCAACCAGATTACGCTTCCTATCGCGCACAGTGACTGGGACATGAACGTAGGTGACAGGTACACGGATCAGAAAAGCCTGCTGCTGTTGCCCATGGAGAATTTGGGGAGGTTCCTGCTGCGGTGAATTGTCCTGCTGCGGCGCGGATTGGGTATCAGAAGATGAAGATTGTCCACTAGACGAAGGTTGCCCATTCTGCCCGGCCGGAGACTGTTGCCCGGCGGGAGAACTCTGCGCAGGCTGTGCCGGCGCGGCTCCCTTTCCCGGCGTGATGCTATTCTTCAGATTCGATAAATCCGGTGCACTGGCAGGCTGGGGCGCAGGCGCGTCCGGAATACTCTGCTGCTGTTGCTGCTGAGGCACACCCAGCATGAGAAAGGCCAGCAAAATTGCCAAGGCACCTTGCATTGTCTCGAAAAACCCCCGCGCTACTTGTACAACAGGCTGCCGCGGAATTGATACGGCAGTTTGCTTGCACTGCTTTTAGATGCTCCGAACTACTGTTTCGTTAGTGTGCGAACGGCAATCCGGCTCCATATAAGACTATCAAAAATAGACGTTACCCGGCTCGCCTCAGTTCCGATTGACCTTTATCCCCTGTTCCTCGTCAAATAGATGTACTTATGCGTTGGCGCAGGCTCATCCTTCCTGTTTTGGCGATTATGCTGCTGTTGGCGGGCCGTTCCGTCGCGGTTTTTGCACAGGAAGCTCCGTCTCCGGACGCTTCTCCGGTAAGCAATGCGCCGGACACCACCAAAGAAGAAAAAGCCACCCCCACCTTCAGGGCCAACGTCAACCTCGTCAGCCTTTATTTCACGGTGCGTAACAAGCAGGGTGGCCTTGTTCCGAACCTGGCCAAAGACGACTGCACCGTTCTTGAAGACAAGCAGCAGCAGACGATCAAGAATTTTTCTGCCGAAGCCGATCTCCCGCTGACCCTCGGCATCCTGCTAGATACCAGCGGTAGCCAGCAGAACGTACTCCCGATGGAGCAGCAAACTGGCAGCGCGTTCGTCAAACGCATTCTTCGCTCAAAGGATGAGGCATTCCTTGTCTCATTTGATGTGCAGGTGAGCCTGATGCAGGACTTCACCAGCAATCCGCGCCTGATCGAAAAAGCAATGGATCAGGCTGAAATTAATACTGGTGGCGGAGGCGGTGCATCCGGCATTCCCGGAATCGGCCAGGGTCCAATACCGGTGCATGGCGACCCCAAAGGCACGCTGCTCTATGACGCGGTGTACGAGGTATCGAATGACAAGATGCGCTCTGAGACAGGTCGCAAAGCGCTCATACTGCTCACAGACGGGGAAGACCAGGGCAGCACGCACAAAATCGCCGACGCCATTGAAGCCGCGCAGAAGTCCAATACCATCATCTACGCCCTCCTGATTGCTGATCGTGGCTTCTACTACGGTTACAACATGGGCTACTCCGGTGCATCCGCTCTGAAAAAAATGGCCGATGAGACCGGTGGCCGCATGATCGACGTAGGCAACAACGGCAAGAAGATGGAAGCCGCCTTCCAGCAGATTGAAGACGAACTGCGCACGCAATATCTTGCCAGCTACACTCCGACTGACAAGAAGCTTGACGGCGGCTATCGCAAGCTCGACATTTCCTGCAAAGGCGACGGCCTGAAAATACAGGCTCGCAAGGGCTATTACGCCATGCCGTCTGAAGATGAGGGGCAGTAACCAGCCATTAAGAGATATGTTCTAGCGAAGAGTCGGCTGCAATCTCATATCGGTTGCGGCCATTTCGTTTTGCGACGTAGAGAGCTTTGTCCGCAGCATGGACCAGGCCACTGGAGCTGATCTTGTCCCCGCGTCCATAGGCAGCGATTCCAACGCTGATGGAAACAAAATTGCTGATTTCTGTCTCGTTAGGGATAAACAATTCCATAACGGCGTTGCGCAATTTTTCGGCAACGCGCACAGCGCCCTCCAGCTCTGTCTTCGGTAAGAGCACGGCAAACTCCTCGCCGCCATACCGGGCGATCGTATCGCTGGATCGGTTCAGATTTTTCTCAATCTCCGTCGCGATCCGAACGAGGCACTCATCGCCGTGCACATGCCCGTAGGTATCGTTGAGTGCCTTGAAGCAGTCGACGTCCATCATAAGCAGCGCAAGGGGCTCGCCGGTGCGTTGCGTCCGTTCGCATTCGAGCTTTATGGCGCGCTCGAAGCCGCCCCGGTTCGCAACACCGGTTAATGAATCTCGAAGGGAAAGCGCGTGCAGTTTGTTGTTGGCTTCATAGAGAGCAGTCTGCGTGCTGAAATACCAGCTTTGCAGCATGGTTGAGCGCAGACAATACACAATCAATGCCACGCAGGTAACAGCAATTCCTAAAGGGAGATTTTTTGTGGTTATATATACGCCTAGCGCCAACACTGCGAATGTAAAGAAAATCGGACTCGCATTATTCACAAAAAGCGCTACCAGATTCGAGCGGGATTGAAGTGAAGGCTCTGCACATCTGACCGTAAGCCCGAAAGCGGGTACCGCAAGAAGCAGCCATGGAAGGTCTATCAGAAGATCAGCTGGCGTGCCGCTTTTAACGTTCCAATATGCCGAAGCACGATTGTAGATTGCCGCCACAATTGCATAGCTGAGTGTGTAGGCGGCGAGTATTCGATAGAAAGTCTTCTCTTCTGCCTGCGGCCTGACTAACAATGGGAAAACGGCCGCGACAACCAGTACTATATTTCCGATATCATGCACGCGCACCAGCACTCGAACCGGGATTGGATGCGCAATACTTTCGGCAAATGGGAAGGCATTGAACAACACGAAATACGCCAGCACTACCGCCAAAAATGCCTGCAGTATGTCGAGGAACAGAATAGGGCGGAAGTTCTCGTCGGGCGCCGCAACCGAGAGTGCAACCAATACTGGCACTCCGTAAATAAAGTAGAGAAAATCTTCCAGCAGCGCGACGCTTTCGGGTCCGGTCTGAAAGTGTTGGTGCGCGCTCACCACCATGCCTGCGAACCAGAGAAATGTACCGGCTCCAACCAGCATCCATTTGGCCCTGCTGATTCCAGTACAGGCCGCTCCGCGCCAGGCACAAGCCAGGGTTGCAAGCAACGGCGCAGCAATTAAAAACACATAAGACGCAGCCACTGCCTGCTTGCCCGCCAGCAGGACCGCAGCCATGTGCAGCACAAGAAATGCTCCTGCCGCGCGCAAAAGAATTGCCATATGCGGCGAACGCTTATGCATTTCTCCTATGACAACATTCTGAGCATGGGCAGCCATCCGTATATTCACCAGGCAAGAATGAGCGCACTACAATTTGTGCTCAAAATTGTACCGCAGGAATGTGTTTGTTTCTGACTACCGGATTGCCTCGCATCCAAATATGGTGCCTATCACCCGTGATGCAGCCATTAACGACAGCCCTGCTGCGTTTAAGGAAGCAGCAGGGCGAGACAAAAAATGGAGTTATGTTTTCGCTCAAGAGAAGTGCGTATACGGGTGCTCCCGCAGCCGCTCCGGAAGAGGCAGCGGTTCCAGACCTGCTGTCGATGAGCTCATGACCTGCTGAAACGCGGTACGAAATTTTTCCATCTCCGGCCGAGTGCCCACGGTAACGCGAACACTGTTCGGCCAGATAGGCCATACCCGGCCCACATAAACATTCTTTTTCGCCATCGCAGCCAGTACTTCCTTACCCGAACGTCCGGTATCAAGCATGAAGCAGTTACTTTGCGACGGCGTGAACTTGTAGTTGTTCGCCGCGAGCCAATCAAAGGTTTCCTGGCGAATGTCCGTGTTGATCTTCTTGCGCTGCGGAATGAGGTCCTTTTCCTGCAGGCTGGCGGTGGCTGCCGCGACCGCCATGATTGGCATGGCATTCATTCCGTAGTACTGCAATTTTGCCAGCAGATCAGGCCGGCCAATCGCGAATCCACAGCGCACGCCCGCCATCCCATACAGCTTGGAGAAGGTCCGCAGAACAATCACATCTTTGTCAGCTTTTACGAGATCAAGAGACGGAGTCGCATCCGAAAAATGAATGTAAGCCTCATCAATCAACAGAACAGCGCCTTTCGGCTTGTTAGCAAGCAGGTATTCAATGTCCTCGCGGCTCGTGATCGTGCCTGTCGGGTTATTCGGGTTGCAAACGTAGACGACCCCGGCATTCGGATCTGCTGCGGCCATTGCCTTCACATCGTGCGCGTAGCCTGCAGTCAGCGGCACCTTGATAATCTTCGCGCCTTTCAAGTCAGCGGCCCGCATGCCTGCTTCGTAGCCCGGATCGGCAGTGACGTAAGGGTTATCTTTCGATGTAAAAGCCATGACAGTGTAGTGCAACGGCTCGCTCGATCCGGCATAAGGCATGACGTATTCAATCTTGAGACCTTCGATTTCACTGAAAGTCCTCATCAGCTTGATTGTCAGGTCGAAATCATAGCGTCCGCCTTCAGGAATGAGGCTGGAAATCGACGCGCAGGCTCCGGAGCACGGCCCCAAAGGGTTCTCGTTCGCATCGATGCGGACAGCATCTGCGGGAATATTCTTGGCAACCATGCGCCGTTGCGCGTATGCCAAATGCGACTCGGTCAGGATGGGAACTGAGGCAGCCACAGAAGCGGCAGCGGAATAGCGAAGAAAAGAACGCCGGGAAAAACGGGAGATTGCGTCACTACGCAGTGCAACAGGACACATAAAAGTCTCCTCAGGTGTTTGAGATACCTCAATGTATTCCTGCATTTCGATCAAAACAAGCTCAACCTGTGTTGTTTTACGCAGTATTCAAACACTTTTTCCGCTGCATAAGGACGGATTATGGACGGGTGCCCCAACCTGCGTGAAGCTAGCCTCCCTACACCGCGGGAGAAAACTCCAGCAGCTCACGATTGATGCGCGTCAACCGGAACAACCTAAGCTGCAGTAAAGACGCAAACCCGCATATTTCCGCTTATCGCATTCGCCCTCTGAGTGAAATGATTGGCCAGGATTATAAATGGCATGATTTTCATGTCCGGTTTCGATTTTCCCGTTCGTCGTATAGGCGTGAATCCGAGAGGAGAACCAAATGAACGAAGCATATCTGTCTTCATCAGGAGCTATCCCGACCTCGAAAACAAAAGCAACCCGGGAAACTGAAATGGACATGTTTCTTTCCCCCATTGAGAAGCCCAAAGGGCTCATGATGAAGCTGGCGTATTACTTCACGCGCCGGCAATTCGGCAAGGTACTTACTCCCCTAAAGGTACATTCCGCGCGGCTGCCATCGGCATTCGGCATGTTCTATGGAAAGGTCGGTCGGCTCGACAAAAAATTGTCGCTGCCGCCCGAGACCGTCTTTCTGGTCCGCGAACAAGTTGCGCGTATCAACATCTGCCTTTTCTGCATGGACATTGGGCGCTCATTCACGATTCAGGCAAAGATGAATCAAGCCAAATTCGATGCGCTCGGTCATTACAGCACCAGCCCTCTGTTTACCGATGCCGAGCGCGCCATGCTCGACTACGTAACCGAGCTGACGAGTGACAGGAGGGTTAATCCGGATACATTCACCCGTATGGCCCGCTATTATTCTGAGCATGCCATCTGCGAGATCGTCTGGCTCGTTGCCAGCGAGCATCTCTATAACATGACCAACATCGGCCTGAATATCCATTCCGACATGCTCTGCGACATCAGCAGAATGAAAAAATAGTGTGTCCGGATTTGATTGACTCACTCGTCGTAGGATCGAGGCCGCACATCAAGCCTCAAAAGGAGAACAGCTAAGATGACAAAGTTTATGGTTCTATTGCGGGGTAATCCCACCGGCTACCAATCCCTGTCGCCTGAGCAAATGCAGCAGATCACAAAAAAGTGGATGGACTGGAGACAAGGCCTGGAAAAAGGAGGCTATCTTTACCAGGCAGGAGAACGACTGGATGGGTCAGGCAAAGTCGTTCGCGGCAAGTCCAAGACCGTCACCGATGGCCCTTATGTCGAGGTGAAGGACTCCATCCAGGGCCACTTGTTTCTCGAAACCAAAGACATCGATCAGGCTGTCGAGCTGGTCAAGGCCTGCCCTATCCTTGAAGGCGATGGATCAGTCGAGATCCGCCCCTTCTATTCCAATTAGGAAGTGAACTATTCACCAGGATGTATCAGGATTAGTCGACCATCTTTTCCGCCACGAGGCGGGAAAGATGGTTTCGTATCTGACTAAGATCTTTGGCCTCGGGCACCTCGACTTTGCCGAGGATGTGGTCCAGGACACCCTTTGCCGCGCTCTGCAGACATGGCCTGTGCATGGCCTTCCTGACAATCCTTCAGCGTGGCTCATGCGCGTGGCCCGTAACCGCGCCATCGATCTGGTGAGGCGAGATCGTCAGTTCCGCGAGTTCGCGCCGGAGCTTACTCATCTTTTGAAACTCCGCGAAAATATGCCTGTGGAAACGGCCGTCTTCGAAAAAGAAATTCAGGACGATCAGCTTCGCATGATGTTTTCCTGTTGTCATCCTGAGCTTTCGACTGAAGCCCAGGTTACGCTCATCCTAAAGACACTTTGCGGCTTCAGCGTTGCTGAAATTGCCCACGCGTTGCTCTCCAGCGAGGATTCGATCCAAAAGAGACTGGGGCGCGCGCGTAAACTCTTCCGCGACTCGGGGGCATTTGTGGAGCTTACAAATCCTTCGGAGATACCCAATCGTCTCGAAGCAGTCTATGAAGCTATTTATCTGTTGTTCAACGAGGGCTACCACGGCACTGAGTCTGAACAGGCAGTGCGCGAAGATCTTTGTTTCGAAGCTATTCGCCTTGCTGTTCTTTTAAGCGAGCATCCGGAAGGAAGCAAGCCCAGGACACATGCTCTTCTGGCGCTCCTTTGTTTCCACGCAGGGCGCATTTCCGGACGCATAAACGACGATGGCGTTTTGATTCAACTGGAAATGCAGGACCGCTCTAAATGGGACCAGGACCTGATCGGAATGGGGTTCCGTTTCTTTGAAAAATCTTCGACTGGAGACGAAATCACTGAGTACCACATCGAAGCAGCCATCGCCTCTTTGCATTGTGCTGCCTCAACGTATGAAGAAACCGATTGGAAGAAAATCGTAGAGCTCTATGACATGCTGTACCGGTTCAAATCCACGCCCATCGTGGCCTTGAACCGCGCCGTGGCAGTGGGCAAAGCGCTTGGTCCGGAAGAAGGATTGGCGGCGCTCAACAAAATGCCCGACTCCACCAAGCTCAGGGATTATCCCTTTTATCCCGCAGCACAGGGAGAATTCCATCTTCTCGCAGGCCAGCTCACAGAGGCACGAAAACAGTTTGAAAAAGCACTGAAGCTTGCCCGAAGCCAGTCCGAAGCGAATTTTTTTGAAAGGAAGTTAGCCGCCTGTCGCACTGGCGCTGCTTAACCCGTAATTCTGGAGCAGCAATAAAAAGAGGAAACGGAAACCCGCTTCCTCTTTGCTCACGCGAATTCAGAGCCGTTTACTGATCATTGCCTTGGATGAGATCGGTAGGAACAGCTGTCAGGTAGCCGAGCAATCCTCCAGATCCGTGATTTGACCCGGCAGTGAAATATAACTCGGCTGCTGGTGATCCAGCTGCGTCATAGTTGCTGGGGCTGGCATTGCCTGGACTTAAATCCCAGATTCCACTAATAGAGAGCGGTTTTCCACTTGCATCCTGTAACAGGCCTTTAAAGCGGCCTGTCGCCAAATCATATGCTGCAATGTAGCCGCTGGACTGCGTATCTCCGCCGCCGGCAAATTGCCCGATCAGCAAATCATGACTGAATTGCCCAAAGTCCAGCGGAGCCAGTGCCACACCCCACGGTGCATTCAACCAGTCTCCATGTTCAAGGCGGCGCAACAGCCTGCCGCTCGAGGAGTAAATATCGACATAGCCAAACCCTGGGCCATCGGTCTCAACCGGATTGCCATCCAGATGCAGCGCATAGGTTACAACAATGTCGTTGCCAATGGTCTGCACATTGAAGGGTACATAGTCGCGCGGAAGTTGATCGTCGTCAAAACGCTCTTCCCCCAAATGCACCCGGTGAAATGACTTGTCGTACACATCCACGCGGCCTTTGCTGAAATTCGCCACGTAGAGAAATCTGCAGCCGTCAACAAACGCACTGGTCAGGCCTGTGAACACGGAGCCATCTTTCGTCTTGACCACAGTAACCGCAGTCTTCGACGGAGGCTTCGCGCCGGGAGCCAATCCTACCGAGGGATTCCACGCAGCAATGGTCCCGTCAATGGTGGAAAACAGAAAGACTGCCGGCGCACCTGCCGCAAGCAGGAAATCCGTCGTGCTGCCGTTGAAGATTGTTCCGGTAGGCGAGCCTGTTTTGCCTGGAGCCGCTGCAGGAATGGTGACAACCAATCCCTGCTTTGCGCCTGCTCCGTTGTAGAGCGTGGCGAGCCCGGTTACGTTGTCGGAAATCCACCAGGGACTGCCTGAGCCGCGAGACATGCCCCAGGGATTGATTAAGCTGGAATCAGAAGAATTGGTGACGAGGTTGGTCTGGTTGTAGCGCTGTCCGAAACAGACCGAGCCCATCAGCATTGCCAGTGCGGTGCTAACTGCATAGCACACAAACTTGCGCATAAAAATCTCCTTGAAATTGTGGGTGACAGTTGTGCTGCTCTTCTGGCCTGCTCAGGGCCGAGAGCGCGAGGATGCATGGACAGGAGCAGTGTTAGCTCCGCAAAGAATCATAGGCCGGCCGGAATAGCCGGATGTCACAGTTTTGTCACCGATCTCGTCAGAGTTTTGATACTGCTGCAAGTTCTAGAAAGGACGGAGGCTGAAAAGGTATGTCTTAACACCCGTGCAGATAATCTGTACGCCGATACACATCAGGATGAACGACGAAAGCCGCATCACCACAATAGTTCCCGACGCGCCCAGTAGTCGTTGCGCCGCAGTAGCGTAGCGGTAGCAGACATAAACAATGACGCAGGCAATTGCACAACCTACCAGCGCGGCAATGAGCACGCGCGGCGAAAGATAGGATGAAGCATGAAGCTCAGTCGGAAGATGTGCACCTAGCGTGACAGCAACAGAAATCGTTCCCGGGCCAACCGTAAGTGGCAACGTATAAGGATAAAAAGCGTCCTGCAGAATCTCTTCCGGGCGGACTACGTTTGACCGCACCTCGCTCGATCCTTTCCCCAGCAAGGACCACCCGGCAGCCGCCACCACCAACCCTCCGCCAATCTGCACCGCGTAAATAGAGATACCGAAGAAAGTAAGAACCTTTCCGCCCCACAACAGCGAGCAGATCAGCAAGACAAAGCTGTAAATCGCAATCTTTTTCGTAAGCGCGGCGCGCACCTTCAAATCAATGCCGCCAAGCATGTTGAGAAAAATCGCCGCATTTCCCAAAGGATTGAGAATGGGAAAAAGCGTAGCCACCACAAGAATTGTGGCCTCAGTCACTGCCGCGATGTTCTGCCAGATATTCATCTAAACGCTGTTCGTTCCACCTCATCTACAGGTACCCCGGGTTCGTGAAACTAACCCGGGGTAGTTCTCCATGCATAAGATCCAAAGGCTGCTTACCCGGCAACAACCGCAGCCAGCTTCTCAATCACAGCAATATTCGCCAGCAGCTCATGCGGCAAACAATGCCGCGCAGACAGATAAGCAGGATCATTCCAGGAAATCCAGACACTCCCGCTCTTGTCCTGCCAGATAAGCAGCTTCAATGGCAGATCAATGGCGATACTCGGCGAAGCCAGCATCAGCGGAGTCCCGGCTTTGGGACTGCCAAAGATTGCCAGCTTGGTCGGCGGCATCTCGAAGCCTGCTTTCTCGGCCTCTCCGCTGTGATCCACTAAAGCGAATAGCTTGATGTCCTTTTCTGCGAGCACCCGCTCCAGTCGCGCCACCGTCTCATCAACAGAAAAGTGACTGGCGATCGTAACAATGCTGTCCCGCGTTGCCATAGTGCTTGGATACCCCACATCTCGCAACCGTGATCTCCGGAACATGCGCAATTCGCGTTCTGGGGTGGCAGAGATGTGGGAATCATACATAAATCAGCAAGATACGACCATCAATCAGTCGCTAAAGCAGCTAGTGTTTTCTCAAGACTGGCTTCATCTTCGACATTCAGCGCCGTCTGGCTGCGATCAATCTGACGCATCAGTCCGCAAAGCACTTTACCCGGGCCGACTTCGACAAAATGTGTCGGCTTCTGCTCGATCAACAGCCGCATCGACTCGACCCAGCGCACGGATCCAGTCACCTGCCGTATCAGAGCGTCGCGAAGCATCTCCGCATCCGTGACAAGCGCAGCATCAACATTCGTTACCACCGGCACACGCGGCGCAGAGAAACTCAACCGCCGCAGGTCTTCTGCTAGGCGGTCCTGAGCAGGCTGCATAAGAGCGCAATGGAATGGCGCGCTTACCGGAAGCATAACGGCGCGCTTGGCTCCTGCTTCTTTTGCCAGAGCAGCGACGCGTTCCACCGCTGCAGCCGCGCCTGAGATCACTGTCTGCTCAGGCGAGTTAAGATTCGCCGCCGAAACAACAGCGCCGGTTTCCGCCGCAGCCTTTGCGCAGATTTCGACCACGGCCTCCGATGCAATCCCAAGAACCGCAGCCATCGCGCCTTGCCCTGCTGGAACAGCCTCCTGCATATAGCGGCCGCGATTGCGGACAGTCTTCACCGCATCAGCGAATGACAGAACACGCGCCGCTACATCAGCCGAATACTCGCCCAGCGAATGCCCCGCAACAAAGCTGGGCGCAATGCCTCTTTCCGCAAGCACGCGCATCGCGGCAATCGAAACTGTAAAGATGGCAGGCTGCGTGAACTCGGTCAGGCGAAGCTGCTCTTCAGGACCTTCAAAGCAAAGCTTCGAAAGCGCGAATCCCAGCGCCTCATCGGCTTCGTCAAATGCCTGTTTTGCTACAAGAAATTTCTCGTAAAGATCGCGGCCCATGCCCACAGCCTGCGAGCCTTGTCCAGGAAAAAGGAATGCCAGTTTTTTCTCGCTCATGACTTAGGTATTTCAAATGATGAAGCGGCAAAGGCGCAAGGCAGAGAGTTGGATGTGTATAGTTTTATCTCCTAAGTTTTTAGTTGACAAGCTATCTTTTCCAGACTAATCTCCTAACCAATTAGGAGATAGATTGTGGGCGAGCGTGAAAAAGAAGTTCTCACAAAACTTGAACTCCAGTTGATGCAGGTGATCTGGAAGCTGGGCCCGAGCACAGTGAGTGCAGTGCAGGCAGAGCTTGAGCAGAAGCTTGCATACACAACCGTGCAGACCGTGCTCAACATCCTTCAAAAGAAGGGCAAACTGAAGCGCAGGTTACGTGGCCGCGCTTATGTCTATAGCGCGACTGTCTCTGAGGCAAAAGCCTCCGGCCATGCCTTACGTGATCTCATCGACCGCATGTTTGGCGGATCGAGCGAGGAACTGGTGATGAGCCTTATCAAGAGCCGCCAGATCGACGCGAAAAAGATCACCGAGCTAAGTAAACGTCTCGAAAAAGAAGGGAGCGGCGAATGACTACCTTCAAATTCTGGATTCTCACATATCTATTGAACTCCCTCTGGCAAGTCCCGCTGGTATTTATTGCAGCGTGGGCCGCAACGCGGCTCGCGCGACAAGCCGGGCCGCGCATGGAGCATCGCGTCTGGGTCATTGCCCTGCTGCTTGAAGTGACTCTGCCCTTTTGCCACTTTCAGCTGAATGAACTCCGGGAGCAGGCGTGGGCATCGATTCTGTCTTTGCTCGGAACTGGCGCCTCAGTTGGTGAAACACATGTAATTCTCGGTACCGCTGCGACTTCTATCGCTCACCCATTGCGGCTTCCTGCGGAAGTCATAACAGCGATCGTGGCAGCGTATCTGTGTAGTTTTGTTTATTTCACAGGACGGCTGCTATGGGCGCTTTGGAAAACAGAATCCATGCGCCGTAATGCGATGCCCGCCGCATTGACAGAAGAAACCAGAGAAAAATTTGCCCGGTGTGGCGACTTATTCAATATCGACAGCAATAACGTGCACGTTGCTGTCTCTCCAATGATCGCAGGGCCTGTGACAGTCGGCATCAGGCCGAGCACGTTGGTACTACCACCGGAATTTCTTGAGAACGTGAATGCAGAAGACCTGGATACAGTGTTTGCCCATGAATTCGCGCATCTGAGGCGTTGGGATTTTGCTAAGAACCTGTTCTGTGGATTCGTCGCATTGCCGGTTGCATGGCATCCTCTGCTCTGGCTGACCCGCTCGCGTCTTGCCGAAACCCGTGAAATCGTATGCGATGCGATGGCCGCAGAGGCAGTCAGCGGCCGGGAAGGTTATGCGTGTTCCCTGCTGCGACTGGCGTCGATGCAATCCAATCGCGCGGCAGCAGGAACGCTTCACGCCATCGGAATTTTCGATGCCAACGTTTTCGAAAGGAGAATTATGAAACTTACCCGGAAAAACATTGAAGTACGCGGTCTGCAGCGGTTTGCAATTGCTGCCATCTGTGGCGTTATCGCATTGGCAACCTGCGCTTCCGCACTAGCGTTTCGCATGGATGCGGGCACTTCCACGACATCACAGAGCAAACAGCCCAATAAGGTGCATGTCAGTCCTGACGTGATGCAACAAAACCTCATTTACAAAGTGCAGCCTGTTTATCCACCAGATGCAAAGAAGGCGAAGGTTCAGGGCAGTGTGGTTCTCACGGCAGTTATCGGCAAAGATGGAGCGCCGGAACAACTTCATGTCGAAAGTGGAGACCCCATGCTTCAACAAAGTGCCCTTGACGCAGTGAAAGAATGGCGCTGGAAGCCCTACCTCCTGAATGGAAATCCGGTTGAGGTAGAAACCAGAATTACTGTTGTCTACTCACTTGCGAAGTAGTCCCTGGCAGCGCCCGGGTTGCCTGCGTTCACGAAGCTGACATGGGATAGTTTCGCGAATACTTGGCGTCCTGGTGGTTGATTTTCAGAAAAAGGGAAGGCCCCGTCTCCCGATTCAGGGAAAAACGGGGCCATCAATGCAAGCAGCCTGTAAGCCGAATTCTGTCGAGGACGGTCATTCCTCTAGGCGACGCATCGCTGCGGCGCTCAAGCGACCTACCCGGAGGTTTCCGCTCCACTTTGCGGCTCAAAGCCGCCAGTCTGGATGACCCTCGTTGACGCACCGGGCCGGCACGCCGCGCGGCGGAATGGGTCTTGCCGCGCATCCCTCCCTATTTGGTCTTGCTCCGTGTGGGGTTTACCCTGCCTCCTGCGTTACCGCCGGAGCGGTGCGCTCTTACCGCACCTTTTCACCCTTACCTTGCGCCTTGCGGCGTAGGCGGTATGTTCTCTGTGGCACTAGCCGTCCCGAAGCCTTGACGCTCCGGTCCCGGACGTTATCCGGCACACTGCCCTGCGGAGTTCGGACTTTCCTCTCCTGATCTTGCAATCAGCAGCGACCGCCCAGCTGCCCGCTTACTTCTATTTTAGCCGAAATCGCTTATGCCTCTGCCACGTATGATGAGGACTACTGAGGATCAGATGACAGGCAAGAAGGACACAAAGAAACGCTGTGGGTGGGCTGAAACGGATCCGTTGCTGCGTCAGTATCACGACGAGGAGTGGGGAATTCCGCAGTATGACAGCCGCGCGCTCTGGGAACTGCTGATGCTCGAAGGTTTCCAGGCGGGACTTTCCTGGCTGACTGTACTCAAAAAACGTGATGCCTTCCGGAAAGCATTCAAAGAATTCGATCCCGCAAAGGCGGCTCGTTTTACTGAGACAGACATTCAGAAACTGCTTCAGGATCCCGGCATCATCCGCTCGCGGGCGAAGATTGAAGCCACCATCAAAGGGGCACAGATCTTTTTAGAGATGAAGAAATCCGGTGAGGACTTCGCATTGTTCCTTTGGAAGACAGCAGGCGGCAAACCCATCCAGACCAAAGGACCCATACCGGTACAGACAGACCTAGCAGTCGAGATATCAAAACAACTGAAGAAACGCGGCTTCAAATTCGTAGGACCAGTCATCGTCTACGCATTCATGCAGGCCGCAGGAATTGTGAACGATCACAGCGATACATGCTTCCGCCGCAAGGCAGTCACAAACTTGAAAAGTGATACTCCATCGTCCGGCCAAAAACCATCCAGCAAATAGCCCACATCTCTTTGAGATGGCTGGATTCCCAGACTTGGGATCAAACAGCTATCACCTATCGTCGGGCTCCCATCCCAATCCGGGCCTTGCGCATGCCGACCTCGCTCACCGGCTTCGCTGTGCAGACATGCCCATCGTCCTTTAACCCTGAATCGAGAACCGTCAGGTAAGCAGCGAGCAATCGATATGTATCGTAATAATCATTGAAGCGCATCGCTGAAGGGTTATCGTCGGGATGATGCAAAACATGCGCAGTCTGCGGCGTAAGGCTGTGCACGACTAATGCACAAACCTTCTGGCCGATAAACGACTCTTCGTCGGATTCTCCGAATCCATCGATATTCACGCCCGCAATAGGCACGTTCATCGAATGTGCTACCAATCCCAGTGCGTTTACCAGCAGGGGATCAGACTGACTTACCCATACTTTGGTCGGCCCCAGCCCCAATGTATCCATATTCACCATGACTTTAATATTCGCGAGCTGCTCAGGTGGAAGTTGTTGGACATAATACGCAGAACCAAGCAGGCCCTCTTCTTCGCCGGTAAAGCCAATGAAGATAAACGTGTGCTTGCGCGATGTTCCGGCAAGCGACTGAAATAGACTTGGCAGCAGCGCGGCTCCGCTCCAGTTATCGACGATACCTTCTCCATCCGAAACATGATCGAAGTGTGCGCCAACAACAATCGTTTCTGTAATTGTGCCGGGAAGCACACAAATAACGTTAGGCTGCTTTCTCGACGGCACAGGCTGCTCAGAAAGATTAGGCGCGGCACAGCCAGCCTGCGTAAAGAGCTGCATCAATGCGGCCTCGCGCTTCGTGTCGTTTCCTTTAAAGAGAGCCAACCGCTGCTTTACGACATCTTCCTTTACTACGTTGTATTGAGTTTGTGCACCAAGGCCAGCGACAACAAATATCAGAGCAAACAGCAGCTTCGCACTGCGACAGTTCATTATCCATCCCCCTCAGGAGGCTGGTCGAAGTTTATCGTGCGATACACTCCTACATCTCAAAAAATCGAGACGTGAGGGCATCTTCGTATAATCTAGTGCGAGCGAATAGCGAGCTACTGCTGCATGCAATGCCTTCCATCTTTTAATCTCACCGGACAGATCGTCCTTGTCACCGCATCGGCGCGCGGACTGGGCCGCGCCATCGCTCTTGCCCTTGCCGAAGCCGGTGCTGATGTGGCCATTGGGCTGCGCGACATAGAGCGTGATTCCGGCATTGCTGAGGAGATCAAAGCGCGAGGACGGCGTGTGTTGCCTCTCCAGATGGAGATGACAGACCTCACTCAAATCAACAACGCAGTTGATGAGACCGTAAAACATTTTGGGCGGCTCGACATTCTGGTAAACAATGCGGGCGTGGCTCCCACCAACCTGGCTGAGAATGTCACCGAAAAAGATTTCGACTACACGCTCGCCGTCAACCTGAAAGGAACGTTCTTTGCTTGCCAGGCTGCGGGGCGGGTGATGATCCGGCAGAAATACGGGCGCATCATCAATATGGGCTCGCAGGCCGGCTTTGCCGCCTTGCCCACCGAGTCCGTCTACTGCATGACCAAGACGGGCATCGCGCATCTGACCAAATGTCTTGCAGTTGAGTGGGGCAAACACAACATCAATGTCAATGCTGTGGCTCCTACATTCATCCGCACCGACGGCACAGCGCCTGTGCTCTCCGACCCTGCGTTCTACGCGGACACGGTCGAGCGCATCGCCGCGCTACACCGCATTGGCGAGCCCATTGAGGTGGCAGGCGCAGTCGTCTTTCTCGCCTCGCCCGCCGCATCGCTCATTACCGGACACACGATGCTGATTGACGGCGGCTGGACGGCCCGCTGAGTAACGGCTTATACGTCCCGCAGGGTCGAGCCAGGACCGCGTTGTGGCTTACAATGGGCGCGGCGACATAACGATGGACCTATATCTCCACGTCAGAGTTCTGTTGAGCATGATTCTTGGCCTGGGGGTGGCGCACCTTCTGCGCGGCGTCGCGCGGATCGTGCAGCATCCGAAAAGGTTTGCGCTCTACTGGGTGCACCTGGTCTGGGCCTTATTTCTGTTTCTCTATCTCATCCATTTCTGGTGGTGGGAATTCAGCCTGCAGAAAGTTGCGCAGTGGACGTTCCCGCTTTATTTCTTTATCGCGATCTATGCAACGCTTCTCTATTTGCTGTGTACGCTGTTCTTTCCTGATGAGATGGATGATTACGACGGATACAAAAATTACTTTTACCGGCGCAGGCAATGGATCTTCACGTTGATGATGTTTCTTTTTAT
>DATAQW010000240.1:0-5665 GCA_036264445.1 Pseudacidobacterium sp.
ATGTCTGACGCGAGCTTGCGGCGTACTTTTTCCATGTAGGCATAGCTTCCTATCTTGTGACCTTCCTTGAGGCTTACCTGGACAAAAGCGGTGTCCATCGCAGAATTGGTGGTGTAGATTGCCGAGAGATCAGGCGTGATACCGATGTTGGATACGATCATGCCCAGATCGCGGGAGGGTATACTCTGGCGGATTTCGTTTTCCACCTGAGCAATGTATTGATTGCTCAGCTCAATGCGTGATCCGTTTGGACACTTGATCCTGACTACAAATTGTCCCGGGTCCGTGCGTGGAAAATAGGACCGGCCGAGAAATGGAAATACACCGACGAGGATCACCGCCACTCCACCAATAATGATGAACGCGGTTCGGCCCGGTCGCTGCATGGCACGCGTGACTTGAATCTCGTAGTAATCCAGCATCCGGCGGAAGTATTCATTGAATTTTGCCTCGAACCGCTTAAAGAACGATGAAGGCCTGGTTCCCTTCTGCAGTTTTTCATGCGATATGCGGATGAACTTGGAGCAATAGAGCGGCACAACGGTCATCGCAAAAATATAGGAAGCAAAAATCGAGAGCACAACACCAAGGGCGAGATCGATGAAGAGATATTTGCTCACCCCCGCGAAGAACGTCACCGGGAAAAAAACGATAGAGGTCGTTGACGTAGCTGCGAGCACGGCGAGCGATACCTCCATGCCACCTTTTTCCGCGGCCTGATATGGCGCTTCTCCCATCTCCATGTATCGAAAAATATTTTCCAGCACAACGACCGAATCATCGATAAGACGGGAGAAGGCCAGTGCAAGACCACCCAACAGCATCGTGTTGATCGAACCGCCCATCGCCTTCATTAGCAGCAGACAGACGAGCGCAGACAAAGGAATGGAAAGTAGAACGGCGAAGGTTGCGCGCGGGCTTCCCAGAAATACCAGAATCATCACGCCTGTCAGCACGAGTCCGATGCTGGCTTCTTTAATCAGATTTCTGATCGCCGATTTCACGAAGAGCGACTGATCAAAAACAACCGCCGTTTTCAACGAGGATGGAATGTCGACCAGATCCTTGATGGCGGCTTTCATGCCATTCACGATTGTGATTGTGTTGCTATCGCCACCTTGTTTCAGCACAGGCACGTAGACTGATTTCTGACCATCGATGCGCACAATGTTGGTCTGAAGCGTACCTGAATCTTCCGCTTTCCCGACGTCTCTTACCAGCACAGAGGCATTGCCGACCGACTTTAACGGAAGATCATTGATCTCATCCGGAGTTGGCACCTGGCTGTTCGCATAAATGTTGTAGTCCTTGGGGCCGATGCGAACGTCGCCTGCAGGCAGGATCAAATTCGAATCATTGACCGCATGAACTACGTCCGTAAGGCTGAGATTGTGAGCCTCGAGCTTAACCGGATCCACGTACACCATGATTTGCCGGTAGCGGCCGCCAAATGGCTGCGGTACCGATGCCCCGGGTACGTTCGCAATCTGGTTGCGCACCTGAAACTGTGCGAGATCTTTCAACTGGGTCTCGTTCAGCCCTTTGCCTTTTAAGGTAACGAGGCACACTGGCTGACTCGACGCATCCATCCCCAGCACTACGGGCGGCAATGTCCCAGGTGGTAATCGTCGCAAATCCGCCATGGCAAGATTCCCGATATTACTGAGTGCCGCATTTCGATCAGTTCCCGGCTTGAAATAAATCTTGATCAGACTGACGCCGGTTAATGATCGCGACTCGATGTGGTCAATGTTGCTGCCCAGCGTAAAGAATCGTTCGAAGGTGTCCGTGATGTCGGCTTCTATCTGCTGCGGCGGCATGCCGGAATAAAATGTCGCCACCACTACCACTGGAATATCGATCTTCGGGAACAGGTCCACCGGCATGCCCGCAATGCTCGTAATGCCTACTACGGCAATTACCAGGCATACCATGATGATGAAATATGGATATTTCAGAGCAAACTTAGGCATTACTGCTCACCTCCGGATTGCTCTTCGCTCACATCGGTACGCGGCAAATCCGCAAACTTTGGTTTCACCGTTTCGCCAATCTGGTAGTTCGCTTGTCCTCCTGTAATGACGCGGTCGCCTTCTGCCAACCCCTCCTTTATTTCGACGAGCGTCGATCCCGGTAACCCGAGCGTCACCTTGCGCGCATGCACGTGGTTCTGACTGTCGAGCACAAGCACTGAAGATTGATCGCCATTGCGGAGGACTGCCTGCACCGGAATCGTCAGGACGTTCACCTTTCGCTCCAACTCCAATGTGGTATTCGCGTACATTCCGGGCGTGAGCGAGAGATCCTTGTTGGGAACATCTATTTCGGTTTCCATTGTTCGCGTATCCAGGCTCACGTTGCGCGTGAAGCGGACAACTTTGCCAGCAAAGGAACGATGGAGAGCATCTACCTGCACGTTCACGTCTGCGCCTTCGTGGATATACTCCACTGCATCTTCGGGAACGGGCAGACGCAGACGAAGGAGATCGCTCTGCGAAAGCTTGACGAGCGGCAGTGATTGAACATCCGAAGCAGTGCCGGCCTGGATCAGAGCGCCGGTATCGGCATAGCGCCAGGTGATAACACCGTTGAGCGGCGCAGTGACACGCGTATAGTCAGCAAGATCGCTGACTCTTTCATGATTTGCGCCCGCGGTTTCGGACTGCTGTTTCGCTGCAGACAGTGCTGCTTTGGCTGCATCCACCTGTGCTTCCGACGCCAAATCTTTGGACTGTGCGTTATCCAGTTCCTGTTCTGCAATCAGGCCAGGCTGTGCCGCGGATGCCTGCTTGAGACGGGTGTAATCCGCATGTAACGCTGTATGCTCCGATTGCGCGCGCGCTACTTCGTGCTCAGCACGGGTGATTTCGTCCTTGCTGCCTGCCAGTTCAGAAACAGTTCCTTTCAGTTGTGCATCCAGTTCCGGAACCTCCAAAACCGCAAGCACCTCGCCCTGATGGACTTTGTCTCCGATGTCTACATAAATATGCCGGATATAGCCTGAGACTTTTGCATGGACATCCACAACCTGGTAGGGCTGGAACTGGCCGGCGAGATTCAAGGTATGAGTAATCGTTCCTCTTGTCACCGGGGCTACGATTGCCGAGGGAATTTCCGCTGCATTCGCTTCTGAGTTCTTACCTCTTGCACGGCACGAAACCACACCGAGCATGGCAGGTAATGCCATTCCTATGGCCAAAATGAAAGACGTTCGCTTTCGCATAATCCTGAATACACCTTGTTCTTCATGGAAGACTGATCGGCAACATCTTGCATGGCGAAGCAGCACCTGTACATGGAGGAGGCGCCTCACCAACCTATGCTGAAGCCTGACCAGAAAAATTATGGTTTTTGAAGAAAGGAGATAAATCTTAGACAGGAATGGGAGGGGGACGAAAGAAAAACGTGTTTAAACTCGCGAAAGAATGCAGACGCCAAGGTCGATCCATCTCCCGCTCCTTTTGACCCAAAGCTAGAGAGTTTAAGGAATCAAATACCCCGAAGAAAAAGATAAACGCGCCCAACAGTGCTGCGCAGCATAGTTTAACGGGAGTCTTCGCAATGAGCGGGTTATCTGTCGTCGTAGCCTGCTCATTCTGGGACAGGAGTTTTGCCTGGGGCATCAAATGAGAGCTTGCCTGCGGCGGATCGTAAAGAGAAAGTTTGTATTGAAGGCCCCAACTGAATACAACGAGGGCTAGCCCCATAAATATCAATGCAAATGGGAGCTTCAAGAAAGCCATTCGTCTTGTGGGTGAAAATTTCACGTTCCTGGAGAATCTAAATAGAAGCCAAGATCAAAGCAATACCACAATCGGGATACTACCCTGTCTGATATTTTGATGACGCAATCAGAATAAAGGATAGCCGGGTAATTTGCCCACACATTCCAGCGTGATCATCAAATGTCGCCATCGCCTGTAAACGCGGTATCCCTAGAGCAGCGGATTCTGGAAAGCATTTCAGCATCAGCCACTTGCAAACAATTTCCTTGTTGAAGGCCAAACGAAGCAGGCGCCGTTATCGGCCTTCGGTTATCAGACGGGTAAGACGTTCGACTCCCCACGCAAGATCGTGATACCGAAGCTCCAGCACACTCGTTGCAAGAAGTCTCTCGATCGCTGCACTCTGCACCTCCATCATCTCCGGCGTGCTGAACAATGGCTGGCGTATGAAGTGTCTGGCAACTTCTCTTGAAAAAGGTACCAGCTCCTGGCACTTGGGGTCACGCCTGTTCAGAAAGATGATGTGCTCGACATGTGAGGTCTGTGATCTGGCGATGTGCTCGAAAGGAGCGGTACATAACTCAATCGATGGCTTACCGTCTTCGGCTCGCTGGGTGATCTCGTGTCCTGCAAGCTCTGGGAAGAATTTTGCAGAGGCTGGACGGAAGCGGGCCTGGTAACAGTTGCCGACGACCAAGCGATCTTCGCGGTCGTTGATTAGATAACTTGCATCATCGGTGATATACGTCCACCCGGACTGCGCACAGGCATAAGCGAGCGTGGATTTACCTGCCCCTGAGTCTCCGCAGATCAGAATTCCGCTCCCATTCAGTTCCACACAGGCGGAATGGATAGGAGTGGTATAGCGGGTAGCAAGAT
This sequence comes from Pseudacidobacterium sp., assembly GCA_036264445.1. Lineage (GTDB taxonomy): Bacteria > Acidobacteriota > Terriglobia > Terriglobales > Acidobacteriaceae > Pseudacidobacterium. The sequence goes on from DATAQW010000240.1 coordinate 4,605, forward strand.
GACAAAGAACAGCTGCTTCAAGAAAGTAATAGCGTAAGTAAGTGTCATGCGCCACGGCTGCTTTCGTAAGCGACAAGAAGCTGAAGCCTTGAGTTATATCGCATACCGCAAAGTTCTCACTATCGGCAATGTTCGAAAGAAGATTTCTCTGTACCTTGCAAAGCGGAGCCGGAGGACACGTAGAGGAACGGCCTTCTGTTATGGCAATCCTGAGTTGGATCGGTTGAGTGTCAAAAAGCTTGTGGAAGCCCTTCCAGCTATTTTCCGCAGCCCGGAGAATATCCTCTGAGTTTGTGGCAATCTCTACAGGAAACCCAAATGGATAATATGTTGCCTGAAGTGGAAGCTCTGTCAGCCTGGATAGAGGATCACCGAGTATGACCGGCTCAGATCGACCGCACGCAGTTTGAATTTGTTCAATACTAAGCATTGTCATCCATGCGATAGCACATCTACTGTAGCGCGCACCGTCGTCAATTCGATTTCCCGTAAGCTGTTGCAAGCATACGGAAATAAGCGCGTCGCGCTTGTCACTGATTTGTCTCTCCATTGTCATTTGCCGGAAAAACCAAAAGTGCGGCGATCGGAGAGTGCAATTCAAAGAGCTGTGTCAGCGCTATCGGAGAAACGAGTACAAACTACTTACAAAATAGAGACAACTGATCAGGCTTCGGCCGCTACCATGTGATCAATATGCCTCGACAATTGATAGATGCTATCTATTGAGAGGCCTAGAGATCTTGATATTTCGCACAAGGTAAGATCGATGCCTCTTCCGAACTTCTTTATCGTCGGCGCCCCCAAGGCCGGAACGGATCTGCTTTACTATCAGCTCGACAGACATCCCGAGATCTACATGAGTCCGCTCAAGGAGCCATGCTACTTTTCGACTGAGATCCGTATTCATAACTTTCATCCGTCTCTGCAACAACAGGTAGAACTTTCTGCCGCGAGCCTTCGCCGATATCTTGACGCAGGCGCAGAGACCAAGCGTTTTGGCGGCATCGTCTCTGAGTTATCGGATTACGAAAATCTCTTTGCAAGAGCAGAGCGTGAGAAAG
>DATAQW010000252.1:0-19946 GCA_036264445.1 Pseudacidobacterium sp.
CGGACCAGGTCAAGTGATAATTCGTGGTGCCTTTGAATCGTTCTCCCCCACCCCAGCGCAAGAATCCATGGACCTTGCAGGAACATGCCAGAGTTGCTGTTGCAGAAAAAGGAATCACGCATGAGGAACTGGAGGCAGATGCAACATAAGTTTCTACATTGTGCCTCGAAGTTATGACTTCGTGACGGAACGTCTGCCGCTGGCCTTGTTGAAGACTTTGAGTACGGTTTGCAGATCCGCCTTTGCTGTGGTTCCCTCCTACGCTCTCCGAGAGACTGATCGAAGCACTTGGGAACATTGCACTCTTAACGCCAAAATTAAACGTTTGCTCGGTGCGAAAGTCCCAATTAATTGTGTTCTGCCAATTATGACCCAAGGCAGCTTCTACCGTCCCCTGCTCAAAGTACTCCAATGCAAGCTCCGACCGTATATCGTTAGTTCCGCGCGCATTGTCGATCATAACCTCAGCCAAAGTATCTACCTTTTCGTTGGTGACTTTCGGGATACCGTAGCTGACATCTGAAAATTGCAAATCTAGATTCTCAAATATGATGGTCGTGCGATCATTGGGGCGATAATCGCCGCCAGCTCCATCCATATAAGGTGTAAACCCGGGACCACACGGAATGAGGTTGAATCCATTCCCGCCGGATTGCCCTTTTCGGCACATAGATGTAATCGAGATCGCCGGGTCCGCGTCCGCCGGAAACGTAAGCAAAGCCCAATTGATCAAGAATTCCTCTCATGTCCTGCAGCATGCGACGCAGCAGAACCTCACGAACTGCCTCCAGATCAATCGGCTCCTGAATCCCATCCAGGAGTGAGGTACTTCCTACTAAAGCATTCGCCTCCTTCTTGAGGTCCAAGGCAATATCTGGACTCATTCGCTCCAAAAGTCTCTGTTGATTATTGTCTTTTTTGCCGTAGCTGAGTGCTCATGATCAATCTCCATTCGGATCGTCTAAAACGTTAGAAGTATTAGTCGCCAGAAAGTATTCTCAATGCGAAACCCCGCTGAATCACGCGGAGCATGCCGATGCAATGCTTGTTTCACATGGGATGAAAGCGTTTAAGAGAAATGGCAGCTAAAGCTTTCTGCCCGGTTTGCCAGGACGCTTCGCTATGTCACGAGGACGATTAGGATTATCTCGACTGCGATCGATATGCTGTTTCATCTCGCTCCGACGATGCTCGTTTTCCTGCGCTTTGTGTTCAAGCTCATTAATCTGGCGCGCGATGTGTTCTCTTAGTTGGTCCTGGTGCTTCTCGTTTGCATCGCGATATTTACGTTCCAATTCGCTCCGATCGCTAATGATACGTCCTCTCTCCGCATTCAGTGAGCGATCTACGTCAAGAAGAGGTTCTTCCGGTATCCAGATCGGAGGCTCCTGATTGCGGGGCAGGTCAAAGATATAATCCACCGGTATAAGTGGTTCATCGCGGGAGTGCTTTTGAAATCGTTGCGCTCCGTCTTTCAGTTCTTTGCGCCAGACCTCTGGTTTTGGGTTTTCGAGGATTCGATCGAGCGCGCTCTCTTCCAGATAGATCGTGGCCTCCGGTCTATTGAAGCGATATTCCTGAAAGAAGGGAAACATATCCGCGTGCATGATCAGGGAGCGGAAGATGCGATCCAGCCACGAGCCGTTTTGTGCGGCTAATGCATCGAGCGCACGAGCAATATCAGGATCGAGAGTGAGCCGGCCGGCACGCTCCCTCAGTACTTCAGGCAGAGAGCCGATATTTTGGTAATTTTCGATACCCATCCTAAAAACAAGCCCCGATAGAGCTGAGCCGACCACATTATTCAAACGATCAGCAGCGTTAAAGACGTTCAAAGGGTGTTCGCCTGCCTGGCTGAAGCGAAACAGCAAGAAGTTTGGGTTCTGCTTATCACTTGTTAGGCTCCACAAGACACGGCCATCAAAGTTATGGATATTTGTAGTCGTAGCCAGTGCTGCCTGCGTAATGTATCGTGCGTCTTCATAGATTGCATGTCCCGAAACATGTACTACACAGCGAGCTCCTAGAACCACCTTGCCATCGACTGCAACTTTTCCGTCATGGTTTGATCGGGTCCGGTTGAGGATATCCTTGTAATAGAGAGTTAACAGACCTGCTGTAGATGCTATCCCTCCTTTGTCCTTGGTTAGTCGTTCAATATGTGCAAATTGTTCAGGAGTAATCTCATATCCGCCTCCCGAGAAAGATGTGAACAGGAACCGCAATAGGTTGAGATCTCTGACTGCAGATTGAGCATTAGGAACGTCTGCAAGAGTGTAGTTATCGCGGTTATGGCCTACGTCCTGAGTCTCCGGAGTATAGTATGTGGTGTGTATCAAGTCCTTCGGAGGAGTGGATCGAGTAAGATCATAAATCTGGGGGAGGATGTGGTCCGTGATGCTTCTATGATAGTTTTCGTGCCATCCCTTCTGCATCATGGACTGCGCTATTGACTTTGGATCTTTTGCATTCGGTAGGTTGGGATAATTGATGTTATTTGACTTTTCCAACGTCCCTGATTTCAAAGGCTTGGTTTTGGAAAGTGTCGAATACGAGCGGGACACCAGCCGTGCAGTGGTGCGCGTCACTGTGAACGGGCTCAAGAGTGAAGATATAGAAGGTGAAAGTGACAACGGGTTCTCCTGAAAAGAGAGCTGGTGCGCTCTGCAATGTGACGTTATTTGAGGACTATCACCTAAGGGATGAAAGAACAATGAGGAGTGCTGTTTATGATGATTACCGAAGTTTCGATCATACCAGCCCTCCATCAGGAACTCCTGTGGTGCAGAAATTCCATCCGAGATCACGCAGCCGAAGGTTCTAGCCCATATTCATGATGTAACCCGCCCAACACCGACGTTGAAGTCACCCGTTCGTTGGGAGCCAGGTGATGCCGATCGGTTCTTCGAGGCGGCGACGGGGTTGTGCGATCTGGAAGGCCTGGGCCGAGGCTGGAGTGAGGTCGTCCTCGGTTGTAATGAGCCACCCACTCGCGAAGGATTCAGCGCAGAGGACGCTCGTCGATGGGAATGACATAGTCCAAGCATTCTCTTCGAACCGTTCCAATCAACCGCTCTCAGTAGGCGTTGGCCGTTGGCGCTTTCATCGGAGTGCGCAGAATCCCCAGCCCAAAAGTTTGCAAATGTTCATCAACTTCCGCCGAGAAGATCGAGTTACGCTCATGGGTGAGAAAGCGATATCCATGATCATTGGGAATAGCTTCGCGAAATTGCTGCACAACCAACCAGCAGTGGGATGCTCGGTCACACTGCCGTGAACGATGCGACGCGATCCGATTTCGATCAGCAGCAATACATAGAGGACACGATTTCGCTAAGGATCGCTTGTCAGTAAAAACTATGAAAACAAAATGTTTAAATACAAGCTAAAAGGTCGAGGCTTTAGATTTTTGGCCAAGATATGGGCGATTTTCGCAGTTTTGGCCAAATTATGCCTCAATTTGAAACATCGGCACATTGCAATAAAGAATATACGGCAGCCAATTTATACTTCAAATGGCAAAAAAAGAAGAAAAGCCCGTATTGTTGACCACAATACGGGTGATCCGTAAGACTTTTATGGTTGAGCGTAAGATCTTCAGGTTAAGCGCGGCCTCCACCGGTGTTTTGTTATTGATCTTCGGCAGGTTGCTCACAGGGTGTGGAGTGTCGCCCTCTGCTGTGACTGCGTCTTCTTCCACAAACCCGGCAACGCATTCCGTGGATTTATCCTGGACTGCCAGCACATCGGCAGATGTAGTTGGCTATAACATCTATCGCAGCACTACGCCTGACTCTTCGTTTGTAAAGATGAACAGCTCCCCGATAGCCGACACAGCCTACACAGATAATTCAGTTGTAACAAACACCATCTATTACTACGCGGCTACTGCCGTTGATTCCAGCGGCAAAGAGAGCTCCTATTCGAACATCGCACAGGCTGCTGTCCCCTAAGCTTCTATTTACAGAGAGTTTCCCTTGCGGATTGCGCATCCAGCCTCTGTTTCGAGACCTTGTTCCATGCGTGCAAAGCTTCTGGCAGTGGCGGCGAACTTTGTCCGGGTGATACTAGATCGACAATCGTCTGTGGCGGAATATTGCCTTCTTTATTGCGGAACAGGGCTTTGACCAATGCCACAGCGGCAAGCCCCGCATTGGAGTGGAAGCTCTGCTCGATATAGATCCACTTCTCATCCCAACCAACCGTGCGGGTTCGCAATTCAAAACGCACAAAAAGATCGAGTGAGCGCCGATAAGTCACATCCACTGAGCCAACCAGTGGAATCCAGCGTTGCCGTAGTACGTGGTCAAGTATGCCGTTGGCCGCGATCATGTGGATACGGCCGTAATCCATAGAGCTTAAATAGCGCGAATTGTTCAGATGAAAGTTGAAATCAATATCGTTCGGCCAGACACGCATGCAGATGCAGTCTTCATCAAGCACGCCGATGCGCGGAAGCGGCCGGATACGCTGGCGTATGGCAAGCAACGGAATACGGATGAAGCTGTTCATGTGCGCCATACTGGTCTGGCTAGAGTTTACAGCCAGACCGGAAGCGCCTAGAGCATCGCCGCTGATCTAAAACGGGTCGTCATTCCGAGCGAAGAATCTCAGCAATATTGGTTCAATCACAGATAGCCGAGACTCTCCTCGTCGGCGGTCGTCAAGAATGAAAGAAACCCGCATAAATCTGCGCTAATGCTTTTTGAAAAATTGCACCTCGCGCTCATGCTGCCTTGCCTTCTCCAGCGTTGAAAATGTGCCGAGATTGCGGAGTTTGCCGGTTGATGTATCTTTCTTGCGCGAATACAGACGATATTCACCGGATTTGAGTTTGCGAATCATATAAGAAGGGATGACCGCTGTCCGTCTGACTGTTGCCTGCCCGGTGTTCTCATCAGGAACGCAGCGCCAGTCAGCACAAGAACGATACCGAACAACTGAGCGATGGAAAGAGAATTCGCAAATAAAAAAGCGCGTTCGCCGCGATAGAAATCGAGAAAATAGAGGGCCGCACCATAAACGAACAAAAAGATTCCAGCCGATGTGCCTTCCTGTTTGTCGCGTATGAGCAAGACGATCAGCACTGCAAAAAGGAGAAACATAATCCCCGATTCGTAAAGCTGCACCGGGTGCAGCTTTACTCCGAGCGGCGTGCCTGACCACAGACTCGCAAGCCGGTGCGTGTAGACCATTCCCCACGGCGCTGTTGTCGGTGAGCCGTAATCTGAACCAGCAGCGAATGCGCCCAGGCCATGAATAGCGAGCCCCAGCGCTGCCGCGGGAGCAACGCAATCAAGTGTGCGGCACAGCGGAAGATGGTTGGCGAATATGTATCCAATACAGGCACAAATAGCAAGCAACAGGCTTCCGTAAAAGACGCTGTTACTGCGGATAGTGACGATTCCCAGCATCCAGAACGGATGGGCCAGGAAATCAGACAGGTGAAATAGAATCAGCAACACGCGCGAGCCTAACAGCACGGTAAAGATTCCGATAAGACCCAGGTTCCAGATTTTATTGGGATCGAGCGAAAGACGACGTGCTATTTGCGTACCCGTTGCAAGCGCGGCGATGATCGCGAGCGCTGCAAACACGCCGTAGGTTGGGATGGCGATGTGTCCGAACTGAACCAGGCGCGGATGCAAGTGAAGCTATTAAACCCGTTTTGCAAAACATCTGGCTCGATGCCGGCTGACGATAAGCAGAACAATAGCTATTCCAAGAAAGAATCCGCTGGCAAAGTGCGCGCCGGCATTCTGCAAGGAGAAGATGGATCTGAAAAGAAGGCCCAGAACCAATGCTGCACAGCCCAGGCGGAACAACAAAGATTCTCTGATGGCCGCTTTCATCGTGATCGCTCCGCTTCAGATTTAGCAAAACCGACCCGCGGGGCCGTGGAGCGATGTGCCGGTGAACCCGTCCTAAGACGGTGGGAACTCTCCGCGGTTCTTTAGGCATTCCGGACTGGCGGACACTGCACACCGAACCGATTTGTCGAGTCGAGCTCCCTGTTCAATGAATGTAGGTTCAACCGGCAATTATCACAACCACCTGCTTTGCAGGCCGGTTTCTAGATGGATGCTAGCGGGTAGCCGCGCAGAATGCAAGTCGAGCGGATTTTGATCTGACTCTATCCACGTAGTGTGTAGCAGAGGGACCTACCGGCGCACCACGTTAGGTGCAAAGCTCCTAAACGGAGCGGTAGTTCTGCAAACTTAGCTGATCTTACGTTCTTCGCTCAACACAGCATCAAGCAAACCGCTAAGCTTGCTGGCGCGGCTGCGCAGGTTTTCTTTGGCCGGACCCGCGAGCTGGCTGTAGCGCTCTTCGAGCGCGGAAAACTCATCGGCGATATTCAGAGCAGCCAGAACGGCCACGCGCAGTGAATCAACAGTTTTGCCCTGCGCGGCAACTGCTCGCATTTTTGTATCGACAATTTCCGCAAGTTTTTGAATATAAGCGGGGTCCGGTCCGCGGAGACGATAGGTCTGGTCGTAAATATCTACAGTGACAAACTGCATCGGGTCAGTCGGTTCTTGCTGAGAAGTGGTCATTCGCGGCAACAGCTCCTGTTCGAATTTTTTCTCAGGCAGAAATTTCGTCCAGCTGCTTCAACATGCGCTCGACCCGCTGACGTGCCGATTCGCGCTCTTGCTCGAGCGCCTTGACCCGCTCCTGTGTCCTGCTAAGTTCTGCAGATTGCTCATCGAGAAGCTGCTGCAGGGTTGCAGCGTTCTGCTCCGCGGTCGAGCGGGCGTCGCGCTCTTTCTTGAGCAACTCAACGGCGCGCAGCACGCGCTGTTCAAGCGCATTGAAATCATCGGCAGCCATGGGGAGTTCGGCTTCTTTCAGTGCAACGGTGGACATCGGATACCTCTTATACTCGGGGGAATACAAAGTGTTCTTCGCGCAGTATAGCTGGTTTTTTGCGAAGGAAATTCACAGAATATTGGAAATGGTGTGCGGGGCACTCATTTGATACTTTCTTCGCCGTCATTCTGAGCGAAGGAAGGTATCGGGTGCCCAGATCTGGGAGATGTGGGATTGAATCAGCCCATGTTTCAAAAGCGAGACATGGGGTACTCATGCCATTCAGCTTCGCAGCTTTCCGCCAATCGCTTCGATAGCCGAAATCACGCGCTGTGAATAGCTTTGCAGCTCATCTTCCTGTAATGTACGGTCCTGCGCCTGAAAGACTGTCCGCAGCAACATCGAAAAATGGCCTGCAGGAATGCGCTTGCCATCCTTGTCGCGCAGGATTTCCTTCGGCTCAAAGCGCTGTAACCCGGCGATATTGAGCGCCGAGAGCGCATCGGAAATCTGCGCGTAAGAGGTTGTATCCGCAAAAATGAACGAGAAGTCGCGGCGGACCGCCTGGAAGCGCGACAGCTCGCGCACTGCTGGCTGACGCGGGTTCTGCTTGTACAGGCGATCAAGATAAATCTCGCCAACATAAACTGTCTGCTTCAATTTACGGCGCTGCGCCTCCGCCGGATGCAACTCGCCAAAATATCCGATGGTCGCTCCATCGATAACAGCTCGCGCCGAGCGGCCCGGATACAGCCATGACGGCATCAGCCCCGAAGCCGGCGGAAAACGGTCAAAATAAAGCGCCCTGACTGCAAATTTCCCCAGGAGTTGCTCAACTGTCCCCTTCACATCATAGAAATCAAGATCACTTGCTGCCTGTAAGGGCCCATCAAGCGGAAGCTTTCCCGTTGCGCCGATGGCCAAAGACGGCTTTTCTTCAACCCTGTCCGTGGAACCGGAAAAGACAGTACCTATCTCGAAGAGCATGACATCTTCTACATCGCGGTTCAGGTTGTGTGCGAGCATCGTGAGCATTCCCGAGGCGAGCGACGGACGCAGCACACCCGCTTCTTCGCTGAGAGGATTCCCCATGGGAACAGCAGAATTGGGCTGCGGGGCAAACGTAGCCGCATCGGTTGCAGAACAGAAGGTGCTTGAGACGGCTTCCGTCCAGCCGAGCGCCAGCAGCGTGTTGCGCACAGTCGATTCTTTTTCCGCCCAGGGCAGTTCAATCACCGCGCCTTTAAAGTCAGGCAGCGTATTCTGGAAGCGGTTGTAGCCGTAGACGCGGGCAATCTCTTCGATCAGATCGACTTCACGTTCCAGATCAAGCCGCCAGCTTGGCAGGGTAACCTGATACTCCGCGGACGAAGCAGCATCTTCGCCTGAGTAGGCGCGTGAAGGGTCGAGATCATGGGCAGCGGCAGCGAGCAGGGGTGCTCCGTTCTTCTTCAATTTGCAGCCAAGTCCGGTCAGAATCGTCTCAGCCGTCTGCGCGGTGATGCCCTGCGAGTCCTCAGTAGCCCCAAGAATGCGATGCGCCTCGCTCACAGCAAAGCTAATGGCAGGGCGTTTTGCGCTGCGCTGCTCGGCTTCAGGAACGATCACATCAACCAGGTCGCCTTCAATTTCGCCGCCAGCTTCAAGAATGATGCTGCTGACGAGCGCCGAAGCGACGGGAGGCGCATTGAAGTCCGCACCGCGCTCAAAGCGACGCGATGCCTCGGTGTGCAGCATATGACGCTTCGAGCTGCGTCGCACTGTGCCGGTATCGAACCATGCGGCTTCGACGAGTATATTTTTCGTCTCCGGGGTGATCCTCGTGTCCCACCCGCCCATGACTCCAGCGATCGCCAAAGCTTTTTTCTCGTCAGCTACAACAAGGTCATCGGGATCGAGCGTGCGTTCCATTTCGTCAAGAGTGCGCAGCTTTTCGCCTTTGCGCGCGCGCCGCACGATGATTCCACCTTCCAGCTTGTCGAGATCGAAAGCATGAGTAGGCTGACCCATCGCCATCGTGACGTAGTTGGTCGCGTCGACCGAGTTGAAGATGAGCTTCTGTTCGAGCAGGCGGAAGCGCTCCCCCACGATCCCGCTCGATTGCGTGAACTTTACATTGCGGAGAACACGCGCAGTAAAGCGTCCGCAGAGAGTGGGTTCTTCAATGAAGACAGGAAACGGTTTTGCTGTGGGTTTCGCCTGAGGAAGTGCGGTATCTAACGCCTTGAGTTCCAGCCCATAAATCGTCGCGGCTTCGCGTGCGATGCCGTAATGGTTCATCGCATCGACACGGTTCGTTGTGATGTCCATCTCAAAGAGCGAACCGTTTGCTCCGAGATTGAAGACACCTTCGACAGCGACGCCGCGCAGGGTTAGATCGTCAGCAAGTTGACGGTCGGTCACGTCGAGTTTAGGCAAATATGAGCGAAGCCACGAGCTAAGTATTTTCATGAGACAAGTGAATCCAAGCTAGAAACCGGATGGCTAAAAGCCGGATAGCTGAAAAGCGGATAGCGCTTCAGCCGTTATCCTCCTTCAACTTATTTAGGAAAGCATTCAGTTTTTGACCTAGCTCAATACAGTTTGTGGAAATTTCTTTTGCCTGCGCGTCATCCAAATAACCAAGCCCATGGGCTAGTTCTATTTGCGTTTCAACTTCATAAAGTGAGCCCCGTGCATGACCTATAAATATAAGAAATGCTCTATCAGAGAGCCTTCCACGTCCTTCAGCGATATTGCTGGGGATGGAAATGGCGGCGCGCTTTAACTGGCTCGTAAGTCCGAACATTTCATCTTTCGGAAATGTCTTTGTTGCTTTATAAATCTGATGCGTGAGCGCCATTGCTTTCTGCCAAATTTCCAGGTCCCTAAAATTTCTGGTTTTCAAGTTAACTCCCGGAAAGAGGTATTTATCCAGCTACCCGCTTCTTAGCGATCCGCATTTCAGCGGTTTCATCCGAACTGCTCCAGAAACCGCGCATCACCCGAATACAGCAGGCCAATATCGCTTATGCCGTATTTCATCATGGCGATGCGGTCGACTCCCATGCCAAAGGCAAAGCCCGAAATCTTTTTTGGATCATAAGCCGGCTGCTTGCCGCGCACAGATTCAAATACCGCCGGATCGACCATGCCGCAGCCCAGCAACTCGATCCAGCCGGAATGCTTGCACTTGCGGCAGCCTTTGCCTCCGCAGAAGGGGCAGCTGATTTGTACATCGGCGCTGGGTTCTGTGAACGGGAAGAATGATGGGAAGAAACGCGTCTTGACGCTGGAGCCGAAGAACTCCTTCATGGCGTGATCGAGCGTGCCTTTGAGGTCAGAGAAAGTGATATTGGTATCAACGCAGAGGCCCTCGATCTGGTGAAAGATAGGCGAGTGCGTGGCGTCGGCCTCATCGTTGCGATGGACCTTACCCGGAATCACGATGCGCACCGGAGGAGGCTGTTGCTCCATGGTACGAATCTGCACCGGAGAAGTATGCGTGCGCATCAGCAAACGGTCGCGCAGAGGCTTACGCTCCTGATTGGCTACGACAAGAGTGTCCTGTGTATCGCGTGCCGGATGCCCCGGAGGAAAATTCAGCGATTCAAAGTTGTAGTAATCCGTCTCAACTTCGGGTCCAACGCCGACCGAGTACCCCATGCGTTGAAAGACGGCGACCATTTCATGCATGGTCTTGATCAGCGGATGTTCGGCTCCGAGACCGCGGCGCGTTCCGGGCAGGGTGATGTCGATGGCTTCGGCATCGAGCGCGAACTGGGTGCTTGCACCGGAGGCGCGTTCGAGGCGCTCTTCAATCTGCGCCTTAAGCTGGTTAAACCGCTGACCGAGGGGCTTCTTGGCTTCGGCAGGCGCAGACTTCAGCCATGCATCGCTGATCGACTTCAGGCGGCCCTGCTTGCGCCCAAGCCAGAGCAGCCGGAACTGCTCGACAGCATCAGGCGAGCTGAGTTCTTCTGCTGACGCTTCTACTTCCCGCGTCAATTCAGCAAAGGCTCGATCCAGCGCCGCTTCGTTATAACCACTCAATTGTGGAATTGCTTCTTGCGACATGTCTCTTTTGAGGATAAATCAGGTGCCGCGCGCGGGACGTAGCTTCGCTGCATTCGTGTAAGAGTATAAATTGGCGTCGAAGGCGCGTTGCCTGGGAAGCCTGCACCGAACATAGCCGAAAGGCCCCAGTCCCCTACTTCGGGAAAAGCACAATCTTGCTGGCCTCACCACTCTTGAGCAAGTCCATGCCCTTGGCGAAATCAGACATGGGCAAGCGGTGCGTGATAACTGGCGACAAATCCAGTTTTCCGGCTTTCAGAAGCGCTTCCATCTGGTACCAGGTCTCGTACATTTTGCGACCGTTGATGCCCTGGACCACTGCGCCCTTAAAGATCACATCGTTGGCGAAGTCGAGCTCCACCGGACGCGACGGGATTCCGAGCAGCGAAACACGCCCGCCAGTACGCAGAATGCGAAAGCCAAGGCGCATTGCATCAGGATGGCCCGACATTTCTAAAACAACATCGACGCCAAGGCCATTCGTCTGGTTGAGAACAATCGCGTGAACGTCGTCTTTCGCGGGATCTAGTGCTTCATTTGCGCCCATCTTTTTCGCCAGGGCGCGGCGGTGTTCGTTGATCTCAAGTGCATAGACAGAAGCCGCTCCGCAGGCCTGTGCTACGGCGATGGCAAACAACCCAATCGGACCGCAGCCGACTACCGCTACAGTTTTCGCGGCAATTTCCCCGGCAAGCACAGTGTGTACAGCATTGCCCAGCGGATCGAGAATCGACGCATACTCACGCGGCAGCGAGGGGTCAAGCTTCCAGATATTTGTTTCAGGAATCGTGACATATTCGGCAAATGCGCCGTTCGCGTCGACCCCGATAATCTTCACATATTGGCAGATGTGTGCCTGTCCCGTACGGCATTGCAGGCACTTGCCGCAGGCAACATGCATTTCCGCTGAGACGAAATCGCCCTCCCTTACGGTGGTCACATCTTTGCCCACTGCCGCGACCACACCGCAGAATTCGTGGCCGGGAATAAGCGGCGGCTGGATGCGTCCCTGCGCCCACGGGTCCCAGTCATAAATATGCAGGTCTGTGCCGCAAACAGATGCCGCTTCGACCTTCACCAGCACATCAGAGGGGCCAAAAGCGGGTAAAGGCACTTCCCGCACTTCAATTCCAGCCTTAGGTTCAGGCTTTACCAGCGCCTGCATGGTTCTCAGCATTGTTTTTTCTCTAAACCTCGCAAAACTTGTTAGTGTAACAGTTGCGGGGGGCTTCCGTGGGCGCGTGGTGGCTTCGTTTCGCGCTGGCTGTGCTGTCCTGGCGGGTTTGCTGCGTCCATGGCGGAATGGCTATTCTCCGGCGATAACTGGATGCCGCTCTACCGGCGCTATCCCGAGACGTGGCGCAGTTCAGGACCAAACTACAGCGAAAAGGGCGGAATCATTTTCGCGACAATATTCGCTTTTATCTCCGCGGCGCTGTTCTTTCTTGTTCTCTGCATTACGGGTGTTCATGGTTGGGTGGTACCTTGCGCGGTTGCGCTGCTGCTATGGATGATTGTGCCCGTCCCGCTGCTGTTCACGCTGTCGTTTTTTATGAAGTATCCTCGTGCGCTTGCGCTTGTTCATGCCACAGGATGGTTGCTGAAATTGGTGATTTTTACCGTGGCATTTGCTGTGTTTCGTCTTTAGGCAGCCTTCAACCTTTCTTCCATCATCTCAACTGCCTTCTTTCGGATTCTTGGCTCATCGCCAAACCCATGCAGGCAGTACATATCGGGTTCGCGACGAAACCAGGTGAGCTGCCGTTTGGCGTAATTGCGGTGCCCCTGCTGCGCCATGGCAATAGCGTCCCGTTCACGGATATCGCCGCGCAGCAGAGCTTTGGCCTGCCGGTAACCAAGCGAATCAAAAGGCCGGGCATCGCCATATTTTTCCATCAGCATGCGCGTCTCTTCCGCCAGTCCGTTCTGGAACATCGCTGCAGCACGCTGGTTAATGCGTTCATAGAGTTGGTCGCGGTCCGGCTCGAGCCCAATGCGCAGGATGCGAAACCCTCTAAGAGCGTCGCGGCCCTCTTTCCATGCTTCCGACATAGGCTGGCGCGCTGCAATGCACACTTCGAGCGCTCGAATCAGCTTGGGTTTGTCATTCGCATGGATGCGTTCCGCAGACTTAGGATCGAGCCGCATCAGCAGCTTGTAGAGCCATCCGCGGCCATGTTTTTCTGCGCTCAGCTTCAGCCGCTCACGCAACGACTCCGAACGTTGAGGTCCCGCAAACAGACCGTCAGTCAGAGCGCGCAGATAAAGTCCCGTGCCTCCGGTCACAATGGGGACGCACCCTCGCGCTGCAATTTCGTTCAGTGCAACACGAGCATCGCGGCTGTAGTCGCCGGCAGTATAGTGCTCCGTTGGATCGACAACGTCAATAAGATGATGGGGCAGCCGCTGGCGGTCTGCCTTGTCAGGCTTGGCCGTGCCGATTTCCATATCACGATAGACAGCGACAGAATCGCAGCTGACGATTTCGCCGTCGAACTTTTCCGCGAGATACAGCGAAAGCGAAGTCTTGCCGCTGGCCGTCGGTCCAGCCAAAACAATCAGAAGTGGATCTACCAAACGTGCCACCATCCACGTGGAAAAACAGTGTGCGCCCGCACGCGCAGCAGCGCAATCGTTAGTACGGCTGCGGCGACAATCAGCAGGCCGATGATCTGGCGTTTGCGATATTCGCTGGAGGTATTCACGCTATTTTCAGATTAGCTAAGAACCGGTCAGCGCGCCTTCGCTGCAAGCTAAAATGCGATCGGCCTAATACCGGATATAGTTCGTCTACCGGTCGTTGTTTCGGCCGCCCACTTAGCTGACATCTACTCTTCCCCAGGTCTGACGTTGTAGAGGAAGTAGAATCGAAGCTCCAGGAACGGTCCTTTGAAATCCTTGGGCAGCGGCGGGTAGGGCGAAGCGCCTGTAATGCCACCCCACGCCGCGCGGTCGAGGGCGACGTCTCCCGAAGGAAATTCAAGCACCATCTCTTTTACGCTCCCGTCGGGAAGAATCCTGAAGCGGATTCCAACCTTGCCCTGTTTATTGATCGGAGGCCGCGCCGACTCAGGAATAATCGGCCACCACGAGCGCTCGGTATCGTAAATAATGCGGCGGATATACGGGCCGAAGTCGATCCCCATCGTGTCGCTCAGAACGTCGACCGAGCCGTTAACGCCGGGATGCTGCGAAGGCGCATTTGCGCCCGTGTCGCCGCCGCCACCCTGTTGCCCGCGCATAGCATTGCGCGCTGCCTGCTGGATGGCCTGACCAACTGTCGAAGCGCCGGTATTGAAGTTAGGCTGCGTCGGGGCAGGCTTGGGCGCTTCCAGCTGCGCCTGCTGTGAAGGCTGGGGTTGCCGTTGCTGCGGCATCGGCTGCGGCGGTGGTGGAGCAGCCTGCGCCTGTTGTTGCTGCTGCGGTGCCTGTCCCATCTGCTGTGCTGGCGGAGCAGGAGCAGGTGGACCTGCGCGCTTCATTGCCTGCAGTTGCTCCAGGGTCTTGCGGTCGAGGGTCGGCTTTTTGGACTGCGCAATGCGGTCCTTATCAGAAAGAATGTCCGTCTTTGGCCTTATCTTCTTCAATGCATCCGGCGGCAGGTCGAGGTAGGTCATCTGTTTTTCGCGCTCTCTCAAAATGGTCGATGGATCGACTACGCGCACGTGATGAAAGACATATCGCGGCCCATACGCGAGAAACCAGAAAACAATCAGGTGGATGATGATCGAAACCCAGAAGACCTCGCGCAGACGCGCACGCGAGCGCTCATCCTGAAGCTCATCCATGACCTGAAGCAGTTCATGACGCTCAAAATTTTCGTAGCGCTGGCTTCGGCGATTCCGTGGCGGCTCGGGCGGCGCGCCAGAGGGACTGGTTGGGACTTCAGTGATAGGCATTCTGGAACGGTTTCAGGCCGCCGACGGGGCCTTTCTGTATCTCTTCATTCTCTCATACATGGGCAAAAACCCATGTACTTTGACTGATTTCTGCTGCAAACGGTAGTTCTTCCCGTCTGCACCCCGATTACAATCGAAAAGTATGCCTACGGCAGCCGTCATCACCGTCAGTGACTCCTGTTTTGCAGGCACGCGTTCCGACCTTTCAGGCCCTGCTGTGGCGGATCTGCTGGCCGCCAATGATTTTGAAGTAGTCCGCAGGCTTACTGTTTCAGACGAGCAATCCGCTATAGAAGACGCATTACGAAGGTGCTGCCAGGGGGCATCGTTGGTAGTCACCACCGGAGGCACGGGCATCGCTCCCAGGGACGTCACCCCGGAGGCGACACGCAATGTCTGCGAACGCATGCTCGATGGACTCGACGAGGTAATGCGCGCAGAAGGTCGCAAAGAGACGCCCTATGCTTCGTTGAGCCGCGCTGTCTGCGGAACGCTGGGGCAGTCCCTCATCGTAAACCTGCCGGGCAGCCCACGCGGAGCGGTTACGTCGCTGCGCGCAGTTTTGCCCCTCCTGCCTCACGCGCTTGGCTTACTGGCCGGGACAGAAACGCAGCATCGGCAAATTCCGGAAACATTCTCCAAAGCAGGAAGCAAGTAAATCACCTTGAGACGCCTTTCAGTCCTTTTTCTCAAGTTCAGCGCATGGCTGGTCGTTGTGCTCAAGCCCCTCGGCATTTGGGGCGCTGGCGCGATCTCCATGCTCGATTCGAGCACAATCCCGGTGCCCATGGACCTTGTCATTTCGGGATATGTCTGGGCCAACCCGCGACGCTTTTTTCTCTACTGCCTGATGGCCGCGATTGGCTCGTCAATCGGCGGACTACTGCCCTTCTATCTCGGGCGCGCCGGAGGGGAGCTTTTTCTCCTGAAGCGCGTCGACCGCGCACGCTACGAACAGCTGCGTGACCGCTTCGAGCGGCAGGAATTCCTCGCCCTCTTTGTGCCTTCGATGCTGCCTCCACCCACTCCGTGGAAGCTGTTTGTCTTCGGTGCCGGAGTCTTCGAGATGCGTGTCCGTGATTTTATGGGTGCCGTCTTTCTGGGCCGTCTGGTGCGCTTCACAGTCGAAGGCTTGCTCGTGATTCGCTATGGCCCGGAAATTGTCACGATCATTCACGACCTGACCAGGAAGCACGCCACCGCGCTGTTCGTCGGCATTGGCATAGTGCTGGCGTTGCTGGCAATATTCGCGTTGCGCAAAGGCCTGGGTAAGCGGAAAGTCACCGAGTGAATGATTTTATTTTCAATCATTTATGGCAATCCCCCGAGAGCTCAGATCAGAAAGAGCTTCTCCACATCCAGCCAGTCGTTGACGCGCCTGTACCCTTTGACATTCAAATTGTGCGGTGCTGAGAACAGAATCCCCTTGCCACGAAAGCGCCGAAAGTTAAGAGGCTGGTCATCGATCAGGAAATCCGCCTGCAGAATCCCCTTGTTGCCGCAGAAGACGAACTGAGTCGGAGGCAGAAAGGAAAAATGCCGACGCAGCCAGCGGAACTTCGGCCCGAAAGAGCTGGGGAACTCCATAGCCGCAGTCGCGATGAAGACCTCATACTGTTGCGTGAGGGCTTTAACAACGCGCTGGCTCTCCGGCATCACTGCCAGGTCTTCGAAGAAATCTTCCGCGTGCAGATAGCCTTCAAGCCCTTCCTGACGGTCAGCAGATACAATCTCCCAGAGCCATTTGCCTTCGAGGTCGGCTTTGGCGACGTCCTCATTGTGGTCGCGGTTGTAACGGGCGAGGTGCTCGGCAAGGGTGTCGGCGAGCACCTCGTCCATATCGATGGCGATACGTTTCATGATTCGGTAGATTCGCCGCCGGCGCGGTTCTTCCAGGTCGGCCGGTCATCGGCAAATTGCGCAGAGTTAGTCACGGATTCGAAATAAAGAAGCCGCCCGCAGCTCTCACAATGTATGAGCATGCCGCTTCGCACCTGGTTCCACATCTGCGGGCGGAGCGCCATCTGGCATCCGAGGCAGCGCTGGTCCTTGACGCGGGCAATGGCCGTGCCGCGTGAGCCGGCAATGCGGTCGTAGTCGGCAAGCAGGTCAGGCCCGACCTGGCCACGAATGTCCGCATGTTCTTTGGTCAGCACATCAAGTCGTGTTTGTTTGTGAGCGATTTCAGCACGCGCAGACTCTTTTTCCTGTTCGACGAACGCGGCTTGCCGGTCAAGCTCCTGCTGTGCCGCTTTGCGCGAGGATTCTAGCTGCTCGGACCGCTCCATACTCTCAAGCTCGGTGTCTTCAAGTCTGCGGATCTCGTTTTCCGCAAACGAAATTTCGTGCTGGAGAGCGCGGAACTGCTCGTTGGTCTTCACGCTACTCGACTGCTCGCGGAATTTTGTGATTTTTTGCTGCTGGTCTTTGATATCGCCTTCGATGCGGCGTCGCTTGGTTTCTTCCGCCTGAATCGCCTTGCCAGCCTGTTCTACAATGAGCGTTTGCGAGCGCAGCTTTTCTTCAAGCGCAGCCAGGTGCTGAGGTAACGCAGCGATTGATTTTCGCAGTTGCGCAACTTCCGTGTCGATTTCCTGAAGATGAAAAAGGTGTTCTAGAGATACTTCCATCGCTTAGACCGCAGTCTACCATTGGAACCGGCCCCTTCGGCTAACCTTGGGGCAAGCGGACGCTCGCTTTGCACTCAATTCTCGATATTGCAAGCCAGGTGGCTGCGATTTCTCTCCCGCTGGTCCGCTAAAAATCTCACCATCCTGAGCGGAATCGAAAGACACGAATCGTTGCGCAACGGCCCGGTTTTTATCCATGCCAGCAATACTTCGCAATGACCTCAACATAATCCAGCCCAGCCTGATCGCCACGATCCGGAATACCCTCAATCCGGATAGAATCGCCGGGCTTCAAAGTCAAATTATGTGTCACATGTCGCGTCGCTGTATGACCATCCATCTTAGCGGATGGCAGGTTGTCATCTGCAGCCCATGAGTCAGCAAGACGCTGGTTCACAAAAAGCCGGAAGTGCGCCACGCCTGTGGTGTTCTGGTCAAAGTACTGTATGGCAAGATCGTATTCGCCTTGCTTGCCGTCGAAATGGAATGAAGCAGAGCACCCACTTGCACGCTCGCAGGCAACTGCTTTTCCGCCGGAGGCTGTCTCCCATGGGGTCACATCGACGGGAACATAACCATCAAGCTGCATCGATTCAGCCTCAACGCGGTTGGGATGATGTCCCGCACGTCCTTTCTCATCCGGAATGCCCGAGATTTTAAGAAACCACTCGCAGATCGCATCGCGCCAGACAATGGCATGGCCTGCCTGGTATTCGAGCCGCTTCAGTACTTCGTTGTAGCGTTCATCGTCGATATGGCCTTCGAGAGTCTGCCATTGCTTAACGAGATTCGCAGCCGCCGCCGCGCCCCAGTAGTGCGAGTCATAAATGTATTGAATCACCGTCACGCCGGAGCGCAGTTTATGCGTGTAAGGAACGTGATGCATGAAGAGAAGCAGTTCCTCCGGGCATGTTGCCAGCGATTCGTACATTGCGGCAACAGGTTCGTGATATTGCCCGATAAAGCCGGTTCCCGTTGCGACTGTGCGGTCCATGCCAATGCCGTCGTGGTCGGCGCGATGCCACTGCCCCCATCCGTTGCGTTCGGAGGATTCAATTCCCGGCCCATAGTGGACCCCAATGATATCCGTCATCGTGCCCGCGCCAAGCGGTCCGGTGTAGCTTTCATAGATGTGCCACGAGGAAAGCTGCATGTCTGTGATGGTTTTTACAACCAGCGGATCATTGCCGAAAGTCAGCCGCGTCCATTCTTCAGCAATCTGTTGCGCGCTGAGATCGGGATCCCACGCGAGCCGCGCGAATCCATAGAGATTCGCCATCGCCAGAGGATGCCCGAGCCAGTTCGCATCGAGTCCAACATTGGAAACCGCAACCATTCCTCCCAGCGGGCGGTGGAATACGTTGCCAGCGATCAGGCTTTTGACAGGAGTGCCTGCGCCGCGTGCATGAAGGTCAAAATCCAGAACCTCTTTCCACATCGGAATCAGAAAACAAAGATGCCGCTGCTGCCCTGTATATTCCTGCGTGACCTGTACTTCCATCGCTTTGTTGGTGCGCTCAAGACCGCCGAGCAATGGTGAGACCGGCTCGCGTACCTGAAAGTCGATCGGCCCATGTTTGATCTGGAGAATGACATTGTCATCAAATTTACCGTCGAGCGGATGGAAAATGTCGTAGGCAGCGCGTGCGCGATCGTTGTTCAGATTGCGCCAGTCGAGATGGTGGTTGTAAACAAATGTCCGGTAGAGAACTACCCCGCCGTGTGGCTTAAGCGCGCGCGCAAGCACATTGGCCGCATCGGCAGGAGTGCGTCCGTAATTCGATGGCCCAACCTGACCTTCGGAGTCTGCCTTCACGGTGAATCCTGCAAAGTCGGGGATGAGCCTGTAAATTTCATCCGCTTTATCGCGCCACCATGCCCCCACACGCGGATCGAGCGGGTCAAATGTATCGAGCTTGCCGACTGTCTCAGGACTGGCAATGTTCACTGAAAGAGCCAGGCGCACGCCCCAGGGACGAAAAGCGTTCGCGATGCGAGCTAATTCCTGCAAAGATGCGCCACTCAAAACGCCAGGAGCAGCATTTACGTTGTTTACGTTGCAGCCGTTGATCCCAACCGATGCCAGCAGGCGCGCATATTCTGAGGCGCGTGTCAGATCGCTGCGCACATGGCCGTTGTCAAAAAAGATCGAACGCCCTGCGTAGCCGCGTTCGATGCTGCCATCGGGATTATCCCACTGATCCACCCAGCGAATAGGCGCGGATGGCGTTTCGCGGTCATTCAAATGCTGGATATCTTCAAGCTGCGCAATGCGGCTCAGCAGCGCAAATGTGCCATAGAGAATACCCCGTTCATCTGCTCCCGCAATGACGATGTATGTGTGCGCGTGCTTGTGAATTGTTTGCACCCAAAAGCCATCGCCGCCAATTTGTCCTGATGCAATTTCAGGAAACCACCGGCGCACCTCTGGGGCTGTACCAAGAACAAATGCATCCCCATTTGATGGAATCTGTGTTTCAACATGCGTGGTGCGGTCCAGCATGGACTGCATGCCGCGCAGCAGTTCGTTTTCTGCGCTCTTTGCCAC
>DATAQW010000111.1:0-10699 GCA_036264445.1 Pseudacidobacterium sp.
ACCGAATCCTCCAGACAATAAAGCCGTTGTTCCGCTCTATCGTTTTGGACAAGGAGGCGTGTTCTACACGCTGGGCACAAGCGCAGGCATACCGTCGGCTACTACCAACGCGACGAATATCTGTCTGACGAACATTCCTGATGTCTTCCAGAAACCGGAACGCGTGCTTATGTGGATATTAAGTAATGCTCCCACAGGCACAACGTTCAATGCCGTTCCGAACTACACGCCGAACACTAATGCTGGCGACATCACGACGCTGGTTCTGCCGCAGGGTGGCGGCAGCTACTCTGTGCCTGTGGCGAATACGTCGTATCCTCCGCCAGCTGCACAGCCGCAACCTGCTGAAGCCTGTGGCGTAGTGAACGGATTAGCAGATCTAACCAATCCTATAACGCTCGCTGTTCTCGAGCCGGTGAACTTCGCTCCGTTTGTGCGCTCTACAGTGACGGCTGCGAACTCCACTAATTCACAACCCGGCAAAGGCGTGACGGCGGCTGCGGCGCAGGTCGATCTTACGATCGGCACGCAGAACAATTACGACTACAACGATAACGACCCGTGCTACACAGGGCCAGGCGGGACGACGCGCAGCTCCTGCAACGACAACGTGCAAATGACAACCTTCCTTTTCGGAGGAGGAAACCTCATCGGCGATGCGCAGCAGGTACACCGCTATTTCTTTGGCGACCTACAAGCGAACCCGAAGCCACAGTTCAATATGCCAGCCGGGCAACCGCAGGTCTATGTTGTTCTTGCCGATCAATTAGGGGCGCAGGGTTACAAGGAGATGACGTCGGGCGTAAACACGCAGGTCTGCGATCCGGGCACGCCGTCGCTAACATATACACCGACCATTCCAACCTGCCCGCTGCCAACGCCGCTGGCGTCCGGTATTTCGAATCCGCCGGCGCAGACGATTCTGCCGTTAGCGGGAGACACATCGGTGGAGGTAGCGCTGGTAACCGGCAATGTCGGCTTTGGTGGATCGACCGGGCTGATTCCGCTCCCGGAGACCGCAACGCCTGAAGCAATGGCCAGGGTCACAGCCGGCCAGACTGCGGGCTTTGTCTGGAACTGGCTTACCGAGCTGGCACAGGTGCAGGCAACAGGGGCGAATAATCTGCCGCCTGTATTAACGCTGGCCTGCGTCAGCGCGGATGGCACGAATCTTGCTTCAAAGGGTATCCAATGCAATATCCCGGCAACGTATACCTATTCGACGGTAAGCGGAAATACGACTACGATTACGACTCCGCCTGCAGTCTATATAGTGACAACCGGAAACACATCTGTAGGCGCATTACGCGAAGCTCCTCTGAGCAAGGACATGCGGATTATAACGGCGATCGTCTTCCCAATCGGCGCGGTTCCACTGGTGCTGTTAGCGCGGCGTCGAAAGTCGCTGAAGCTCTCCGGATGGCTCGCAGTGATTCTGCTTGTCTCGATTGCCGGACTGAGCCTCGGTTGCGGCAGCTCGAACTTCCAGAGCATGGGAGGTACGACAAACACCGCGACTCCAGCTGCCACGTATCAGTTTGTAGTGACGGCAACAGGGACAGACAGCAGCGGGAATTCGATTAACATCAAGAGCTATCCGTTTGCGGTGACGGTCAGCCCAGTCCAGTAAGAAGAAGCTCCGGTCGCGCAACGTTACTGATGGGAGCTGCACTATGCCTTGTTAATCACCCCGGCACACGAAAAACCGCGCGTGCTGGGGCGTCACGGAGAAGGTCATTCCCTGAAGGGCCTTCTCCGTGGTAGTTTGACGACAACGACTCTTGCCAGCAACCTGTGTTCTGAAATCTTTCCCCGCAGATTTCAAGGCTGCCGCGAGAGCCCATTCGAGGGCAGCGGGAAAAGGTAACCAAGCGCGGAAATGAGCGACAAACCAACGGGACCGGTCACCATCAGCCGGATCGGCAGATATGACATGCTCGCAGAGCTGGGACGCGGCGGCATGGGCGTTGTCTATCGCGGAGAAGACAGACTTATTGGCCGCGAAGTTGCCATCAAGACCCTTACCGAAGTAACGCCCGAACTGCGCGACCGCTTCTACGTCGAGGCTCGCTCCGGCGTCCTGAACCATCCCAACATCGTTACCGTTTACGAATTCGGCGAGCACGAAGGTATGCCCTACATCGCCATGGAGTTTGTCTCCGGCGATTCGCTCGAAAAAATCCTTCGTTCAGGCCGCAAGCTCACGCTGCTGGAAACCCTTTCGATCATTGAGCAGCTCTGCTCTGGTCTTGGCTACGCGCACCAGAATCGCGTAGTCCACCGCGACGTAAAGCCGGCAAACCTGATCGTGCAGCCTGACGGCAAGGTGAAGATCGTCGACTTCGGCATCGCGCGGCTCGCGGACCAGTCCACGCGCCTGACCAAGACCGATGCGGTTATCGGCACATTCCATTACATTGCGCCCGAACGCCTGAAAGGCGAGATGAGCGATGGCCGCTCGGATATCTGGTCGGTGGGCGTGATGCTCTACCAGATGTTGAGCGGGCAGCTTCCGTTCGATGGCGAAGATGTTTCGACACTCTACAAGGTCATCAATGAGTCGCATCCATCGCTGAAGGCGCTTGTTCCAGACCTTCCCGATGAATTGATTGAGATTGTCGACCGCTCGCTCGCGAAGAATCCTGACGACCGCTATGGTTCAGCCGAAGAAATGGCCTTCGACCTTCAGGGCATTTCGGAGGGGCTGAAGCGTGAGCGCGTGGGCGAGTTGCTGACCTCCGCCAGGCGGTTGATGGAACAGCGTCAATACGCCAGCGCTCGTACTGTGCTCAATGACCTGCAGCGCATCGATCCGCAGAACATGGAGGCCAAGCGCCTCACGCGCGAAGTGCAGGAGCATTTGAATCGCCTGCAGAAAGCTGAGCAAGGTCGGCAGATTGTCGAGCAGGCGGAAGAGGCGGTTCTCGCACAGCATTACGATGATGCTGTCTCATTTTACCGACAGGCCATCAAGCTTGATACGGACAACACGCTTGATCTCAATGAGAAGCTGGAAAATGCGCTGCGCCTGAAAGAGAAGCAGGACAAGATTCGCTCGCTCTGGCATCAGGCAGGCACGGCGCGTGAGCGCGGCGATCTTACTTCGGCGCGGGAGTATCTGGGCGAGGCGCTCAAGCTCGATGAGAAAAATACCGATCTGCGTAATGCCTACTCGGCGGTCGTGCGCGAGATGGAGCGCAAGGCGAAAGAAAGCCAGCTTCAGGGGCTGCTCCAGGCGGCGCGCGAGGAAGTAAAGTCGCGGCGCTATACGGATGCGATTGCCAAACTGCGCGCGGCATCGGAAATCGATCCCGCGCATCCTGAGGTTCACAAGCTTCTTGAAGACGCCACCACGCGTCATGAAGAGGAGCGCCGCCGCGTCTTGATTGAGCAGATGGTGGGCGAGATTCAGGAGTCAATCTATCGCGAGGATTACGAGCGCGCTCTGAATCAGTTGAACCGCGCTCTTGAGAAGCTGCCAACGGAAGCATCACTGCTACGGCTTAAGACTGAAACAGAGAAGAAGAAGCGCGAATTTCAGGCGCGACAGATTGTTCAGGCCGCAGCGCAAAAAGCGCAGGAGCTGTTTTTCGAATCGCCGGTAGAGGCGATCGGCGTAGTCGACAAGGCTTTAGAGCAGGTTCCCGGCGATGAGTGGCTGGTCCAGTTGCGGGCACGTCTGGAAGACCAGCTCAAGCGCATCAAGAAAGAAGAGCTGCAGGCGCAGTATCTGAAGCGCGCACACACAGCGATTGACGGCGGTGAGTATGACGAAGCAATCCGCACGCTGGAATCGGCGCTGATTGATTGTGGTGAGTCGCAGGAGTTGAAGTCGCTGCTCGACTTCACCCGCGCCGAGCAGCAGGCGCTCATTCGCCAGCGCCAGACCAGCGCTGTCCTTAATGAAGCTCAGGCCCTGATGCGTAGCGGGCATCATGAAGAGGCGGTCCAGAAGCTGGAGCCGGCAGTTGCGGCCACGAATGATGTTGGCCTGAAGACGCTACTTGAACAGGCTCGTCAGACATTGCGCGAAGCCTCGCAACGCGTGACCGCTGTAGCGGCGCGCTCGCGCGAATTGGCGGAGACCGACCTTCACGGAGCACTGCGGCTGCTCGACAGTCAGCCGCAGGACATTCTGGCGCATAGCCAGATCAGCGCGTTGCGCCATGAGCTGAAGAAGAAGGCTGAGGTAGATAACGCCATCCTCGAAGCTGTTGCGCGTGCTGATGATGCGCTTAAGAAAAGCGACCTCCACTCAGGGATGGACGCTCTGGAGTCAGTGCGCCGCGCATATGGCGAATCGCCCGCGCTGGCGCAGGCGATCTCGGCTCATGAAGCGAAGCGACGTCCTGCGGCGAATGCAATGTTTGCCGCGTCCATTGAAGCGGCGCGCAAAGCGCTGCTCCGAAATGAAGCGACGGCCGCGCTCGAAGAGTTACGGCGTCCGGCGAATGCTTTGGAGTTTGCCGATCAGGCAGTTCAGGTGGACTGGAAGCGTCTGGTAGAAGAAGCTACCAAGGCCGCGGGAGCGAAATCTCGGGTACCGACAGATTCTCTGCCGATCATTGTGCAGGCAAAGCCGCGTACAGGTCTTTTTGTCGCGCTTGGGTTGTTTGCTGCGGTCGTTCTTGGAAGCGTTCTGTTCCTGGTATTGCGTCCAGCCGTTCCCGCACAGCCGCCCACTTATATGGAATTGAATGGAACACCTTGGGCTACTGTGAGACGGGTCATTGACCAAAAAGGAAAGCCGGTTGCATTGCCTGCCGGCGACCAGAGCACTCCGATGCGTATTGACGGGTTGCAACCGGGCAAATACACGGTCATCTTCCAGGGTCCGGACAGCAGCCAGCAGACAATGAGCTGCCAGCTTTCTCCTGACCAGCATCTCTGCTCGGTGAGCTTTGACACGCCTCACATGGACATCCAGAAATTGATCGGAGGCCAGCAATGAAAGCCAGGGTGCTCCTCTTTTCAGGTATTTTCCTGCTGGCATCAGTAACTCTGCATGCGGACCAGCAGGCCGATGACCTCTATCAGCAATACAAAGCAGCCAGTGCCAAGAACCAGGTGGAACTGGCGGCCAAGCTTCTGTGCCAGGCTGCGGAGATCGACCAGGCGAAATACGGCAAGGAATGCGCCAACACGCAGCAGTTCGTCAGCAGCAGGTTGCAGCGGTTCGAAGGCTACTTTGTTACGGGCAAGAGCGAGTACGAAACAAAGGACTATGTTGGCGCAGTTCGCGACCTCAGCAGGATTGACTTCGGTCCACATCGCGAAGAAGCTCAGAAGCTGATTGCCCAGGCGTATGACCAGATCAATCATCCGCAGCCCGTCGACAGCAGTCCGCAATCTCTAAAAGCGGCACAGATTGCTTATGACAATGGAGACTTTGCCACCGCCTCTGTCAATGCGGCGCTGGTGAAAGCGCCGGAGCTACAGCCTGCCGCACAAAGCATCCTGAGCAACATCAAGGCTTACAACGAAGCCATGCAGGAAGGTGACGCTCTGATGGCAGCGAAGAATTATGCTGCCGCCCAGCAGAAATATGACGCGGCATTGAACATCAGGAGTAACGGCCCTGGGAATCCAGCGGGCAAGCTGCAGCAGGTTGCAGCAATGACCGCGAATGCAAAGCAAGGGCAAGCGACCGCCGGCAATAATCCGCCTGTTTTACAGGACAAGTCAGCCCGTATTAAAGCTGCACTGGCGGAGGCCCAGGGCGATGCAGCGAAAAGTAATTGGCAGGCGGCTTTGGCGGCTTATGGCAGGGTACTGGAACTTGATCCCAAACAACCCGACGCACTGACCGGCAGAACGCAGGCCGAGGACGCAATGAAGGCGGAGCTTTCGAAAGACCCCAAAGCACTGGAAGATGTGCTGATTAAAGGGGTACGCGCCTACTACGAATCGCACTTTATCCAGGCGCATGATGCAATTTCTCTTTATCTGACGGCTGGAGGGACTCGCAGCAAAGGCGCAGCTTACTTTTATCTGGGAGCAACCATGCTTTCGCAATCGATCCTGAGCAGCCCCAAGAACAGGGATGAGGCGGACAGCCTGCATCAGAGCGCGCTGGAGCAGTTCCAGCAGGCGAAGCAGGAGCGATTCAAGCCGGTTGAAAAATACGTGTCACCTAAAATACTAGCTGTGTGGAACCAGAGCGGCATGTAGGATTTAGGAACAACTTGTAGAGTATCTCCTTAAGGATTTTTTTACAGTTACGCTCGGATTCAGGCAGGACGACATTCAAACAGGACTGTTTCACATTCCCCAATCCTGGTGATTCGATTCTGCTGGCTTCTTCACTATTTATTGTGATATTGGTTTTGCGGTCATTTGGCCGTCATTATAGTGCTTTGTACTCGCCGTTTCGCCATGGGCTTTATCTTCAGACCCTGCTGATGGCACGGCGTGCTCTTGTATTTATCTGCTGATTCTTTGGCTCGGAAACGGGCTGTTATTCGCACCGCAGTAAAGCGCAGGGAAGACGAAATGCGATATCTGGTACGCGTACTGATTTGCGCCGGAGTGCTGCTGTCCGGTTGTGTCTTTGCCTTTGGGCAAACCCGTGTCGACGGTCAGGTCCTCAACGGGGACGCGTTTCATCCTGTCAGCGGAGCGACGGTCCGGTTAGTGAATCCTGCCATCAACTTGATCCAGACTACCCAGACCGACCAGGATGGAGATTTCGAGTTTCCTGTGGTCCCTCCGCAGTCGGGTTATGTCATTCAGGTATTGGATGCGAATGGCAAAGTACTCGCATCCTCCGATTCTTTTGACCTGAACGTCGGTCAGGCACACACAACTGTGCCTCCAATCGATATCTCCTCGGCGCTAGCACCGCCAGCACCCGCGCCAGCGGCGGCGCCGGCTGCTCCAGCCACGCCCTCTCCGACATCACAAGCGGCACCGGCTCCGCCGCCAGCAACTCCGCCAGCGCCCCTGCCGGCACAGAGCAAGACGCAGGCTATTCAGAACGACCTGAATGTCTCATTGAGCGCCAATATTACGCGCACGCAGTTGAGCGAGCTTCCGCTGTTTAACAGAAACTTCCTGGTCCTGGGGTTACTTCTGCCGGGAGTGCATGATGTCGATCCGGGATCGCCGCTGGCCGGCGCGGCTTTCAGTATTTCCGGCTCCCGCACTACTGCAAACAACTTCCTGCTCGATGGCAGCAACAACGTTGCCACAAGCAGCAATCAGGCAATTCCATTTCAGGTGAACGACTCGGTGCAGGAGTTCCGCATTGTTTATGCGAACCCTGACATGCGATACGCACCCGGCTCGGGTGGCGTGATTGATGTAGTCACGAACCGCGGACGTTCAGTTGGCGGTGCATGGCATGGAACGCTCTTTGGCTACTTCAATAACGATGCTCTTAACAGCGATACGCCGCTTTCCGTCTATTCCGGAACCTCGTTCGCGAAAGCTGCTGCGTATGCAGGCAGCACATCTGCAGCTCCAAACGAAATTGCCAACGAGCAGATTGGCAGCGCTGCCGCAGGATATATTTCTTACGCTCCAACCACTTACAACAGCCTTTATCGGCTTTTACATACCATTACTCCGCAAACAGGGCAGACAGCGGGACTGGCAAATTGCAATGCAACTGCAGGATCCGTTTGCAATGCAGGCATGCTCGACGGCGATGCCGTGCTTGCTAACAATGACAGCCACACGCAGCCATTCGATTCCAAGCAGTTTGGCGGCAACCTTGGCGGTCCGCTCTTGAGCGGCAAGCTCTTTTTATTTGGCAGCTATGAGGGAACGCTGATCAACAACCCCAATCCTATCTTTGAGCGGGTGCCAACTGCATTTGACCGCTCTGTCGGAGGCCTTGGGCTGAACAGCGCTGACAGCGGAATTGCGCAGAGCATGCTTGCCCTGTATCCCGCGCCAAATGTTCAGGGAGCCGGCACAGGCGTCTTCGGCTTTTATAAAGGGACCGCGCCCAATTACACGCATGTGCACAATGTATTGATCCGCCCGGACATCAGCCTCGGCAGCAATGGGCAATTGAGCCTTCGTTATGCAGGCCAGTTACTTGATCAGCTGCATGACGATTCTCTGCCTGACAATCTTCCTTCGGGATATCCCGGAAATGGCGCAAACCGGCGCGCGCAGAACCAGAGCGCCGCGCTTGTGCATACATTCTCATTCGCAAATGGCAGGAGCGTGAACGAGGCGCGGCTTGGATTCACTCAATACCGCGTAGATGAAGTAGCGCAGGACCACGCATTTTCATCGCCCGCAGTTCCCGGAGCGCAGATGCAGACCTTTGTGCTGAGCGGAGTGGACAATCGCGTTCTGGGAGCAACTCCGGGTACGCCGGGAGCAGTTGGGGGCTGGTATGACTCCTTCTGGCAGCAGATTCCCGGCAATACGACCTTTTCGCCTTCAGCAATTACTCCATCGCTCGACGGCGACTTTCCATTTGCGCGTATTGGTGCTCCGTTGAGCGCTCCATCCGCGCACCGCGATACTGAAGCGCAGGTTTCCGACGCATTTACGTTTCAGGTTGGCTCGCGGCACCGTATGACCGTGGGCGGCGACTACCGCTACATTCAGAACTTCGTCTTTGAAGGCGGCATGGCTCGCGGCATCGTTGTTTCCAACAATATTGGCGCCTTCACCGGCGATAGCGAAAGCTGTATCAGCTGCGGCAACGGCTTCGCCCATCCTTCTTTCGATTACGAGTTGAAGCAGCCGACCGGATATGTTGGCGATCTGCGCAGCTACATCGTTTCCGGCTTTGCGGAAGACAAGTTTCAGCCGCATCCGCGCCTCACACTGACAGCCGGATTGCGCTATAACTTCTTTGGCCAGCCCTGGGATACGAACAATCGACTCTGGAACTTTTCGCATGATGCCAATGGTCTTGTACACCAGGGAGGGACGGGGACATTCGACGCCTTTGCGTACCAATGCTCCGCTTCCGGAAACACGACATTTCTGGACTCGCTCTATGGCGCGCGCCGCATTGCATTCACTAACGGATGGGTCTGCGATCCGAATGCGAAGTACACCATGCCCGCCGATAAGAAAGACTTCGCTCCTCGCGCTGGATTCTCATACGCAGTCGACAGACATTTCAGGAATGTGATTCGCGGTGCTGTGGGCATGTACTACGATCGTCTGCCTGCTGTTTATACCCAACAGCTTTTGCTGAATCGGCCCACTCCATATAACGTGAACGCGCCAAGCGCAATCTATGGGCAGAACTTTTTCTCCAGTGGATGCCCGGGCGGACTCAACGGGGGGCAGTGCGGTTTTGGACTGAGTACGCTTAACCCTGCGAACCTGGATTCTGCACAGCAGGTTACTTTCCAGAATTATCAGGCCGCGAGCGGTGCAGGACCGATTTTCGAGCGCGATACGCACAATCTGCACAATCCCTATACGATTCAGTTCAATCTCGATTTTCAGCACCAGTTCGCGCGTAGCTGGACATCCGAAATCACCTACATCGGCGTGCTTGGCCGCCGCCTGCCGCTGATTTATGACAGCAATTTCCTGCAGGAGTTTTACTGCACATCGAGCGGCACCACAACGCAGCCAGGTGGACTGTGCAACAACAATACGTTCTTCCCGGTCTTTACTGAATCAAATGTCGGGTCGTCGAATTATCATTCGCTGATTGTGCAGGCCCGCAGCGAGATGTGGCACGGCCTGCTGTTGAATGCCGCGTATACCTTCGCGAGATCGATGGACAACGTTGCAGGAAGTAACTTCCCGCGCACGACTGATGCTTTGTGGAATCAGATCTTCGGACGGCAGCTCTATGGACTCGGCAATCCGACGGCATTTGCGCTTGGCGCGAATCCGTTGGGTGTTGGCGGCGAGGGAGGACGCGGTGGTCAGTTGCAGGCAGGCAATTGCAATACGAATCCGAATTGCCTGTACCACGCCATTCTGGCAGAAGCTACGATACCATCGTTCGATGCCATCTCTTCAGCGCTCACGACGACAGGCAACCGTCCGGTGCTGGTTACAGAATACAACCTGCCGCAGGATCCATTGAATTTTTCCACGAACGATTATGGCCGCTCCGATTTCGACGTAGCGCACCGTGCTGTAGTGGATTTCATCTATGAGTTGCCCTGGTTCGCTACTTCGAGATGGATGAGTGGTTTTTCCCTGGCTGGTATATTTTCCGCACAGACCGGCCAGCCGTATACGATCTTCTCCGGTCCGGCTTATGGACAGATTACGCAGCGCGTGAACATTGTCGGAACTCCGCATACCACCGGAAAACCTGGCCAATACTTTGCTGACCTGACGCAGTTCACCACTGCCGCAGCGGCAGACAGAACAACCTGCCCAAACCTTTACGCTACTCCCACGCTTTATAGCGGGTCAGCGGGAAAAGCGTGCATTGGTAATAGCGCCAGGAATCCATATACAGGGCCGGCGTTTATCAGCCAGGACTTTGCTGTGCAGAAGCGCACGCGCATCTTTGCCGAACACGGTGCGTTGACTCTGCGGGTTGAGTTCTTCAACCTCTTTAATCGCGCCAACTACTACAATCCCATCACGGAGTTCAGCACAGATGGAGTGCATCTGAATCCTGAGTTTGGAATCATCCGGTCAGCGCATGATCCGCGCCAGATACAAATGGCGGCTAGGTTTGATTTCTGAGAGACTGTGGCGAGGGGGGCTTAACTCACAATGGAACGAGCAATACCCATTCTTCCCGCTG
>DATAQW010000275.1:0-4865 GCA_036264445.1 Pseudacidobacterium sp.
CGAGTTGAGAGATATTCGCGGTGATGTGCACATGCACACCACCGAGACCGACGGCAAAAATACTATTCGTGAAATGGCCGATGCTGCCCTGGCACGCGGATACGAATACATCGCCATCACCGACCACTCGAAGAATCTGGCCATGACGTTCGGCCTCGACGATGAGCGGGCCCTCGCGCACATCAAGCGAATCCGCGAAGTGAATGATGAGATGGAAGGCCGCATCCGCGTCTTTGCAGGCATTGAAGTCGACATCTTGGGCGATGGCCAGCTTGATCTTTCCGATGAAACCCTGGCGCAGATGGACGTAGTCATCGCCAGCGTGCATTCTCTCTTCAACCAATCAGAAGAGGAAATGACCGATCGTATGTTGCGCGCTATTGAGAACCCTTACACACGTATCCTCGGTCACCCCACAGGCCGTCTGCTCCTGCGCAGAGAAGCTTACAAACTGAACCTGCCGCAGATTCTACGCCGCGCCGCCGAACTCGGCGTTGCCGTCGAGCATAATGCTTACCCTGACCGCCTGGATTTGTCCGACCGCGATTTACGGCTGGCAAAAGAGCAGGGATGCAAAATCTCCATCAACACTGACTCGCATCACACCAGTCATCTTGAAAAAATGCGCTATGGCATCAGCCAATTGCGGCGCGCATGGCTCACAAAACAGGATGTGCTGAACACGTTGCCCGCCGATGATTTCCTCGCGGCGCTCAGACCAAGACCGTAGATAAAGTAACAAGCGATGGCTTTATGGAGATGCCGTCATTCTGAGCGCAGCGAAGAATCTCTACGATATAGGCCAGGTTTTAATTTGGCCCCTCACCAACTTTTGGGGGCTTCGCACCCGCAAGGCGCAGGTTCACAAACTTGTTCAGAACATCGAACCAGAAAGGCGCGCCCAACGAAACAGCAATTGCCATCAGCAGCCAGCCGAACAGATTGACGCTCCAGTGCGCCAGCAATTCCAGGTTATGCCGCGAGCGCGTCTCATTGTGCGCCACATCAAGAACGTTGAATGTCCGCCAGTAATTCTTCACGGCGGGCAGATCGTATCCCAGAGGGAGCGCTCTCAGGTCTTCGTCAATCGCCTTCCGTGCTCTGCTGTAATCCTGCCGCAACGCCTCGCAATCACTTCCGCTGCAACTGTACGCCTGCGCCACTTCACTTACCTGGTCACGCGCTGCCTGCGAGTTCCACAACCTTGTGCTGATGTAAAAGATATTTGCATTGCAGAGCACCGCCAGCAGCAATCCAAGCCCAAGCAGAATCCACTGCGTGCGCCGCTTGTAGAAACCATTGACGCGGTCCATTGTGCTGTCGTACCACTCCTCGACAGCAACTCGACAAGCGTTGGCATCATCCAGAATGCCTGTCATGAGCGTCTGCAGTCTCGTCTTCAGCGCCGACTCGGGCAGGACCGCCACTAAACCTGGGTAGTCCGCCACCACCGTATCGTGCCGGATAGTCAAGGCAGTCAGCAGCACCCGGCTGAACAACGCCGATGGAATATATGTAGGGCGCGGCTTGTCTTCCGAGAAGTATTTCAGCTTCAAAAACTTCGGCGGATTGAAAGAGATGTTTTGAATCAGGGGGTGACTCAAAAAAATGCTGTAAAGCTGCGGGTCATCGAACATCTTCTGAATCGCAATTTCCAGCGTGGCTGCGCGTCGAGAAGCAAATGTGGCGGTCACCTCCTGCACATGTGAAGCAATGATACTCAGCAGCAGGCAGACCAAAGCAACACCAATTGCGACTCCCAGGACCTGTTCCATCTCCAGCCCTCCTCAGAAAACAAGGCAAACCAGCCGCCAGTATGCCTTCTGGCTCAACTTATGTCGAGTTCTATTGATGGGCTAGGATAGAATGCGACACGGGCAAAGAAATGGATTCAACTAAACGCACGCTTCTGATCATACTGGCCGCATTCGTCCTCGTCGTCGCGGTCATTGCCATTTACGTATACGTCGGAGAAAAACCTCCGGTCGCAACAGGAGAAATCATAAAGCTTGACGCTGTCCCCATTCACAGCGAAATGCGCGTCGGCGAAGGCGCGCAGGGAGTGCAGGGCGGGCTTGATACCTATGACCAGCTTCTGGTGTTGGCGCAGATCAGGGTCCGCAACCAGACCAATATCCCGCTCTTTCTGCGTGATATGTGGGCAGACGTTGAGCTGAACAATGGGGACGTCCAGCGCAGCAGCGCAGCCGGAAAAAGTGATTTCCAGAATGTCTTCGTAGCTTATTCGCAACTCGCCTCTCTCAAGCAGGACCAGTTGCAAAACGACATCACTCTTCAACCAGGACAAACTGCAGAAGGCCTCGTCATCTTTCACTACCCCGTCACCAAAGACCAGTGGGACGCGCGCCACAGTTTCGATGCAGCAATTTCCTTCCGCTACCAGAAAAATTTGCTGCTGTCCTGGCCACCCAAAAAGAAATAGCTAAAAAGACCCGTCATTCTGACGGCTGCGGGGAGGAAGAATCTCAGCGATGTGTGGTTGACTGAGATTCTTCGCTCAGAATGGTGTCATTGTTAGGAACAGTCTCTCAACGGCTGGGAGTCACAGGTACGGGCGCGCTCTTAGGTGTGGAGACGTATCCCTGCACAGTATCCTTGCTGATGTTGTTCACCACCAGCTCATAAAGATAATTGTCCTTACCCGTATAGAACTGCACGGGCTCATTCAGCCCGCGGTCTTTCTTTTCGATCTTCTTGTCGTCCGCGTAGACGTTCATGGTATAGCGGTAGTGTTTCGTGTCTGCCTTGCGTAGTTCAAGGCCAACGGTCGAAACCGCCTGCCGTTGACCCTTGCGCAGCGTGAATTCATAGTAGTTGCGGTCGCCCTTGTGTTTCAGGATTTCCAGTTCACTATGATTCGTTGCAATCAGTCCGCTCTGCACGCCCAGATCGCCCTTCATGCTCTGCAGCTGGGTCACCGCAGTCTGCAGATCGCTCTTAGTCTGCGCCACATCGGTTTTCACACCGCCCACGTCAGTCTTCACGCTGGAAACGTCGCTCGAAACCGCTCCGATTTGTGCCCGCGTTTTTTCGCTTGCCGCTGCCTGCTCACTTTCCAGCCGTTTCGCATCGGTCTGCTGGCGCCGCAACAACTCCTCGGCTCGCGCCTCCAGCTGTCTCTGTGTCAGACCGACCGAATCGGAAGTGACCTTCAACTTTGCATTGGTCTGCTGCAGTTCCTCTGTGAGCTTGTCGTTCTGCTGCTGTGCCTGCGCCAGCTGTGTTTCAGCTTTGCCCAGACGGCCGGTCAGCGTATAACTCCAGATCAACCCAGCTATAGCAGCCAGCACTGCAAAAGCCAGCAATCCCAGGAAAACCCCGGAATAATTGCGCTCTTCAACCCCTGTATTGGAAACCTCGCTCATCGTTTTCTTCCTTTCACCTTGAGCTGTGTCGCGAGACTACGCGAATGAATGGACGAAGGTAAACACAATTTTGTTTTGCCATGGACATAGAATAAATGTATGAGCACGGCAGATGTTTTGATAGCGGGTGCCGGAATCGTTGGCCTATCAACAGCCTTAGAGCTGGCTTCAAAAGGACTGCGCGTCACGGTGCTCGAGCGCCAGAAGGCCATGTCTGAGGCATCCTGGGCAGCAGCTGGGATGCTGGCCGCGCACGATCCTGAAAATCCCTCGCAGTTGCGCCTGCTTTCCGATCTCAGCATTACTCTCTACCCTGATTTCCTGAAAAACATCGAGCATTTATCAGGAATACAGGTGCCTTTCCGCACATCAGAGACTCTTCATGGTTCGGAGCTTAACCGAAATCTGAGCGGCCCGCTTCCTCATGATGAAATTACGAAACGCATCCCTCAACTTAATATCTCTGGCCGACAATTTATCCTGCTGAAGGAACACAGTCTCGATCCACGTGATCTCTGCGCCGCTCTGCCGAGGGCCGCTGCGGCTGCCGGGATAAGGATTATCGAAGAATCTCCAGTCAATCGCATCCGGGCTACAGCAACAGGCATTGAGGTGCGTGCATCAGGAACAACTTATACGGGCGGGCAATTCGTAAACTGTTGTGGCGCATGGGCAGGCGCCATCGCAAACCATCCCGCCATTGAACCGCGCAAAGGGCAGATGGTCACAATCAAGTTGCCGCCCGGCAATAATCTCGAATACGTCGTCCGCACGCCCGAGCTGTATCTCGTACCTCGTGGTGATGGCCGTATTATCATCGGCGCCAGTGTCGAGCACGCCGGATTCGATAAATCCGTAGAACAATCGACCATCCGGTCTCTGCTCTCTGATGCAAGCGAATTATGGCCGCCTGTTCACAAAGCTGAAATCGTCGAAACCTGGGCCGGCCTTCGCCCCGGCTCGGCCGATGGCCTGCCGGTCATCGGCGTCAGCGGAGAGAAAAACTGCTGGATCGCCAGCGGACACTTTCGCAACGGAATCCTGCTGGCTCCGGCGACCGCTCGAGTAATGCGCGAGCTGATTCTCGGTGAAACGCCAAGCGTCGATCTCTCGTCTTTTCGTAGTGACCGCTTTGCTGAAGTTTCTCTTCATTAGGGCGTAACCGGGATCAATCTCCGGCGCTTCTTCAGATAAGCAGTAACAAATGTCCGCAAGTGACAAGGCTATAACCGCGCTGCTATAAAGAGTAGTTGGGCTGGTTTCGTGATGAAATCGTCCTAAGCCTGGTCTCGCCAGGCGAGAAATCTGCTCCTGTATTGTGGGAGCCGCATCAAACAAAGTTGCCCGGAACCGGCAAAAATATCCAAGTGGAGGAACAAAGCACCGCATGTCAACCGCAGTAGCAGCTAAAGGACTGGAAGGGATTGTCGCAGCCAACTCTGGCATTTGCTGGATCGATGGAGATGCCGGGGTGCTCGC
>DATAQW010000292.1:0-8651 GCA_036264445.1 Pseudacidobacterium sp.
CTGGATTTCTTCGATCGTACTTCCGAAGCCTGCATTGAAGCGCTCATGAGAGCATTCGCCTATCGTGCCACTACAGTTTGTGGCAATACGAAATTAGATGCTTTCTCTGAGCCAATCCGGTTGGTATAACTCGCTTTGATAAATGAGCTGAACAGTGGATGTGGCTCGAGCGGCTTTGACTTGAATTCAGGATGGAACTGGCATCCCAGAAAATATGGATGACCGGGGATTTCGACGATTTCGACGTAGGTTGCGTCCGGAGTCGTTCCCGTGATGCGCATACCTCCGCCTGTCAGGAGTGCCTCATATTCGCGGTTAAATTCATACCGGTGGCGATGCCGCTCGCTGATCTCGGTTGAGCCGTAGGCTTTGTGTGCGAGCGAATCGGGCTGCAGGATGCAGGTCCATGCACCGAGGCGCATGGTTCCGCCCATCTCTTCCACGCCAGTCAATTCACGCAATTTGTATATGACTCGATGCGGCGTTGCCGGATCGAATTCACTCGAGTTTGCACTGTTGAGTCTGCAGACGTTGCGCGCAAATTCGATGCAGGCGGTCTGCATGCCCAGGCAGATGCCGAAGTAAGGAACTTTGTTTTCGCGCGCATAACGGATGGCGTTGAGCATGCCTTCAATCCCGCGTTTGCCAAATCCTCCGGGAACGAGAATGCCGTCAAAATCTTTGAGCTGCTCTTCGTAATTCGGGGCTTCGAGGCCTTCGGCTTCAATCCAGGTAACGCGCAGCTTCAGGTTGTGGGCGAGCGCGCCATGCACCAGCGCTTCTTTCAGCGACTTGTAGCTGTCTTCGTACTCGACATACTTGCCGGCAATCCCGATGGAAACCTCATCCTGCGGGTTGTAGCAGCGATGCACGAGGTCCTTCCAGCGGCTCAGGTCCGGTTCGCGTGTTTCCATGTGCAGGTACTTAAGCGCCAGCGCATCCACGCCTTCCTGTGCGAAACAGAGTGGCACTTCGTAGATGGAATCGACATCTTTTGCTGTAATGACAGCCTGTTCTTCAAGATTGCAGAAGAGCGCGATTTTGCTCTTGATCTCGCGGGAAAGGGCGCGGTCGCTGCGGCAGAGCAGAATATCGGGCTGGATTCCGATGGAGAGCATTTCCTTTACGGAATGCTGCGTCGGCTTGGTTTTCAGTTCCTGCGCGGCGCTGATCCAGGGGACGAGCGTCACGTGGACAAAAACTGTGTTGTCGCGGCCCAATTCCTGGCGCATCTGGCGGATAGCCTCGAGGAAGGGCAGCGATTCGATATCGCCGACGGTACCGCCGATCTCGACCAGAGCAACCTCGCAGTCTGCGGCAACCTTGCGCATGGCGTTCTTGATTTCGTTGGTGACGTGGGGAATGACCTGAACGGTTTTTCCGAGGTAGTCGCCGCGGCGTTCCTTGGTGATGATCTGTTCGTAGATGCGTCCGGTGGTGAGATTATTGTCGCGGGTGAGTTTGGCGTGGGTGAAGCGTTCGTAGTGGCCGAGGTCGAGGTCGGTTTCGGCTCCGTCGTCAGTGACGAAGACCTCGCCATGCTGGAAGGGAGACATGGTTCCTGGGTCGACATTGAGGTAAGGGTCAAATTTCATCAGGTTGACCTTCAACCCTCGCGCTTCAAGCAGGCAGCCGATGGATGCAGCGGCCAAACCCTTTCCTAAGCTGGACACAACCCCGCCGGTCACAAAGATGTACTTTGCGGACATCGCTGCTTCACCTTTTTCTTGTGGTTTTGATTGGCGTACCAGGTAGGCACAATTGATTTTACCCGGAATCGCGTAAGAATAAAAGAAGGTATGGAAACGCTGACCGCGACGTATCCGTCTAACCAACGGCCCATGAAACGCTTTGTCTATGTTCTGATTGCAATTCTTCTCGCCTGCATACTGCCTGCACTGGGCCAGTCGGGGAATAAACGTCTGATTCTAAAGGATGGCTCTTACCAGGTCGTCACCGACTATCAGATTCAGGGAGATCGGGTTCGCTACAAAAGCGCCGAGCGCGGAGGCGAATGGGAAGAAATCCCGAAAAACCTTGTTGACTGGCCTGCGACCGATAAATGGAACCAGGAGCATGCTCCCGGCGCATTGGCAGCCGCTGAGGCGGCACGAGAAAAAGAGGAACAAAACGAAGCCGCTGCAATTGACAAAGAAGAAGCGGCGGAACGTACAGCGGAGCAGGCGAGGATGCCGACCGTTTCTCAAGGCCTGCGGCTACCGGATGAAAGCGGTGTGTGGGTGCTCGATACATTTCACGGGACGCCGGAGCTTGTCCGCATGCATCAGAGTAATGGCGATCTGAACAAGGACCTTGGCCACAATGTGCTGAAGGCCACGATCAATCCACTCGGCGGCACGAAGCAGCTTATCCAAATTGAAGGCGCGCGCTCGAAGGTGCAGCTCCATGTCAACCAGCCGGAGCTGTATGTCAGTGTTGACACGGAAGGCGACGAGGAAGCTCCTGATAATGCCCTGAAAGTCGATACGCACGGAGCGAGTTCCACCAAAGATAAGAACAACTACAGCTCACCCACAAGTCGCTACGTGATTGTGCGCGTACAGTCGCGGCGGAACCTGCGCGTTGTGGCCGCTATGAACATCAGCATGGTGGGTAAAATGTCGCATTCGGAAGACACGGTCGAAACTACGTCGCAGATTCTTCCTGGCAAGCACTGGATGAAAGTTGTTCCGAAAGAACCACTGAGTTTTGGTGAATATGCGCTGATGGAAGTGCTTTCTCCACAGGAAGTGAACCTCGATGTGTGGGACTTTGGCGTTGATCCTACAGCTCCGGAGAATAAGAATACGCTCTTTCCCATTCAACCATTGCATGGAGCAGCCGTGCCTTCGGCGCCAGTCAAGCCACAGTAAGTTCTTAATTTCCTTATCGCTCCCGTTGATCGCTTGTGGCGCGAGAAATCCGGTGAAGGGGCACCACGCACCTGTTCACACTGCGTGTGCATCGAATAAAGTAGATAGTAAGAAATGGCGGCATCCCTTATCAGTTCCGGTATAAAGGAAACGAGCTTAAATGGGCACTCGCGCCTGATCGATAAGTATGGCCGCGCCATTACTGATCTGCGCGTATCTGTTACTGACCGATGCAACTACAAGTGCGTCTATTGCCGCACAGGCAACGATGGCGCACAATATGCCGATCTGCCGCTTGCCGATTATCTGCGTATCGTCCGCGTTTTCGTTAGTCTTGGGATTGAAAAAGTCCGCCTGACCGGTGGGGAACCGCTGCTGCGCAAGGGCCTGACGGAGCTGGTCAGGGAACTGGCGAAGCTGCGGAGGGTTTCCGATGGCACGCCGCTTGATCTCGCGCTGACGACCAACGGCCATCTGCTGGAAGAAATGGCGCAGCCCCTCAAAGATGCAGGGCTGGGCCGCGTGACCGTGAGCATGGATGCGGTTGACCCGGAAATATTCACGCGCATCACTCGTGTTCCCGGCAGTTTTCATAAAGTGCTGGCGGGGATTCGCGCCGCGCATCGTGTTGGTCTTGGCACGGTGAAGGTTAACTGCGTGCTTTTGCGCGGATTTAATGAAGAACAGATCGTTCCTTTCGCGAAATTTGCGCGTGAAGAAGGCGTGATTGTCCGCTTTATCGAGTTTATGCCGCTGGAGGAAGACCGCCTCTGGACGCCCGAGGTTGTGATTCCTGTCCGTGAATTGCTGGAGCGGTTAAGCGCATTTCGTCCGGTTGTTGTGCTGGAAGCGAATACGCTGAGCGAGACTGCAAGACGGTACACCTTTGATGATGGCGTAGGAGAAATAGGCATCATCGCGCCAGTTTCTCAGGCTTTCTGCGGGCATTGCAGCCGCATTCGTCTTACCTCTGATGGAAAAATCCGCACCTGCCTCTTTTCGCAGTTCGATCACGATCTTTACGGCAGAATGCAGCGCGGGGCAACGGACGAGGAGATGGCTTCGTTTATTCGCGTCACCGTCGAAAAGAAAGAAGCCCGCCATCACATCGGCGAGCCTGATTTTCTGAAGCCTTCGCGCAGCATGGTCCACATTGGCGGATAGCTCAGCGGCTGTTACTGCTCGACACAGATTTACGAACATCCGCGTTCCGTTGGTAGAAGCGGCCGCTGCAGATCCGGCAGCGATAGGGCTTTTTACCAATCAGGAATCGAGGCAGATCATACCAGCGTATATGCGACCGGCGAACTGCCGATATCTCGTGGCACCAGGGACAGAGAAGTTGAGCCATAACAAACCCTGATTTGCTTTTGTAGTTTTTATAGTCGTCGTTTTTAGACGCGGGGAAAAGATTGCCTGTACTGTCTCATAGGTTGATTTCATTTCGCAACAGTTTTCACAGTAATGGTTACTTTGGATTGGTAATTCTCTTTGCCATGCGCTTTACTTCGATGGACTGGCCTTCGGGCAGCGGCACGCGAAATGAACCCAGAACCTCATAGCCATTGATCTGATAGAGAGGAACTCCCGGAAGCGTGGCCGCCATTTCCATGCTTTGGAATCCAGCCGCGACTGCAGCTTTTTCACAATGCTTCAGCAGCGCCTTTCCGATTCCACGGCGCGCAAATTCAGGATGGGTAAAGAAAGCGCGAATCCGCGCAGGCTCTTGGGCCGGATCGAGCATGACATCGTTTCTCGAATGATCGAAGTGGCTCGCGCCGTAGAGGGTGCCGCGCTTGCTCCAGCCGCCACATCCTGCCATCTGACCGTCAATTTCTGCGACATAGTATGTGCCGTCGTCGATGAGTTGTGTGTCCACACCAAAGACGGAATGCACGGCAGCTTCAATCTGCCCAGGACTGTACCATCCTGCCTGCAGTTCACGCACTGAGCGCTCGATCAGATTCTGGAGCGCGGGAATTTCATCGTGAATGGCAGTGCGGATGTGGATGGAGGCCATGAACTTTAATCTATCTTAGACGGGACGCAAGCGTCGTCCGCCCGTGCGGCTAGCACTCACATGCCGTCATAATTAGGCCCGCCGCCGCCCTCTGGTGGCACCCAGTTGATGATCTGGTAGGGATCCATGACGTCGCAGGTTTTGCAATGCACGCAATTCGCGAAATTGATATGCAGTTCTTTGCGAGACGGCGTCTCATTCGACTCGACCATCTCATAAACAGCTGCAGGGCAGAAGTACTGGCAGGGATTGCCAAATTCTTTTGCGCACCTAGTGCTGCAGATGTTCAGGTCTTCAACGACAAGATGTGTCGGCTGGTCGTCGTCATGGCGTGTGCCTGAGTGGTAGACATCGGTGAGGCGCTCAAATGTAAGTTTGCCGTCGCCCTTTGCGTTGCCCAGGAATGGAGCGCGTTCGCCGGGCCATTGGCCGAGTGCATCGAGATGGCGCATGCGCAGATAGCCTGCATGGTTCTTATAGTCCGGCCCGAGGTTGCTGCCGCGCAGGAAGAACTGAACTCCCGCTTTGATGATGCCTTCGGTGCGTCCATGCTCAAAGGCCTGATGGAAATTGCGTACGGGATAAAGTTCTTCCCTTATCCAGCTTTTGTCGACGGAAGCTTTGTATTCACTTAGTGTGTCTGTGGAGGAGTCGCCGGAAATCAGCGCATCGAAGGCGGCTTCCGCTGCCAGCATGCCGCTTTTGATGGCAAGATGAATGCCCTTGATACGCTGCGAATTGAGGAAGCTGGCTGAATCGCCGAGAATCATCCAGCCATTACCGTAGATGCGCGGCATGGTGAGCCATCCGCCATAGGGAAATGACTTTGCTCCATAGCGCACCATCTTGCCGCCCTCAAGCAGACCACGCGTAAACGGATGCTCTTTGAAGGATTGAAAGACATGGTGCGGATCGGTGCGTGGGTCTTCGTAATCAAGACTGGTAACGTAGCCGATGGAGATTTCGGTATCCGAAATGCCGTAAATCCACGCACCGCCGTATTCTTTCACCGTCAGCGGATAGCCGAGCGTATAGATGACTTCGCCTTTGGCGACGCGTCCTGCGGGAATTTCC
Source organism: Pseudacidobacterium sp. (assembly GCA_036264445.1). Lineage (GTDB taxonomy): Bacteria > Acidobacteriota > Terriglobia > Terriglobales > Acidobacteriaceae > Pseudacidobacterium. Next base: position 5,968 of record DATAQW010000292.1, read on the forward strand.
CACAGTTCTTTTATGCCAATGCCATAGGTTTGCGCATGATCCGGATTTTCAAGATTCAGCCGCTGGATTAATTGCTTGGCGCAGCTGCCACGCGTGCCTTCGGCGAAGATCGTGATCTTTGCGCGCAGGTCATATCCCGGCTCGAAATTTGCTTTAGGCTGGCCGTTTTTGTCCACACCTTTATCATCTGTGCGCACACCTGCAATGCGCGCCAATTCGGGGTCGCGACTGTCATCGTCAAACAGAAGCTCGGAACCTGCAAATCCGGTAAAGATGGTGATGCCTGCCTCTTCTACTTTCTGGCCGAGCCACTTTACAAATTTGTTGATGGAGATGACGTGGTTGCCGTGGTCGCGCAGTGGCGGATGAACGATGGGCAACTTGCGCGCCTTGTCTTTGTTGAGGAAATAGACCGCTTCCTTCGTGACCTCGGCGTCAAGTGGCGCTTCGGATTCGAACCCGGGAAGAAGCTCGCGCATGGAGCGGGGATCTAACAACGCCCCAGAGAGGCAGTGCTGGCCTATTTCGCGCGATTTTTCGAGAACGTAGATGTCGTCTTTCGAAAGCTGCGAGTCGGGATGGTTGGCGTTGTGCTCATCAATAAGCTGTGAGAGACGCAGCGCGCAGGCCATCCCGGCGGGGCCTCCGCCAATGATGACAACATCGGCCTCCATCTGCGGGCGGTCGATTCCTTCGAGAGGTTTACGAAATACGATCATGGGTGACCGATTATCTTACTAAAGAATGGGCTTATTGATTCGAGAGTTAGAAAATCTACCGCCAAGATGCAAAGGACCCCAAGGTGCGCTAAAGACATCTTTCACCACGGAGGACACAGAGAGGGCACAGACCTTGACTTATCCAAACAGCTCGCTATGGGAGCCAAGTCGGGCCAGGCGCAACAAATCATTTCCGCTTTTTCGATAGATCAACAAAAGGTCTGGTTTGATGTGGCACTCGCGATAGCCCGCCCAGTCGCCGCTCAAATCGTGGTCTCGATAGCGAGGTTCAAGCGGTTGATCGGTAGCCAAAGCGATCAGCACATGGGACAGGTCGTCATCGAGAGTGTTCCGATGGCGACCTTTGGATTCTCGTTTGTAGTCCTTTTTGAAGGCGGAAGAACGTTCAATCGTCCGCATGCAGATCGGCCATCAAAGCATCAACGTTCTTAAAGCGCTTTCCTTTTCCGGATTCAAGCTCTCGGATTGCCTTACGGGTCTTGGTATTGGGGGCCTTCACCTCGAATGGCAAACGGCGTTCCTCCGCTACACGCAGCATGAGCAAACGGATGGCGTCGGAGATGGACAATCCCATCGCCTCGAGCGCTCCTGCAGCGCGTTTCTTAGTGCTCGGATCTATTCGTGCGCGAACGTATGTATTGCTAACAGCCATACCCGCATTGTAGTCACAGTAGGACTACAATTTCAATTGTCATCAACGGTACCAAAACAAGAAGGAAGTGCAAACAATAAAGATTGCAAATCCGCAGTAGAGCGTGACGCGATACCAGAAAAGGAGCGTGTCCTGAGGAAAGACTTGGCGGTAAGCGCGAACAAAAGTGACGTATTTCATTGGCCCCCACCACATTGGAGAGAACTGATTTTCTTCAGGAAGAACGCGGTTTAGTTTATCGAGCATTTCATTTGCAATCGCAAAGGCAGCGAAACCACAGATTGCTGTAGCTGTCGCGTAAATTGCGAAGACAATATGAAATGCCCTCATTAGTTTGCGACGTTTCTGCTTAGGCCTTCGCTTTCTTAATCTCCTCAGTCAATGCAGGCACTACATCAAACAGATTCCCTACTACTCCCACATCTGCAATCTCAAAAATAGGAGCTTCAGGGTCTTTATTGATGGCTACAATCGTGCGTGAGCCTTTCATGCCGACGATGTGCTGTATGGCTCCACTGATGCCTAGCGCGAAGTAGAGTTTTGGAGCGACGGTCTGACCTGACGAGCCGATCTGCCGTTCAAGTGGAAGCCAGCCGTTGTCGCAGATGGGGCGCGAGGCCGCGACTTCGCCGCCAAGCGTTTTGGCCAGTTCTTCGGCGAGGGCGAGGTTTTTCTGCTCCTTAATACCGCGTCCTACAGCGACGATGACCTCGGCCTGGGAGAGATCGACGGCCTGCTTCGCTTCCTGGAAGACTTCGTGCGGTTTGATGCGCGGCGTGGTCTCGGCAGCGGCGGCATTTTCTACTGGAGCGGAACCCGCTTCAGCTTGATCTCCCCGGAATGCGCCGATCTGAAAAGTTGCGAGCCATGGGCCGTCAGAGCCAAAAGAAACATCAGCAGCAAATTTTCCCTGGAACATCTGGCGGATAAAAAGCAGCTTACCGTTTTCATATTTGTAGCCGATGGCGTCGGAGATCAGAGTGCGGTCAAGCGCCAGCGCCAGACGAGGCGCGAAGTCGCGCACCTGATAGGTGTGCGGGAAAAGCACCTGCTTTGGCTGCTTGTTCTGAATGAACTCCTTGAGCGCGGTGACATAAGCATCCGAGGTGTAGGCGGCGAGTGAAGCGGCTTCAAGAACATAGACACGGGCCACAGCTTTGCCTGCCAGTTCCTGGGCAAGCGCAGCGATACCGCTTCCGGCAAGAACTACTTCAACTGGCCAGTCGGTTTCTTTCCCGATAGCTTGCGCTGCGGCGATGGTTTCAAAGGAGACGCGGTTGAGTTTCCCTTCC
>DATAQW010000119.1:0-2576 GCA_036264445.1 Pseudacidobacterium sp.
CCGTCGGTTCCCGTTATCGTAAGGGTGTAGGTGCCGGTTGGCGTCGAACTGGAAGTATTCACCGCCAAAGTGGAAGATCCCGAACCCGAAACTGAGGTGGGCGTGAAACTGGCAGTTGCGCCTGAGGGTAATCCGGTAACGCTGAAGCTCACGTTTCCCGTAAATCCATTAGAAGGGGTTACGCTCACGGTGTAGTTTGTGCTCTTTCCCGGAGACACAGTTTGCGAGGATGGTATGGCCGCAACTGAGAAATCTTGTGGGCCGGCTATTACCTGAACAAAACTCGCCACGGAAGGTACGCCGGATTGATTCAGAAGAAACAGCATGTAGTAACCAGGCGGGGCAATGTTGCCATTGGGAGGAGCAGTGACTGTGAGTATTCCGCTCCCCGCTGTGAAAGACAGGCCCACTTCACGCTGATCCATTCCGAAAGCATGCGTCACAGTTCCATTCCGTACCAGGACCGCCGAGGAAATATTCGCAGCATCCGGGGTTGCCACGGTGAAAGCTTCGCCGTAACCGATAGTGCTCGGCGCGCTTGTGATCGAAGGCCGCGTGGCTAGCGTGCCGTCCGCGTTGAACAAATATGCTGGTTTGTAAATCTCCATCTGCTGTACGTAGGTGCCACGCGAAGGATTGCCGCCAGCGAGCCATACTGTCGCATCCGGAAGGAGCAACGCCACCGAGTGATACAAACGCGGAAAAGCATTCGCTCCAGCTGAAGAGAAGGTGTTGGTTGCAGGGTCATAGAGGTCCGCATTCAGACTAGCAGTGCTCGTGTCTTCATCATTCAGTGAGCCGCCAACGGCGAGAACTTTGCCGTTGGGCAAAATCACCGCATTCATCTCAATCCGCGCCTGACTCATGTTTGGCCCCAATTGCCAGGCTGGTGTCGCCGCGCCCATGTCAATGATCTCGGTGGTGGCGGTAGCGGGATTGCCGCCACCCATGATCATCACTTTAGGATCGTAGTTGCTCGGCTTTAGTGGGAGCAGGACAGATGTACCATAGGTACGAGTCCCGCTGTAATTTGTTACTGCGACGTTCGTGTTCCAGTTATTCGTCGAAGGATCGAAGAGCTTCGATGTGGTTTGCGAACCAGAATAAAACACCTGGCCATTCGGCAAGACGTGCAAGCGTGGATAGAGATCCGGGGTCCAGAAAGACATGACCTGCGCACTCCAGCCCGAGTCGGCCGAGTAGAACTCCACCTCCGTGTTGGTGCTACCGGTCTCATCCAGCCCGGAAAACGCCATGACTCTCCCGTCGCCCAGAGTCACCACCGTTGGATACCAGCGCCCGTGCGCCATGTTCGGCGTATTGCTGAACGTGTTTGCCTGCGGATCGAAAGTCGCTGCCTGCGGCTGTCCGAAGAAAGGGTCATATTGTATGCTGCCGCCCACTACAAACGGGCGCCCATCCTCCAGGAGCACCATGCCGTTACAGAACATGTCCCAGGATAGGGAAAACTGGCTGAGTGTCTGTCCGCTCACAGGATCCAACAGCAATGCTCCGGACCCATTCGATGGGCCGTAGGGTGGACCCGATGGACACCCGGATTGCGATGGCGGGCAGTTTCCTGAGCCGGCAACCACCAACAACTTACCAGTAGTCAGCAGGGCTACATGGATGGGATTGATAGGCATGCTATTGGACAACGTGCTCCATTGCCCTTGCACGTTAGCCTGACCTGATGCTGCGGGCAGTATGCAGATCAAGAATGAGAATGCAAGCGCATGAGTTAGCCGCAAGATGCGTCTGGTCATGGAACACCTTAAGGTTCACGGAGGGAGGAATGCGAGACCGGAATGCAGCTAGGGGAGATTCTTCTATCTATTGATTTCAGGTAAGAGCGTTATATCAGGTAAAGAGCGCGCGCTGCAGTCTGGAGAACAGTGAGAACGGTGACCCAATAAATCAGAATTCTTATTACACGCGAGGGAGACAAGTGTCAAGATGAAAATTAGCAACCTTCAGAATCTCATGCCCCGCGATTTCAGGCGCAGGGCATGAGATTCCGTATGATATTCGATAATCGATCTGCGGCATACGAACCAAGTACGATCTGAACGCTTTTCTGACTCCCCATAAAAAGGCTTATCAAGGATTGATTGACAGGTCGAGACCTGCAAGTTCCAAACGAACAGCCAAGGCGTGCTAAGCTTCGGAGACCACAGGCAGGTTAGCAGCGTCCCAGGCGGCCAGACCGCCGGCCATCTCGATCAGATTCGTGATCCCATAATGGTGCAGGATGCTGACGGCAATGGAAGACCGATATCCGCCCGCGCAATGAACAGCAATGCGACGGTCGCGGGGGACTTCAGCGATGCGCTCCTGTAAATGGTTGAGCGGAATGTTCACACTTCTGGCAATATGCCTGGTCGTCCACTCGCGCGGATTCCGGATATCCAGCACCATGGGCGGCTCTGCACTCGCCAATTCGTCCGCTGCCATCTGTGCACTGACGCGTTCTGTCGGCCATACCATGTCCGGTCTATATGCGAGCGCTTGCATGCCCCCTTGCAGATAGCCTCTTACATGATCAAATCCGATACGGCCCAGGCGCAGAGCGGCTT
>DATAQW010000343.1:0-5483 GCA_036264445.1 Pseudacidobacterium sp.
TCGGCGATTGATACGACCGATCAGAAGCTGGCTCAACAGGCACTTGAAAAAGTAAGCGGCCAACTGATCGAAGCGCAGGAGCAGGAACGCAGCCGCATTGCGAGAGATCTTCACGACGACATTTGCCAAAGGCTTGCGTTGCTGTCGATGGAGCTTGCACAGGCGAATCGTAGTTCGAACGGGTCATCAAAGAATCTTGACGAGATCCGGAAACACTGCTCAGAAATCGCGGACGACGTTCAATCGCTTTCTCACCAGCTGCATTCTTCAAAACTCGACTATCTGGGCGTTGTGGCAGCTATCAGAGGATTCTGCAACGAGTTCTCCAAACAGCATGAAGTGAACATCGAATTCACTGACAGCAATGTGCCAAGACATTTGCCCAAAGATACCTCACTGTGTCTCTTCCGCGTGGCACAGGAAGCTTTGCATAACGCGGTGAAATACAGCTGCGTAAGCCAATTCTCTGTAGAAATAAGCGCTACGACGGATGAGATTCAACTTGCCATAAGCGATTCAGGCATTGGTTTTGATGTAGAAGAGTCGAAGAGGAATGGTGGTCTAGGATTGGTGAGCATGCAGGAACGGGCGCATCTGGTGCACGGCAGGTTCTCCGTTGAGTCGCGCGCGGGCGCAGGAACAAAAGTTGTTGCCGTCGTGCCATTCGTTGCTGAAACCACGTCGTCTCCAGAAGACGGAACGGTGAAGGAGGCTACGAATGTGCTGGGAGCAGCATGAGACGAACCACCATCTTGCTGGCTGACGACCATACGATGTTTTGCGCTGGTCTCCAGAAACTGCTGGAGCCTGAATTTGAAGTAATTGGTTGCGTTCAGGATGGACGTGCGCTGATCAAAACTGCCGTGGAAAAGAACCCTGATCTGGTGCTGGTCGACGTAGGAATGCCATTGTTAAATGGCCTCGATGCAGGAAGAGAGCTGAAGAAGTTGATGCCTCGAATAAAACTCATCTTTCTTACGATGAATCCCGACGCCGAAATTGTAAGTGAGGCATTCCGCATTGGAGCCTCAGGCTACTTGCTCAAAAACTCACTAGAAGAGGAGCTCCTGCAGGCGGTTCATAACGCAGTCCGGGGAACGTCTTATGTCACACCGCAGATCAGCCATGCGATAGAAGAGAGGTTCATCCATGACCCCAGATCGCTAAGCCGCTCCAAGCCGTTGAGCGACCGGCAGCGCGAGGTGTTGCAAATGCTGGCAGAGGGTCAGTCTATGAAAGAAATTGCCTACATTCTCCAGATTTCGCGTCGAACAGTGCGTTTTCACAAATACAAGATCATGGAAGAGCTGGGAATCAAAACCAATGCCGAGCTGGTGCAATACGCCATCAAACACTCGATCATCTCCCCACCCTAAGTCGTAGCGGATACTGACTTCTGCAATTGACAACTTTCCATCACCCTCTCGTTTGTGGTGAACTGGCGAGCAAGCAAATAATCCCGCTTTGGGACAACGGAAAGGAGAATGCTGATGCCATTTCTATTGAGATATCGGGTAGCATTGCTGATTGCCATTGCTACGGTTCTAACTTTTGGCGTGGGCCAGACAACAGCTGCACAGGATGATGTCTTTCATAGGGCGAAAGGCGTAGTCAAGTCCATCGATAAGGATTCAAAAACAATGGTGGTAAAGGCCGCAGATGGGACGGAACACACAATTAAGTGGACCGACAAGACAACGACGGAAGGTGGCAAAGAACTGGGAACGGATATTACTGAGGGCAGCAAAGTTTCTGTGAAGTACACAGAAAAGGCCGGCGAAAAAACCGCTGTAGGAGTGAAGGACGTCGGCAAAGCTGCAGCTAAAGAAGTTCATTGAGTGTTTTCTCCTGAAGAAAACAAAATGCTATCCATCTACAATCAACAAGGGTCAGCAAGATTTAAGTTTCTTTGTCCATTGCCCCGGCCGGTTAACTGAACGCGATTGCACAGCAGCGGTTCGATCCGAAGTCCAACGATTGGACCGCCTGCATTTCCATTTTGAAAACAGTTCTGTCTACAGGACAATCGAGTAACTGTCACTACAGACAGCTCGCCATCAAAGCTGTTGCGCGGATCAAACGATTCTATTCATGCACTTCGCGATTGCAAAGCATTTTGAGTGTGGACTCTAGCTATCCAGCTGGGATCGCTCCTGTCCGATGTGACAGTAGTCAGCGCGCCGCTGTGCGGTAACAATACCAGTGGACCCGGCGCTTAAGCTATGAGCAAGATTCGAGTGTTGCTCGCTGACGATCATAAAGTGATTCTGGCGCGGGTGCGCAAAATCATAGGCGATGAGTTTGACATTGTCGGTGAGGTAACTAACGGACGAGATGCAATTGTGGAGGTCGGGCGGCTTAATCCCGATGTGCTCGTGATTGACATTTCGATGCCCGTTCTTGACGGATTGCAAGCTGCGTCTCAACTCCGTTCAAAGCGGACCAAGATCGTATTTTTGACAGTCCACAACGACCCGGATTTCATCGTCGCCGCTTTTTCCGTCGGTGCTTCCGGCTACGTAGTTAAGTCAGACCTCACTACTGATTTGGTTCCTGCAATTCGTGAGGTTATGGACGGACACACATACATCTCACAATCGATACCGTCGTAGCATTCAACTTTGTTCTGGAACTTATTAAAACTGACTGCGGCGAAAGCATTTTCAGAATTACTTCAATTTTGCTGATTATTGGCACATGTGACAGTTGACAATGCTTCAGTCACTGCATAACACTATCTGTTAAATTACCGCGGAAGCTGCGCCAGCTTACTAGCGAGGAGATATTTCAAAACTCAGGGTTAGATAGTTAGCTTCATGACTGTGTCTTTCGGTCCCCATAATTTCCCATTCCGTGAAATTTAGGAGGAGGCAGTGATGAAAAGGGGATTTCTGCTAACGGTCGCAGTGCTGTTTGGGTTTAACGCTTTCGGACAAGACACACCTCCCAGGTTCGAAGTGCCGGTTGGGTTCTCATTTATCAACGCGCATCCTGATTTGTCTCCTATCAACAGCTTCAATGTCTACGGTGGTGGCGGCCAATTCAACGTCAACTTTGGCCAGTACTTCGGGATCAAAGCGGATTTAATGGGCTACGCGAATAGTAGCAACCTTTCGAGCAGGCTTCAGGCTCTCGGTTTCACGGGAAATGTAAGCGGCAACCTGTTCACTTACATGTTCGGGCCACAGATTAAGAGGCATACGGGCGTGATTCAGCCTTTCGCTGAAGCGTTGGTTGGAGGAGCGCACAGCAATGTATACACTTCGATCTATGACGCGACGCATGGGATAACCAATGCCAGCGGCAGCAGTAATGCTTTTGCTTTCGCAGCCGGTGGCGGTCTTGATTTCAGGCTCTCGCGCCTGATTACCATACGTCCCGTGGAGGCTGACTATCTTCTCACGCGTTTCAGTGCGAATGGCACAACCGGGAACCAGAATAACTTCAGGTACTTTGCAGGCATTAATTTCACGTTTGGCGGTGCGCCTCCAATACCTCCAACAGCAACATGCTCCGTTCAACCGACGGAGGTCATGGCCGGCGATCCGATCACTGCCACCATCAGCATCCAGAACTTCAGACCCAATCGCGCGATTACCTTCAGTTGGAGCAGCACGGGCGGACGGGTATTAGGTACTGGAGCAACAGTAAATCTGAATACCACCGGGCTGGCTCCAGGCAGCTATACAGTAACGGGAACAGCGACGGATCCAAGACAAAGAACAAACAATACGGCTTCATGCAACGCAAGTTTCACAGTGAAGATGCCGCGTCCACCGGTGGCAAGTTGCTCGGCTGACCCATCGAGTGTGCAACCAGGCGGGACGTCAACGATAACCGTGACCGCGAGCAGTCCTGACGGTCGGCCACTAACTTTCTCTTACGCCGCCAGCGCTGGGAGCATTAGTGGTACCGGCAATACAGCGACCCTCAATACTGCTGGCGCGGCAGCGGGCACAATTACAGTAACGGCAAATGTCATGGATGATCATGGCCAGAGCACGCCATGCACTGCCATGGTAAATGTGCAGGCTCCGCCACTCCCGGCGGCAGAGGCACAGCAGGTTGGCACCTGCAACTTCTCCGATCCCAGAAGGAGAACGCGCGTCGACAACGAGTGCAAAGCCGTTCTGGACGAAGCCGCCTTGAGGCTGCAGCACGAACCAACTGGAAGGTTGGTTGTGGTTGGCTCCGCAGAGGAGGAGGAGTTGACCAGAGTGAGTAACATTGACGCGCAACGTGCAGAGAACATCAAGTACTATCTCACGTCGGGTGAGGGCCAGGCGCAGATCGATCCGTCACGTATAGAAGCGCGCACAGGGCCACACGGAAGCAGGAGTGCAAGCCTGTATTTTGTCCCCGAAGGTGCGAGCTTCTCTGGAGAAGGAACACAGCCAGTCGACGAATCACGAGTGAAAGGACAGTCACGGAGAGGGGGCCGGGCAGCAAGAAGAGGCAGAAGAGCTGCTGCTGCTGCTGAGACTGCATCGCCCTCGCCGCAATAGTTAACCCATGCGCGCTGGGAACTGAAACTGTATGCATTGTGGCTGCTCCGTCTGGAGCAGCCACACGTTTTTTGAACACCAAGATTGCTTGATGGGCATGCATAAAACTATCTGGAATGAATCTGCATACCGAGCCAGAGATGATGGCTCCTGCGCTAAAAGTTGCCGATGTACTATAAACTGCGGACCGCAGGAAAACACTTGAGTGATTGAGAAACAAAGTTGTAGTAGCATTGGGCTGATGTCCAGTGCAAAGAAAGATGTCGGGAAACTGATAAACATTCTTTGCGCTAGCTTTACACCCAAATAGAGATCATTTCGTTCAGCTGATCTGAAATCATGGACGACTGGCCAATTTGGCGAATGACTCGATATTTTGGGAAAGGACAATTCGAAGACTATGGCAAAGAGCGTCAATAAAGTCATCCTTTTAGGCAATGTGGGCAAAGACCCCGAAATTCGCGCCACCCCCAGCGGCACGATTGTTGCGAACTTTTCATTAGCAACCACCGATCGCGTAAAAGACCAGACCGGCAACTGGACCGACCGCACAGAATGGCACAACCTCGTCGCCTTCCAACGCACTGCAGAAATTATCCGCGATTACGTCAAAAAGGGTTCCAAGCTTTATGTAGAAGGCAAGCTGCAGACGCGCTCGTGGGATGACAAGAACAGCGGCGAGAAGAAATACCGCACCGAGATTGTCATCAATGACTTGTCGCTGCTCAGCGGCCGTGGTGAAAGTGGTGAGAGCGGCGGCGGTTATACCCGCGCATCAAGCACATCATCTTACGATCAAAGTCCTTCATCCGCAGGCGATGACTTCGGCCAATCCGCAGAAATTACGGATGACGATATCCCGTTCTAGACACCTTAGTCAGGCATGAATTAGCGCGGCCAACTTTAATCCAGATCTGCCGGCTCAGCGAAGACTGTTCGTAAGCAGCTTGTTCTCTGCCGCCGCTGTGAGGTTTTCTG
>DATAQW010000346.1:0-8504 GCA_036264445.1 Pseudacidobacterium sp.
CACCCAGTGTGTTGGCAATCCGATTTCGGTCATCAGGCGCTCATTATAGGTTTCGCAGAAAGCACCACGTTCGTCCCTGTATATCCTGGGCTCCAGCACCAGAACACCCAACAACCCTGTCTCAATAATCTTCATTCTTTAGATAGTATTTGCGAGAAACTGAGGTTCGTTAAGTAGAGATAAAAGATACTGGCCATATCCGCTTTTACGCACGGGTTGCGCTAATGCTTCCAGTTGCCCGGCTGTAATGTAGCCGCTGCGATACGCAATCTCTTCAGGACAAGCAATCTTCAGCCCCTGGCGCCGCTCAATAGTCTGAATGAAAAGGCCCGCTTCAAAGAGCGAATCATGCGTACCGGTATCGAGCCATGCCATGCCGCGGCTCATCACTTCAACGTTCAGTGTGCCACGTTGAAGATAGCAGCGATTCAAGTCTGTAATCTCTAGCTCGCCGCGGGCAGATGGTTTCAGTGATGCTGCCAGTTCCACCACATCGTTATCGTAGAAATACAGCCCGGTAACGGCATAGCGGGATTTCGGCACAGCCGGTTTTTCTTCGAGACTGACTGCGCGCCCTTTTTGATCAAATTCAACAACGCCGTAACGCTCGGGATCGTGCACAGGATAAGCAAAGACAGTCGCGCCCGCCGTTCTACCTGCGGCTTTCTGCAGCTGGCCTGACAGTGATTGGCCGTAGAAGATGTTGTCGCCAAGCATCAGGGAGCATGGATCAGGGCCTATAAATTCTTTACCAATAAGAAAAGCCTGCGCCAGGCCATCGGGACTAGGCTGCACCGCATAGGAAAGCTGAATGCCCCACCGGCTGCCGTCACCGAGCAAGTCGGCAAAGCGGGATGTATCCTGAGGCGTGGAGATGATCAATATTTCCCGAATACCCGCCAGCATCAGAGTGCTGAGCGGGTAATAAATCATTGGCTTGTCATATACGGGTAGCAACTGCTTCGAAACAACATGAGTAACCGGATACAGGCGGGTCCCAGAACCGCCGGCCAGGATGATTCCCTTCATTGAGCCACACGCTCCGCATAGTTGGTTTCAATCCACTGCTGATAGGCGCCAGAGCGCACATTCTCAACCCAGTCCTGATGATCGAGATACCACTGCACAGTCTTGCGGATGCCAGATTCAAAGCGTTCCGCAGGCTCCCATCCCAGTTCAGTTCTGATCTTACTGGCATTGATCGCATAGCGCCGGTCATGGCCCGGACGGTCTGTTACGTAAGTAATTAATTTGCGTCGTGCACCTATCGATCCATTTGGCGCCAGCTCGTCCAGAAGATCACAGATCATCGTCACAACGTCGATATTGGCGCGCTCACTCGACCCGCCAATGTTGTAGGTTTCACCGAGTCGGCCGCGCTCCAGCACCGCGCGAATGGCTGAACAGTGATCTTCCACAAAGAGCCAGTCCCGAACATTTTTCCCATCGCCATAAACTGGAAGCGGCTTTCCTTCCAGGCTATTCAGGATCATCAGCGGTATCAGTTTTTCCGGAAACTGAAATGGACCGTAGTTGTTGGAGCAATTTGTTGTGAGCATCGGCAGCCCGTACGTGTGGAAATATGCCCGGACCAGGTGATCCGATGCAGCCTTCGACGCTGCGTAAGGGCTGTTGGGCGCATAGGCGGTTGTTTCCGAAAACGCTGGATCTTCCGGCCCGAGCGAGCCGTAGACTTCATCCGTAGACACATGCAGAAAGCGGAATTGTTTCCGCTCGTCAACGGTCAAATCGGAGAAATACGCTCGCGCCGCCTGTAGAAGTGAGAATGTGCCAAAAACATTCGTTTGAATGAAGGCATCCGGCTCGATAATCGAGCGGTCTACGTGGCTCTCCGCTGCGAAATGAACAATGGCCCGCGGCTTATGCTCGCGCAACAGAGCAGCAACCAGGTTCTCATCTGCAATGTCGCCATGCACAAAAATGTGGCGCGCATCCTGATCGGGCGAGCGCAAATTATTACGGTTGCCGGCGTATGTCAGACTGTCAAGATTGATAACTGGAGTGCCAACCTCCTTCACCCAGTTCAGAACAAAATTGGAGCCGATGAAACCGGCGCCGCCGGTTACCAGAATTGGATCACTTTTGCTCATATGTTTCAGGTTGTCTTTCTGCTCCAGATGAGTCTCCGCAGAGTTTTCAGACGTGCGTTCTGTTCCGGATCTTCACGCAAACGGGACATGCCCTCCTGGAACAACGCCACAAAGATGCCAATGACCAAGCCCACAAATGCCGCAATGATGGTGATTAATCCGCGCTTCGGAAATGACTTATAATCCGGAACAACCGCCGGATCGACTACCTGAATCAGCGCGCCTTCTTTTGCTTCGTCCAGCTTGGCCAATTCAAACTGCCGCGCCAGAATTTCGAAGATGGTCTCATAATATTTCACATCGCGCACTTTGCGAACATATTCAATACCGGCCTGCGGTACTTTTCCCTTTGGAACAATCAGCCCGGCGCTTTCATCTTCTGTCCCGCCAAACTGCGCAAGTTGCGCCTTCAACCCCTCCAATTCCTTCTGCGCTTGTATCACATCGGCATTTTCATTGGTAGCGTAGGTCTTCATTGCCTGCAACTGGACTTCTTTAGCCGCAATCTGTGCCCGCAACGATGCCGCTGTCTCAATCAGGGCGCGCGCCTGGCTGCTGAGCTCGATCATTCCCGTCTTCTGCTGGGTTTCTTTCAACGCCTCTTCCGCATTCGCGAGATTGTCCTTTGCCTGTGCCAGTTGTTGCTCAAAGAAAAGGCGGCGCTGCCCTGCTTCGCCAATGGCAAGATGTTGCGAAAGCTCACGATATTCCTCTACATACGCATTGGCCATTTCGGCAGCGCGCTTTGGATCGCGGTCTTGAACAGAAATATGAATCAGATTGTCTTTGGTTCCGGCCTCAACCGTAAATTGACTCTCAAACGCTCTACGCGCTGTTGACATGTACTTCTGCTTGTATTCCGCCATCAGGTTGAAGCGCCGGATCATGGCGTCTTCCACCGTCCGGCTCTTAAACATAGCCACATACATATCGTTAGGATTTTTGAGACCCATACTCGAGCCGGCAAGGGCACCCAGAGAACCAAGATTCCCAAGCTGTGACATCACACTCGATGCGAGTGAAGAATTCTGCTGAGGCGGCAGGACTGTTGTCTCCGCGGTGTACTTCTTGGGCAGCAATAGAGAAATAATGAGGGCAATCAGCCCGAATCCAATAGCAACTTTGGCAATAATCCACTTGCGCCGGGCAAGAACAATCAACAGATCAAGGAGCGAAATTTCATCGTCTTCCTGTGAATGCGGTTGTTCCCCTGGTTCCAGCGTTGGGGCTTCGAGATGCCTGATTTCTGCGGTTGTTGTGTCCATTCGCTCCGAGTCAGAGGTATCGGGTTCCCGGAACGCACGGGGTTCGCGTTCTGGGGTGATCTCGTCCTCCACTCAGGCTATCAGAAGACTTCCGCTCCATGTAGATGACTGTTGAGAGACAGTCACGACATTTTTCCCGGATGTCCGGTTACGTCGCCATTTCCTTCAGCGTCGGAACAATGGCCGCGCGTCGCCCACAGCAGGGAACCCGCGAAAATCAATGCAAATAGAAGGAGAACGCCAACCGTACTTGGCATACGTCACCTCCTCTAACTAAGAAGAGAGATACAGCCGGCAGGGTTGCAGCCTGTTTTATACCTTTACCATCTCCGGTTTCGGCTTTTGCGCTTCAGAGGCTATACGCGAAGAAGTAACCAGAACCACCGCGATCACAATGGCGGCCATGCCAAGATACTCGGTCGCTACTAAGTGCTCTCCTAACAAAATTGCACCCAGAATAACTGCCACAACCGGATTGACATACGTATTTGTTGCGACTTTAGAAACGGGAACATGCGCCAGAAGCCAGACAAAGGCTGAGTATCCAATCAGAGAACCGAAGGTAATGAGATAAGCGACGGCTCCAATCGAGCTGCGAGTCCATTGAGCTGAAGACCAGCCACCAACAAAAATCCCGGCTAATGAGCTCGCCACTCCAGCAGCCACCATCTCCCATCCCGCTGCCAACATTGGATTTACGGGTAACTTCAATTCACGTGACAGGACCGAACCAGCGGCCCAGAAAAGCGCAGCCAGGAGGATCACTATGGAACCAGCCGCTTCCCCTGCACGCTCTGCAACTGGACCGCGCATTCCATGCCATAACAGAGCAATAAGCCCGATGAATCCGAGTGCCAATCCCAACCATCCCCGCGCCGGAAGCTTTTCCCCACGGGGGAGAAACATATTGATGACGGCCACATAAAGCGGCATTACAGCAAACAGCAGCGCCGCCAACCCGCTGGCGACATATTTCTCACCATAGACTAGCCCGATATTGCCGCCCACAAGCAACAGCAGACCAACGACAGTCAACCACCCCAGCTCACGCCTGGGAAGCAACACCTTTATGCCACGCATGCGGCAAAAAGCCAGCAGCAGCAAACCAGCGACCAGAAATCGCGTCCCGCCGAGCACCAGCGGGTGTAAATACTGAACGCCAACCTTGATGGCTGTATACGTCGACCCCCAGAAGAAATACACACAGCCGAAAGCGAAGGGTACAGCCATCGAACGTATGCTTTGCCGGGTCATAAGCTATGGATTGGGCAGAAATGATATTGATGCAATAGATTATTCAGATTCCGACCATCTTCCATGGAGATCAAATTGATAGAAATGCAGGATTGACCCCATCGCTGATGACTGAAATCGTAGAGCTACCTTCATTAATCGCCAGTGAAATAACAGCCCGCCCGTTATACATCTCAAGTACACGCGACCCAGCGGACGTACCGAGGTTATCGATCAGCCGACACTTGCCTGCAATAGAGAACCTCACGCGGCTGCGCGCATCCAGGCACAGAACGCCCTGTGCATCCAGCAGCTTCGCCTCTACAGTGACAATATCCCCACTCCGTGATGTTTCAACCAGCTTCAACTGGGCAGGCTTATCCCACTTCTCTATCTGATACTGAAAGCGAATTTCATCTGTAACAGTGGCAGCACCTTTTCGGCCCACAGCACGCAATGTATTTTCTCCCGGAACAAATTTGCAGTTCCAACGCAGTCCTGCAGCAGGAAAATCCTGCGAATTCCGCTCCTTCACGCCGCATGATTGTCTGTTCAGGAACAGCTCGACTTCCTTGCAGTTGGAATAGACCTTTACCCAGCGTACCTGGCCTTCGCTGCCCCAGCGCACAGGCCATGAGTGCCCATAAATGTGCGCCATCGGCGCTTCCGCCCAATAGGACTGAAAAACGTAATAGCTCTCTTTTTTCGTCAGATCCCGCTCCACCAGCCCTTTTTGATTCACACGCGGAACGGGATTTTCCGGACGCATAGGCGTGCTGAAATCTTTAAATATCCACTGCGCGGAGCCGGCAAACCATGGAAGCGTCTCTTGCACCTTGAGGTGCCAGTCAAACAGATCGCAGGCGTATGTTTCCGACCAGTCGCTATCGCGCGGGACGTGCGCCTCACCACCTTTGCGCAGATCAGCGAAACGATTCTCACCCGTTCCCTGGCCCGTCGGAACGTTCGTCAACCCACGATATGGATCTTCAGCATGGCGGCGGGCGTGGTTGTCCGCTCCCCATTCGATGTGCAGGAAGTGTTTGATCTTGTCTTTCTGTTCTTCCAGCAACTTCTGATATTCCAGATACGATCCTCGATACCACCCCGCCCAGATCGACGGCGAATACACGTCGGGAATATCGCTGGCAAACTCGCATCTGCGAAACGAAGTCATACGCGATGAGTCGAGCTTGTGTGCAAGCTCATGCAGCTCCTGCATGTAATCCCGGATGGCCTGCTTGTCAGTCGACGGATATTCGTCCGGCCAGTCATCTTCGTTACCCAGCCCCCAAAACACGATTGACGGATGATTGAAGTGTCGGTCGATCATCGTGCGCATCAGGCGGCGCCCCATCTCTTTGAAGTTATCGTCACCGATACCGCTTCGGCACCATGGCAGTTCCTCCCATACCAGCAGACCAAGCTCATCGCACAGATCAAGCACCAGCGACGATTGCTGATAGTGCGCCAAGCGTATGAAATTCGCGCCCATCTCCTTGATCATCTGAAATTCGCGCCGCGTGACATCTTCCGGAACCGCCGCGGCCATCTGCGCATCATCTTCGTGCCGCTGCGTTCCCTTCAAAAAGAGCTTCTTGCCATTCAGCAGAAACGGCCCGTGGTCTTCAAACGCAATGTGGCGAATGCCGAATCTTTCCGTGATCGAGTTTTCTCCATATTTGCTTTTGAGCGAAACGCGGCACTGATATAACACCGGATTCCCAGGCGACCAGCGCTCCGGATGCTCGATGGTAAACCGCGTCATCTCTTTCTCATCTGCCCACGGAGCAAGTTCACCTGTTGCTTGATGCACCTGAGCATTCTGTGAATCAAACACATCGATCGAGATCGACAGCGAATCTCCAAGAGCCGCCGGATTATGCAACCGCGCGTGAACAGCAATCTGCGCAGGCCCTTTGGGCTCTGTCTCGACCGCAACATGCACAGAGGCAAGCGCAACGGCAGGCACATAAACCAATGAGACAGGCCGGTAAAGCCCTCCGTAGAGATTGAAGTCGCTCACATCAGAAGGCATCGCGTTCAGACGACGCGAGTTGTCGCAGAGAACCGCCACCGGCACTGAATTGCCGAGCTTCTCTGCTGCATCCGTTATGTCGAAGACAAACTCGTTGTAGCCACCATCGTTTGTTCCTGCCAGAGTTGGCCCAACATAGACTTCGGCTCTCTGCCCGGCCCCTTCAAAGTGCAGCAGCGTGCGGCCATTGGGATAAGGATTATTCAGCGCGAGCTTCGTGCGATACCAACTTTGCCCGCGATAGTAAGGCGTATCCGGGTCGCAGGCGTCGCGATCATTGACGCAATGTGGCAATGTCACTTGCTCCAAAACTGCAATCCCTTCACTGTGCCACGCTTCCCATGGTCCGCCCAATGATTGCCGCACAAATTCCCATCCAGTTGTAAGCCGCTGCGTATCGGCAGCCGAGGCAGAAAGCGCAAGCGCGCGTGTGGGGCGGAACATCCCGGCTGCAACAGTCAAGGCGGAAGCTTTTAGAAAATCTCTGCGTGAAGTTGTCATCAAAAATTGTTTCCCGTTGAGCGGTATGCTGCGCGAGTCCTTTGTTCGCGCTTTTTATACACCGTTTGACGGCCCTGGAGTTTCAGGCTTCAGATTGAGTATGAGCAGCAGCCATGACACTACATTTGTTCGATGACATGAGTAGCACCGAACCGAAAAAAGAGGAACTGGCTTCGGGCGCGTTCCTCCTGCGCCGCTTTGCGCTGTCAGACGAGGCTGCAATTCTTGCTGCACTCCATGAGGTAACTGCGAAGGCTCCATTTCGCCACATGACTACGCCGGGTGGATACCGCATGTCCGTCGCAATGACCAACTGCGGACAATTAGGCTGGATCACGGACAGAAGCGGCTATCGCTACGATTCTGTCGATCCGGAAAGCAGCAAGCACTGGCCTGCAATGCCGGAAGCTTTTCTGCAGCTCGCAAAAAACGCGGCTGCCGCAGCAGGTTTTCCCAACTATCTCCCTGATGCCTGCCTCATCAACCGCTATGAGCCTGGAGCAAAACTCTCTTTGCATCAGGACAAAGACGAGCAGGACTATAACCAGCCCATCGTCTCCGTTTCTCTCGGCCTACCTGCAGTTTTTCTCTTTGGCGGACCAAAGCGCACCGACAAAACACAGCGCATACCGCTAGTGCATGGCGATGTAGTTACCTGGGGCGGACCGGCCAGATTGCACTATCACGGCGTAATGCCACTCAAGGATGGCCAGCACGCAAAATTGGGCAGATACCGCATCAATCTTACTTTTCGCAAAGCCGGCTAGAAATAGGAAATAGATGGATCAAGATTGGGTTTTCAACCGTTGCATGCCTATTTGCATTACGCTAACGCGATATGTAGCCCTTTAATATCTCAAGTCGGCCAGTTTTGGCATCTGTTGTTAAGGCGAGATAGTCGCCATTGTGCTCACAGACGACGGTTGCGTTTGAGTCTTTGGGCATATCAATTTTTCGAATAACGCTCCCGTCGTATGGATTAAATTCAAATACTGAACCTTCACGTAAAACCCCATAGCTCATACCGTTTCCATCTGTTTTACTTTCTGCTAGTGCAAAACTTTTAATTCTCCAAGATGATGCATCCGCAGAAAGAAAAGAACTCAAGGTTTGCCTCGGTGGAAGATGCAATTGGACAGTACGTACGATTCCTTCTTCATTAACTTCAATGACAGCTTGCGCTGTCATTTTGGGAAAAAGCAAGAGATTTTCTCCATGTGGTATCACTTGCAATAAGCTGAGAGCACCATCTGTATTAATCGCAGCTAATGGCTGTTTTTCTTTGGCATCCTTGCGCGTGTTGTAATCACTATCAAATGGCAAGAATTCGTTTTTTATATTCCCATCAGCGTTAAT
>DATAQW010000364.1:0-10618 GCA_036264445.1 Pseudacidobacterium sp.
CGACCGGGCCGCATAGTGATGTCCACGATATGACATGTGTACTGAATAGCCGATGTGTCCTGCATAGAGTTCAATAGCGCTGGTAGTTTGAGCGCGCAAATTAATTCTTCCTATTTCTTCGTCAGTATTTGTATGCGTCATTTCGAAGAAATAGGCGGGTACTTTAAGCATCGGGTGAAGCGCCAGGTCCACAAAGATCAGCGTCAGATCCCTGTCCTGCACAGTATTGATAGATTCAGCGAGCGACATGCTTATGAAGTACTTATATATTCTTTGCGCGGTTTTTGTGGATGGGCGCGTGTTATGAAAGTGTGGACCCGAATCGCGTAGCTCTTTATGTTCTGCTCGTAATTATCGTGGCTGGTGTTTGCGCTATTTCATGGATGCTCTTCCATTTCGATAGATCCTTGCGGGACAAAGACAGGAAGCAATGAAGATAGAAGCGTGAGATGGACGACTCGAATGTCCAACTCACGCTTAGAATGGTTGCTTAAAGGTTGCCGCGCGCGGCCTGCTCGCGTTCGATGGCTTCAAACAGCGCCTTGAAGTTGCCTTTGCCAAAGCTGCGGCTGCCTTTACGTTGAATAATCTCGTAAAACAGTGTTGGGCGGTCTTCTACTGGACGCGTGAAGATTTGCAGCATATAGCCTTCATCGTCGCGATCAACAAGGATGCCCAGTTTTTCGAGTTCCTGGATTGGCTCGTCGATCTTGCCAACGCGGCCTTCAAGTTCGGTGTAATAGGTGTGAGGCACTTTCAGGAACTCAACGCCCTGCGTCTGCAGTTGCGAGACCGTGTGAAGGATGTTGTCCGTCGCCATGGCGATGTGCTGCACGCCGGACCCGTGGTAGAACTCAAGATATTCTTCTATTTGTGATTTCCTACGGCCCTCCGCGGGCTCGTTGATCGGGAACTTGACGCGACCATTGCCGTTCGCCATGACCTTTGACATCAAAGCTGAGTACTCAGTCGAAATGTCTTTGTCGTCAAAGTGCTGATAAAGCGAGAAGCCCATTACATCGGCGTAGAAATCGACCCAGCGGTTCATCTCATTCCAGCCTACGTTACCCACCATGTGGTCGATGTAGAGCAGACCCACAGGACGTGCAAGCGGGTCTTCGTCCACGCTGCGGTATCCGGGCATAAAGGCGCCGTTATAGCTGTTCCGTTCAACGAAAGTGTGCACAGTATCGCCATAAGTGGCAATGGTAGAAAGTTTTACTGTGCCGTGCTCATCGCGCAGTTCGAAGGGCTCACGCACGCTGCGGGCGCCGCGTTTGGTGGTTTCTTTCCAGGCAAGCTTCGCGTCATCCACCCAAAGCGCGACATCATGCACGCCGTCGCCGTGGCGGTGTATGTGCTCGGCGATTTCTCCATCGGGGCGAAGAGGCGTTGTAAGCACGAAACGAATCTTGCCCTGCTGCAAAACATAGGAGGCGCGGGTGCGCACGCCGGTCTCGGGACCCGCGTAGGCGACGAGCTTCATGCCGAAGGCAAGACGGTAATAGTAAGCAGATTGTCGCGCGTTGCCCACGTAAAATTCAACGTAATCTGTTCCATTAAGGGGAAGAAAGTCTTTCTGAGTTTGCACCTCTGGGTGCGCAAGAGTGGACATCGAAGGTACTCCCATTTCACTAAATTAGACGCGCCCACTGCTCGCTCTGTTTACCTGCTGAGCACTAGGACGACCAACTAACATATACCTTGAGGAGCATACTTGGCCAGTACCGGAAGTGCAGGGGAATATCTATAAATGCCACTCAAAATTACAGATCGTGACGTGCTGCTGGTGATCGACGTGCAAAATGATTTTTGCCCAGGCGGAGCTCTCGCCGTGCCGAATGGCGATGAAGTTGCTCCGGTAATCAATCGTCTTGCGCGACGGTTTCATCATGTGGTGCTGACGCAGGATTGGCATCCTGCGAGGCACATGTCTTTTGCTTCCAGTCATCCAGGCAAATTACCGTTTGATGTGATTGATGTTGCATACGGGAAACAGACCCTCTGGCCGGATCACTGTGTCCAGGGGAGTTCTGGCGCTGAGTTCCACAAGGAGCTTGATATACCGCATGTTGAATTGATACTGCGCAAAGGTTTCCAGCAGGAGGTCGATTCCTACTCAGCTTTTCAGGAAAACGACCGCGTAACGAGAACAGGTCTTACCGGCTATCTGCGCGAACGCGGCATCGCGCGCGTCTTTCTCGCAGGACTCGCTTATGACTATTGCGTTCGGTATTCCGCAGTTGATGCGCGGGCTGCAGGATTTGAGTCAGTGGTCATCGAAGATGCCTGCCGTGCGATTGGTCTTGGATCATCTATTGAGGAAACACTTGTTGATTTTCATCGCAGCGAAGTAGAACGCATCTCCACTCAAAATATGAAAAATTCGTAAAGGTAAAATTAAATTTCATCGCCTGCTTCATGCTCATTGTTAATGGGCGATCAATTTTGCCTGCGCTTCATTAAATGACTATGACACGCCCCATTTCTTAAGCTTCACTTCAGGAAGCTAATCCTACCTTCAATACCAGCCAGGAAAAGCTGCTTTCACCATTTGTGGAATAGCTGAATAAGTGTGTTCACTTATCCCCCCTTCTTCTGATGTCTCCAGACTTAGTCATGGACGCCCCAGAGCAGGACGGGCAGAAGTCTGGATGATTAGAAAAAAACCATCCCTGCAGCTGACCTTGCAAGGGATAAGTTTCCAAGGCAATTTTGGAGGTATAAGCAATGCGTTATCTAGCGCGCAGACTGTTTGTGGTTCTTTTGTTCTCAACTACGTTGTTTCTATCTCGACTACCAGCACAAACAGGAAGCGGTGCGATCGCCGGGACAGTCCAGGATTCGGTCGGATCCGTATTTGTCAGCGCGAAGGTCGAGATTGAGCCTTCAGGGAGGCAAGCTGCTACAGACAATCAGGGCCAGTTTCGTATTTCGAACATTCCCGCTGGCACATACACGCTCACCACTTCCTACGTGGGCTTTAACTCGTATGCAACGACCGTGAATGTCGTAGCAGGACAGACAGCGAACGTTACTGCGGTGCTGCAGGTGGGGTCGCAGGCCGATACGGTCATGGTCACCGCAGGCCGACTGCAGGGCGACGCTGAGGCCATCAACGTCGAACGCATGTCGGCCAATATTGTTCAGGTGCTGCCGCAAGGCTTGATCACCAGCCTGCCCAATACGAACATTGCTGATGCCATAGGGCGCGCGCCGAGTGTTTCGCTCGAACGCGATGAGGGTGAGGGCAAGTACGTGCAGATTCGCGGCACAGAACCGCGCCTTTCTTCACTTACTATCAATGGTGTCAATGTGCCTTCAGTAGAAGTGACAGTACGTAACGTTAAGATGGATGCGATACCGTCGAATGGAATAGAGCGTATCGAAGTATACAAGACACTTTCAGCCGACCAGGACGCTGACGGCGTCGGCGGCACAGTGAATCTGGTTACGCCAACTGCTCAGGACAAACCCACCTATTCGTTAAATGGCACTACGGGTTATAACCCCATTCAAAACGGCTTTTGGCGCGGTGGTTTCGATGGGACTTTCGGCCAGCGATTCGGAGCAAACAAGCGCTTTGGATTCCTGCTCGGTGGAACATGGGACCGTACCAACCGCGGCATCGACGATATGGAGCCCAGCCAGACATTTGGATTTACGCAAAGCGGCCAGGCTGCTGCCTTCGTCAACACGAAAGACCTGCGTTCTTACAAGTATTACCGCACGCGCTATGGCTTCACTACAGGGATCGATTATAAGGTCACGCCTACGATGACGGCTTATGTTAAAGGCTTATATGCTGATTTCCATGATTACGGAGACACCTGGGTCTACACGCCCACGCCTACGATATATATATCCCCTGTAGATGGCTCGAACCAGATCAAATCGGTCAACGGCTCGACGGTCACGTTCTATACACCGTCCGAATGCAACAACATCAATAACCAGTACCTCCAGCAGAATCCTAATGGCACTGCTCCATGCACTCCCGGCTCGTGGGCATACCGGCACTATATTCGCCGGCCCGATCAGCAAGTCTTCAGTTTTTTGGTTGGTGGGAGGCACGATCTGCCTTCGGACGTGATTGACTATGAATTTGCGGTTTCACGCGGACACAACATTGGTGGCCAGGACTTCTCGACAACCTATTTCAGCGGGCCTAGTTCTGTGGATTTCACTCAGAGTTTGAGTAACCCGTATCGACCGACACTTACGGCGCTTGACGGCACGAATGGCTTTGACCCTACTCTGTACACTGTGAATGCATCCAACACGGGCCAGTACCATGCAACGCAACTCAACTTCCAGGGTGGAGCCTCCATCTCGCATAGCTATACGGTGTACGGGCATCCCAGCACCTTCTCGACAGGGTTGAAGATTCGCAATTCCTACTCGACACAGCGTGAGAACGACACAAGTTTATCGTTCACGGGATCAAACCCGTTTACGCTGGCCAGTGTGGTTGGCGGCTTCACGAATCCGACCTACTACAATAGGACTTTTGCGATTAACGGCCTGGCCTTCGGCCCTGCCTCGTCTTACACGCAGATACAGAACGCTGTGGCAGCTAATTCGAGCGCTTTCACCGAGGATATTCCCGGCGACTGGGCGAGCGGCGCGGCGGCGTTCTTCAACGCGGACGAGCGGATAACAGCAGGCTACCTGCAGGATGTGATCTACTTCGGCAACTTCCGGCTTCAGGGAGGAGTCCGGTTCGACTACGGAACCACTCATTTTCTTGCCAACACGACCGATACCACGCAGCAGATTCCTTGTCCGAAGGACCCAACGCAACAATGCCTCGCTGTTACACCTACCCGACAGAGCGCAGACTACTTCAATGCGTTGCCCAGCGTGGCCCTTCAATACCAGTTGCAAAAGGACACCAACCTGCGAGTGGTCTACAGCCGCGGTCTCGCCCGGCCCAACATTGGCGATCTGGTGCCAGCCACCACGGTCGATCCAAATCAGACTCCCTATCCGACGGTTTCAACAGGCAATCCCAGCCTGGTGCCTACGTTGTCCGATAATATCGATGTCCTCGCCGAACACTATTTCCAGCCGCTGGGTATTCTGCAGGCGGGTTTCTTCTTCAAGGAGCTACATAATCCGATTTATCCAGTCGCAACTCTCCTCAACAATTACAACAACACAGGCAGGACATATCAGCTGACGCAATCCATCAACGGACCAAATGCGCACATTCAGGGATTTGAGGCGCAGTGGGAGCAGCGTTTCTCCTTCCTTCCTGGCTTTCTGAACGGATTTGGAGTCAACGCGAACTATAGTTACACAGGTTCGCAGGTAACCTTTCCAGAGGGATTCGACGGCGGACGCACCGACCATCCGAGGCTGGACCGTACTTCGCCCAATGACTACAACTTCAACCTGACCTACGATAAGAACCGCTTCTCAGGCCGCTTTGCCATCAGTCATAACGATGCGAGCATCGCTGCTTATCAATGGAACGCAGGGACCGGTCCTGCCAATGATCCTATTCTGGGGCTGAGGGGGCCAACAGGCGATAACTACTTCTATCCGCACACGCAGTTCGACGCGCAGGGGCAGTATCGCGTGTACAAGGGGCTGCAGGCAGTATTTTCGGTCCTGAACATGAGCAACGAGGTCTTCGGCTTCTACAACGGAAGCGGGATCTATCCGGTGCAGCGTGAGTATTACCGTCCGACGTACTCCTTTGGCGTGCGTTGGGCCTTAACACCAGAACAGTAGAGAACAGCGGGCGGTCACGACTATGTGTCCGTCCCGCTGTTGTATGCGCCGGGATCTCAGACGACCATGAAGTGCATAGTAAATTTCTGATTCAGTTCACGAAGCAGTAACGCAGCTGCCTGGTCAACGTTCACCTGCGGATTGATGCGTGTATTTAAAAGATTGCACAGGCCGGTAGCAGTTCGAGGCCCCATGGGCAGAGTAAAAGAGAAGGTTTTGTCGTCACTTTGCGTTGGATCGCGGACCGGCGGAATCGCGCCGGTAAAGTAATAAGCTCCCCCCTTATAGTTGCGGTCAGGCGATGTTGGAGCGGTGAGCGAAACCACCACTACCATTTCACCACCAGCTTCACTGGAAACAAAAGTAGTGGTTTTAGGAACGGAACCACTCACTACATACACATTTTCCTTATCAGGCTCCTTCACGGAAGGATCTTCTTCATTCACCAAGCCGATGCCTTGCGCTTCGCCGGGGAAAAGGCCGCTCTGGAAGATGCTTGCTTTGTATTTTTCCTTTGTGAAGTGCACAAAAACCTGAAAATTCCGTTTGAATGCCTCTAGCTGCTTGTCGTCGATTGTTACCGACGCTTCGTCCAGCAGATTGTCTCCTGATGAGTTCTGCCAGACCTTTCCAATTTTCTGGATTTCAGGGTTTTTCCAAGAATTCGCAAGTGCCTGCGGCAAGTCTGATGCCTGCATGGGCAACTTCTTCTGTTTCTGATCGGCCTGCTTGCCAGTGCCGCCACCGATTGCAATCGGTTTGCTTGCGGTTGGAATCGGAATCGGCTTAGAGGGAGTACTCTTGATGACCGGCACTATCGGAGCCGCCGGCTGGGGCGCTGCAAGCTCCTGACGTTCAGCCAGAATCAATGCCTGCAGGTTCGCGAGAGCGGCCTTTTTCTTTGTAACCAGGTCTTTATCTTTAACAATGGTGAAGAAGCCGCCTTGATTCTCAGTCCAGACATTAATAGCAGTGTCCAGTGTTCCCAGAGTCGAGGTTCTGCCCGCGCGGTCGGCGTCCTGCAGTTCTTCATAAGCTTTCACCGCATCGAGGATCGGAGGCCATTTCGAAGTTATGCTGCCTCCTTTTGCGAGACCCTTCAAGGCAGTGATTGCTGCGTTAGTTTTCCAAGTAGCAGGGGCCATACACGTTTTCATTACCTCCTTCAGAGATGTGATTGATTTGAACCCGGGTTTTTTGCAGTTTCGGAGGGCGCAATTATTGTGCGCTTCGGCATCTAAAGGAAACAAGCTGTTTCTTCCTTTTTCTCTTGAGAGGAAGGTTCAGTTGATTTGTTACAGCCCGCCTCATTGACAGCTCTTCTCCTCTGGTGCGATGCTCAAGAGTTTTGGGTCAGGGGGTATTTCGTCATGAGTCCAACCACAGTGCGCTTGCACGTTGCCGAGCCTTTTCTTATCCAGCAGGATTGGAATGCGTACACTCCGGAGCAGCATTCAGTCTGGACAGAGCTGGTGCGTCGCCGTATGCCGCAACTGGAAGAGCATGCATGCACAGAGTATCTCGACGGATTCCACCAGATCGGCCTGCGCGAGGACTCGATTCCAAATCTAGCGGAGGTAAACAAGCGCCTTGGGCCGCGCACAGGCTGGAATGCGACTCCAGTAAGCGGCTTTCTTCCACCGGACGCGTTCTTTGAGATGCTGGCAGCACGGCAGTTTCCCACGACGACGTATCTGCGCTCGCGTGAGTCGATCGAATATACGCCGGAGCCGGATATTTTTCACGACGTCTTTGGCCATGTGCCGATGCACGCGCATCCGGTATTCGCTGATTTCCTGCAGCAGTACGGGCGAGTCTGCGCGAACCTGATGCACGACAAAGACAAGCTCGAACGTATGGGCCGTCTCTTCTGGTTCACCGTGGAATTCGGCGTGATCCGGCAGAAAGGCAAGATCAAGCTGTATGGCAGCGGTCTCATTTCATCGCATGGCGAATCGACGCACGTTATTAACAGCGGCCCGGAGATTCGCGACTTTAATCTCGATCAGGTGATGGACCAGCAATTTCTGGTGTCGGAGATGCAGAAGGTCCTCTATGCTGTCGAGTCTTTCGATCAGATTTACGAAGCGGCGCAGGAAGCCGAGCGGCGGCTGATATTGTAGTTACCCGAAATCTTGCTAAATAACACTAATAAAATGTGCAGATTCATGGCAAAGGTCCTGGTTGATGATCCTGCGGCAGGCGACGGGTAATGCTGTCTGGCTGCGTGAATCATTGGCGGTATGCTGCCAATCCTGCCTGGGGTTCCATTCCCGATTGCCAGACTTGGGTCGCTCACCGTAGATAGCGGCCGGGCGTCAAGGTTGCGCTACTGGGTTACTGACAAAGCTGCGTAGGAGGAAGTCGCAGATGTTCCAAATCGGGAGCACGTCTGATGCCACAAAAGTAACTTTTAGCAGGATTGTCATATATCTATTGCATACTGGGAGTTGGAGATAAATTCTTGCCCCGTATCCACTTCCAGCAGCAGCTGGCAGAACTGAAAGACAAGATCCTGGCGATGGCTGCTCTCTCGCAGCAGTCACTGGAAGCATCTGTCGATGCCTATCTGCAACGCGACGCCAGCCTCTGCCAGTTTGTGCGCGATAACGAGAAAGCGATCAATTCGGCGGAGCGGGAACTGGATGAAATGGCGTACGACCTGCTTGCCAAAGAGCAGCCGATGGCGATTGATCTGCGCTTTATTCTGGCCGTGATCAAGATCAATGGTGATCTGGAGCGCATCGGCGATCAGGCAATGAGCATCGTTGTCCGTGCCATGGAGTTGATTGATAGCGATCCTGTTGATCTTCCCATCGATATTGAAGGAATGCGGAGCTGTGCATCGCACATGATCCGGACATCTCTGCAGGCATTGCTCGATGCCGATGCGCACATCGCTGAATCCGTGCTGGCGATGGATGACGAGATTGACCGCATGAACCGCATCGCTCATGAAGAGCTGGCAAAATTTATTCAGGTGCATCCGGAACTAAGTCAGCAGGCTCTACAGGCCATCATTATTTCGCGCAATCTGGAGCGCATAGCCGACCACGCGACGAATATCGCAATGGATGTAATCTTCTGGGTGCGCGGCGCGGATGTTCGCCATCAGTTAAGCGCTGCTGTGGATTGATCCCGGATCTCAAAATCGAGACCGGGGGCACCCAATATAAGCAGGTCATCTCGGCCTGCAAAGGGCCGACTTCTTGTTTAATAAGTTGTCATTCTGGCGGATCGATTATCCAACTGAACCTATACATTCTGCCCCTTCACTGTGTTCAGGGGCAGAATGATGGCCTGAAGTAGTCGGAAAAATGCCTGACAGAAAGCAGCCCTAGTACCGATAATGATCGGGCTTATAAGGGCCTTCCTGCGCAACACCTAGATACTCCGCCTGCTTTGGAGTGAGCGTTGTCAGTCTCACGCCAATTTTTTCAAGATGCAGGCGCGCCACTTCTTCATCAAGCTTTTTGGGCAATGTGTAGACATCAACCTTGTAAACGTCCTTGTTCTTCCACAGGTCGATCTGCGCCAGCGTCTGGTTGGAGAAACTGTTGCTCATCACAAAGCTTGGGTGACCCGTGGCGCAGCCCAGATTCACGAGGCGTCCTTCTGCCAGAATGAAAATGCTGTGCCCGTCGGGGAAGATATACCGATCGACCTGCGGCTTAACGTTGATTTTCGTCACGCCTGCCTCGCTGTTGAGGCGGTCCATCTGGATCTCGTTGTCGAAGTGGCCGATGTTGCAGACGATGGCCTGATCCTTCATTGCCTTCATGTGCTCGAGGGTAATGATGTCCAGATTGCCGGTGCAGGTTACGTAAATGTCGCCGCGGCCCAGCGTGTCTTCCACGGGCGTTACTTCAAAGCCTTCCATCGCAGCCTGCAGCGCATTGATCGGGTCAATCTCGGTCACGATCACGCGAGCGCCCATGCCGCGCAGTGAGTGTGCAGAGCCTTTGCCCACGTCGCCATATCCACAGATCACAGCGACCTTGCCCGCAACCATAACATCGGTCGCGCGCTTGATACCGTCTGCCAGCGACTCGCGGCAGCCATAAAGGTTGTCGAACTTCGATTTGGTCACCGAATCGTTGACGTTGATGGCAGGGACCAGCAGCTTGCCCTGCTCCTTCATCTTGTACAGGCGGTGAACGCCAGTTGTTGTCTCTTCCGAGACGCCGCGCCACTCCTTCACAACATTGTGCCAGTGTTGTGGGTCTTTAGCGTGGACACGCTTCAGCAGATCCTTGATAACCTGCTCTTCATGGTTCGAAGAAGGTGTGTTGACCCAGTTGTCGCCCTCTTCGAGTTCGTAGCCTTTGTGAATCAGCAGCGTTACGTCGCCGCCGTCATCGACCACAAGCTGCGGGCCTTTGTTCCCGGGATGGTTCAGCGCCTGATAGGTGCATTCCCAGTATTCTTCAAGCGTCTCGCCCTTCCATGCGAAGACAGGGACTCCGGCAGCGGCAATGGCGGCAGCAGCGTGGTCCTGCGTGGAAAAGATGTTGCAGCTTGCCCAGCGTACATCGGCGCCGAGGTCGACCAGCGTCTCGATGAGGACTGCGGTCTGGATCGTCATGTGCAGCGATCCAGTCACACGGACCCCAGCCAGCGGTTTTTCCGCGGCGTACTTGCGCCGGATGGACATAAGGCCGGGCATCTCATGCTCAGCGATAGAAATCTCTTTGCGTCCCCAGTCAGCTAGTGACAGGTCTGCTACCTTGTATTCAGCAGCCACGGCCGCTGGTAAACCGCCAACCGAAGTATCACCGTCAGCCTCCTGGCGGCAGACCGACGCACAGTCTGCCGCCTTCTTTTTTGTACGGCAAAGCGCCTCTCAGCCCCCATCCGCCCCCTGTTAGCCTCGGAGACT
>DATAQW010000419.1:0-7046 GCA_036264445.1 Pseudacidobacterium sp.
GAAGCACTTTGCGCCTCGCCGGAAATCGACGCGGTTTTTGTTGTTTCACCTGACGCACTGCATCTTCCGCATGTCCTGCTTGCAGCGGAGCACGGCAAGCCTGTTCTGTGTGAAAAACCTCTGGCCATGAACGCAGCAGAAGCCGAGAAGATGCTTTTCGCCACCCGTGCTGCCGGCGTGCTTTTTGGAGTGGCGCAGAATATGCGCTACAACGCGAGTGTGCAGCTTATTCGCGAATGGATTGCCGAAGGCCGCATCGGTACGCCGGTGCTCGCGCACTCACAGTTCTGTTATGAAGCAAGCCGCAGTCCTCGCGTCTGGATTTATGACCCGGCGCTCGCGCTCGGCGGCCCGATCGGTGATGTCGCCATTCACTGCCTCGATGCGCTGCGCTTTGTGCTGGCCACGGATGTAGTCAGTGTCGGCACGCTGGCGCACAAGGATGCTCAATCGGGTGCGGTTGAGTCGCATGCCGTCATCAATCTCCAATTCGGCAATGGCGCAATGGGCTTAGTCTCGGTTACAACACGCGCCGCTTATCGCAGCCTGCTTGAAGTTTCCGGCGAAACAGGCGTAATCGTCTGCGAAAACGGCCTTACAGTCGACCATCCTGTCGATGTGGTCTTGTATCGGGAAGGAAAAGTAGCAGCTCATCAGCGCGTTTCGAATGCCGATGCTTACAGCCGCATGCTCGACAGCTTCTCTGCAGCAATAGAAGAGCGCGGCGATTACTTTGCTTCAGGCGAAGATGGCCTGCACAATCAGCGCGCACTCGATGCTGCCTATCAGAGTTGGCGTACTGGAATGAAGCAGACAGTAGCTTAAACAAGATACAGCATCATTCAGATCGCAGCAAAGAATCCCAACGAGATTGCTATGCGCAATTTATTGAGATTCTTTCCTTCGCTGCGCTCAGGACAGGCTGCGCTGCATCGCAGCTCAAAACGAGAAGCTGATCTGTCCATTAATGGCCCTCGGCGTTACGTAGTGTGTGCCGCTGAAGGTTGAAAGAAAGTTATAGAGTGCGGTCTTGTTGGTTAGATTGATCACACTCACGCGTGCGCCCCATTTGTAGCGATCTCCATTAAAAATGTTGTCCTCACCGAGCGACGTATCAAAGAGACTCCGTGGCCGGATCCGTTGCGGGTTATGGTCGTCATCCTGCGTACCAGGCGCCGGCACACTTATCAGTGTTGATCCGAACTGCGAAGCAGGGCAGACAAATGGCAGGGCCTGCGTTGGAGTCGCTCGTTGCGATCCGCAGAAGAATCCAGCCTGCGCCTCCTGCGCGGCAGTGAGCGGGACACCGAACACATTGTTGCTGACCATCTGCACAGCCGGTTGACCATTGAGCGTCGTCGAAGACGGAGCGCAGGTTCCTGAATCTGCGTAGCAGGGAGTCGAACCGGCTACAAGACCGCTGTCATACCGCCAGTTAAATCCCATCCACGGTCCGCGAGCCCACGGTTGATACTGCACGTGGGTCGTCTGGTTGAATCTCTCGTCGTGGTCGATACGGAACGCCGTCTGGGCCGCGACCGCTGTGCCGCCAGGAACGACCCCTAGGCCTCCAACCTGAGGCGTGAAGAAGCGGGCCGCCACGGAAGACATGACGACGAAGGCTGTGACTCCATGGGTCTTCGGAACATCGGCCCGAAGAACCCACCCGGGAATCTTAGACCTGTCCCACTCAATCGGGAACGTGATCGGCGTATTGCCCAGAACGCTGAAATCGAAAGCATTGTGCGTGTATTTCCAGATATAGTCCCCGCTGACGACAAAGTACCGTCCGAATGCTTGTTGCAGTCCCGCGTGAAACTCATTTCTGAAACCTGGATTCAGCCGCGCCATTCCTGATGGAACCAGCGCGCTGATAACTGGGTCCTCCGCTCCATTGCTCGAGAGCACCAGGTTTTCATTGAACGGGGTCTCGAGCATTCTTCCATAGGAAACTCGAAGAACAGTATTTGACGGCTTGATACTGTATGCAATGCCGACGCGGGGCTGTGCCTGGCGCTCGCGGGTCAGACCGTTATACAAATCGCCGCGAATTCCCAGGTTAAAGGACCAGTTGCCGGCCTTGATCTGGTCTTCGAGGTACATCGCGAGCTGCTTGACGTCCGTGCGGCCATTGAATATGTAATTGCTTCCGCCGCGTGTTAGGTCATAGGGAAGTAGAACTGGGTTGAAATTAGGATAGAGAACCGAATTCGGCGCATTTGGGTTCGCAGAAGTGTTCGGCTGGTATCCCGCAGCGGTACATTGGGAAGGATCGGTGAATCCAGCCACTCCGTCGCCATTAGCGTTCACGCACGGCGCATTCAGGATTGGGTCGACGATTCCGATGCCAAAGTTCTCCTTCAGGAACGTCTGTTCGTAGACGGCACCAAGCTTCGCAGTGTGAATGCCTTTTACATAAGAAATGTCGGAATGCACGCCGGCATTGGTTAATGTGCGGTATTGCGCTACTGTCTCTCTTTGCAGGCTCGGTGGACCAAGATCGGCCAGGGGATTGTGACTCGGATAGTAGTTATAAGCATCTTTCCTGACAAAAGCACCAAAATTAAGGACCGCACTTGTGCCGATCACGCGCGTGTAAGTCGGAGAAATGTTAAACGTCTCAATCTTCGACCTCTGGTCTGTCGCCCCGACGCTGTTTCCGGACTGGTCAAGCACATTCAGGTTGTCGTAAGAATTGGGCGTCTGGAACCACGAACGCGAGTAGTTCAGGTTCAGATGAACCGAATCAGCCTGTGTAAGGTTATAGTCGATGCGGTCGAACAGGTTCTGCAAATTGCCCCTGGCATGGAACACCTTGAACTCCGGCGGATCGAGGAACCGGCCAGTTCGCAGTCCATCGGCTGTAAAAAAATTCCCCCAATTATCACGGCCGTAGCCGAGGTTGAGGCCTCCGGTGACCGAGCCGAATGTCCCGTAGGAACTGTAAATGCTGCCTGTGGGCTTGGTAAGCCCCTGCCCAGAACGCGTCGTCACTTTGATGACTAGACTGGTCTTGTCGCCGTATTCCGCAGGCGGCGCACCATCGATCACCTCGAGCGCCTGAATGGATTCCAGAGGAAGCTGATTTGAAAAGACCTTACTCTGCTGGTCTGTGATGGGCTGGCCGTCAACAGAAAATGAGTTCTGAGCATGGTCGCCAAGACCATGGAACAGGCCATTTGAATCCGAAGCAACTCCGGGAGTAGACAGCGTCACCAGTGAGCTCACTGACGAAGACTGGCTTTGCAGAGGAAGCCTCCGAAAGAGCGAGCGGTCTACGTCGGTGTGAAAGGTCGGATCGTTCTCGAGCAGGTCTCCGCCGCCTTGAACGGTGACTGTTGTGCCCGTCTCACCTATCTGTAAGGCCGCGGTGACAGTAACAGGCACTACAGATCTGACAATCACTTCTCGGGTAAATGTGGCAAATCCGGCTGCCTGGACCGTCAGATGATATGGGTTGAATGGCACATTGGGGAGTTGAAAATGGCCTGCGCTGTCTGCAGTGGTCGTCCTGGTATATTCGCTGACCGGATTCAGGATGGTAACGGTTGCCCCTGGAACTACCGACCCTGAGGGATCAGTGACCGTTCCGGTTATGGTCCCGGAACTGGTGCCGGATTCGGCGCTCACTATAGAAGTGGTCAACGAAAAGAGGACTGCAAATAAGAAGAAGAGAATGCTGCGCGAATAACTGCGCATATAAAGCCTCCTGGGTATGACTGATTTTTTGGGAAAAGCACTGTTCAGGCAACAGCAGTCTGGTCAGGCGGAGGCCGGATGGCCAGCTTCAAAAGAAAGCGCTGGCGAGGCAGATCAAGATTTTTTTCTGGAGCAAGTTGAACAATGGGCTGAATAGAAACAGCCAGAGTAATCAATGCGACAGTTTGGATGACATGATGCGCCGTGGCGCATAACGAGCAGCCTTCGCGATCTACCTGGCCATTGGGATGCGTATGTGCGACCGAAATAAATCCGGCCAGCAGAACCAGAGCAATACAGAACACCCCGAGCCAACGGACCCAGGACGCTTGCTGATGCTCTCCTGTGTAGAAGATACGCATCTTAGCATGAATATAGAGCAGAATTGGGTTCTTAGCAAAACACGGTGGGCAAACTTCTTTTCACGATTTGAAGGTTTTCAACTCTGGCTCTCTATGTGCTTACTCAATCACAGCAAGTATTTCGCCCGCAGCAACGGTCCCGCCAGCCTCGGCGCGTAAATCAATTACTTTGCCTGCTTTCGGCGATTTCAACTCGTTCTGCATCTTCATCGCCTCAATTACAACAATTCCCTGATGCGCCTGTACCTCTTCACCCTTGCCGACCAGTACACGCACTACACGCCCCGGCATGGGCGCTACGACTGATTTCGGCCCGGCATGGCTGCCTGATCTGCTGCGACGTGATTTCAGCGAGCGTGGATCGTCAATACGATAAGGAATACGCGATCCTGCAAGGTGAATTGCAGATGCTTCCCCGTTTTCTTCCAACACGCAGCGATAGGATTTTCCTGCAATTTTGAGCGACAGCACTCCAGGCCGTAGCAGATGCGCTTCAGCAGTGATCTCTGGCCCATCTTCGATCGTGATCCGATACAAACCAGCGGTTTCCGCAGACACAAGCTCAATCCGGCGTAGTTCGCCGTTCATCTCAATCTGCAGCATCATGCGCGCAGGCCCTCACGGCGTGCTGTCTGCTTCCATTCACTTGCGCCACTACTCTTCACCCCTGAATTGTTCCCATTGCGGTTCGCAGCGCGGAGGCTCTCAAACAATGCGGCCGTGACAACAGCTACTTCATCCCTCCCGGGAGATGATTCCTGAGAGTGGGTGCCGATGACAAGCAAGCGGTCGAGATAACCCGTATCGATGCGCGCGGCCTTGAAATCAGAATCGTTGAGGATACGGCGAAATAAATTCAGATTCGACCTGATGCCGCAAATAACGTACTCATCCAGAGCGCGCTGCAGACGCGCAATTGCTGTGCTCCGGTCCGGCGCGTATGCAATGAGCTTTGAGAGCATCGGGTCGTACTCCATCGGCACAATCCAGCCTTCGTAAATACCCGAATCTTCGCGAATTCCTGGCCCTCCCGGTTGCAATAAACGCGTGATTTTTCCCGGAGATGGGAAAAATCCATTATCTGGATCTTCCGCGTAGATGCGGCATTCCATGGCGTGTCCGCGCAGACGAATGTCCTCCTGTTTGAACGGCAGCGGCTCGCCCTGTGCGATGCGAATTTGCAGATGCACAAGATCAAGACCGGTAACCAGCTCTGTCACCGGGTGTTCCACCTGCAGGCGCGTATTCATTTCGAGGAAATAGAAGTTTTGTGCTTCATCCACGAGAAATTCCACCGTTCCTGCGTTGGTGTATCCGGCAGACATCGCCAGACGCACTGCAGCTTCGCCCATCTTGCGGCGCAATTCCTCATCAACAACTGCCGACGGCGCTTCTTCAATCACCTTCTGGTGCCGACGCTGCACTGAACACTCGCGCTCGCCCAGAGATACACAGTTTCCATGCTCATCCGCCAGCACCTGGATCTCAATGTGACGCGGCCGCTCAATCAGCTTCTCGAGATAAACTTCACCCGATCCAAAGGCGCGTTCCGCTTCGCTCGACGCCGCCACAAATGCCGATGCCAGTTCTGTCTCAGAGAAGACTGCTCGCATCCCCTTGCCGCCTCCACCTGCTGCGGCTTTCAGCATCACGGGATAGCCGATCTGCGCAGCAACGGACCGCGCCTCATCAAGCGAAGCCAGGCCGGTTACGGATCCCGGAGTACGCGGCATCTTCGCCGCATCGGCTGCCTGACGCGCTCGTGTTTTTGATCCCAGAGTGCGCATGGCGCTCGATGGCGGTCCGATGAACTTGATCGCGGCCTGTTCACACATTTCCGCGAATGCTGCATTTTCGGAAAGAAATCCGTAACCCGGATGAATGGCCTGCGCACCAGCGTGGCGCGCTGTTTCGAGAATCAAATCTCCACGCAGATAGGATTCGGTTGCCGGAGCAGGACCGAGCCGGTATGCTTCGTCGGCTTCGAGCACGTGCAGCGCAGCGCAGTCAGCGTCTGAATACACCGCTACTGTGCTGATTCCAAGCTCGCGGCATGCACGCACAATACGAAGGGCAATTTCGCCGCGATTGGCAATAAGGATTTTTTGGAAGTTCATTCCAGAGTGGATTCTATGGCATTTTTGCTCTGCCAGCTATGAAAACGGGTGCCCCCGCGGAAACACCCTGACTGTTGTTCTTGTCGATGCGCCTGTGATCGTTAAATCTGAAGAAAATATAAAAGCCTCCATTTCGGAGGCTTTTATATTTTCTTGCGATCAGAATAGCTACTTCATATTGCCCTGGCCATCCATAACGATGCCGCCTGGGGTAGCATTTTTCTTTTCTTCGTTGGCCTTGCGTGTGCCAATGGCCTTTGAAAGCCACACGTCCGCCTGAGCAATGTCGTCCTTGCGCGCTTGCTCATTGCCGCATGCAAGATCGGCCCTGCGACGGTACATCAGGTTCATGTAAGCCATGGCGTCATCGTAGTTGGGTCGGATATCAAGAGCCTTCTGAAGAAATTGCATGCCCTCGTTGACCAGCGGTGTGTTGATTTCGACTAGCTTTTTGCAAGCATCCTTCGGCATCTTGGGATTACCATCGCCCTTATCCTGCATACCAACACCGGCAAGGACCTGTACAGCGTTCCTGTGAGCGATGCCCCAGTTAATTACGCCGATGGTATAGGCAGCTTCTGCATTCTGCGGATCAACAGCCAGCACTTTCTGCTGCCACTCCTTAGCCTTATCGAATTCGTCGATCTGGAAGTAGAGAGCGGCTATGCCCTTCAAACTGCTGACGTCCTTTGGGTTCGTTGCAAGAACTTCCTGAAAGCTTTGGATTGCAAGATTTGCGTTCTTCAGATTCTCAGGTGTTTTGAGGTCAGGGACCACCTGCTGAGCATAGGCTGTCGCGAGATATAAGCGGGTCATCGGCAACTTGGGATCAAGATTTACAGCATTCTGGAAATGGCCGATTGCCTCT
>DATAQW010000034.1:0-16999 GCA_036264445.1 Pseudacidobacterium sp.
TATGCCGGCGATTTCCGGAATTTTACAGTTATGAGTGCTACCAAGCTGGAACCCGCACATTCTGAACTGCAACAAGCCGCTCATCGTGAGCAAGTATTTGATGCTTTCCGCCGCTGGGGATATCTCCAGGCGCAACTTGACCCACTTGGACAATACCTCTCTCCCGAACCCATTCCAGAACTCGATTTTGATGGCGAAGATGCTGAAGAAGCTCGTGGTTACTACTGCGGCACCATCGCTGCCGAGTTCATGCACATTCCCAACCGTGAGCAGCGCCAGTGGATTGCTGAAAGGTTGGAAACTGAACCTGCTGCAGCTGATCGGGAACGCATTCTCGATTTGCTGATCAAGGCCGATATTTTTGAGCAGGTGATTCAGTCGCGTTATCTTGGCACCAAGCGGTTTTCTCTTGAAGGCGTTACGGCGCTGATTCCATTTCTCGATGAATTGCTGAACCGCGCGAGCGAGCTGGGTGCAGAGAAAGCTGTGATGGGCATGAGCCATCGCGGACGCCTTAGCGTGATGGTGAACACCTTTGGCAAATCACCGGCTGATATTTTTTCGAAATTCGAGGACGTTGACCCGCGCAGCATTCTAGGCGGCGGCGATGTAAAGTACCACATCGGCGCTACGGGCACGTATGAAACCCGTGACGGAAAAGCGCTGGCGCTGCATCTGGTCTCGAACCCGAGCCATCTGGAGGCGGTTGATCCCGTTGTAGCAGGACGAGCGCGCGCCAAGCAGGCACGTTACGGTGCGGAAGGCCCTGAGCGTGTGCTGCCGATCGGCATTCACGGTGATGCGGCATTTGCCGGACAGGGCATCTGGGCCGAGACCATGAACCTGGCTGCAGTGAAGGGCTTCTCGATTGGCGGAAGCATTCACATTATCGTGAACAATCTGATTGGCTTTACCGCAGAACCGGAAGAATCGAATTCGTCGCGCTTTTCATCCGATCTTGCGAAGCGGTTGCCGGTTCCGATTTTCCATGTGAATGCGGAAGACCCGGATGCAGTTGTCCGTGTGGCTGTGCTGGCGGCGGAATATCGATACACCTTCAAGAGTGATGTAGTTGTTGATCTGATCGGCTATCGCCGTCATGGGCACAGCGAAGTCGATGACCCGACGATTACCCAGCCTCTGCGCTATGCCAAGATCAAGAACCATCCGCAGCTTTATGAGATTTATGCGAAGAACCTGGGCACCGATGTGAGCGCGCGCGTGCGCGAACTTCAGACTGAGTTTGCCGAGGCGCAGCGTGTGGCGACCAAGATGAAGAAGATGCCGGCGCTGGCAGTGCTTCCGGTTTACTGGTCGCAGTTCAAGGGCGGCAAATACAAGCCGGAATACGAAGTTGAGACAGCGCTAAGCGCGGAGGAAGTAAGAGATATCTCCGAGGGATTGACGAAGGCGCCCGAAGGCTTCCACGTTCATCCCAAGATAAAGAAGTTGCTTGAACAGCGCCTGGAGATGGGCCAGGGCAAGCGTCCTTTTGATTACGGAATGGCTGAGGCTGTTGCCGTTGGCTCCCTGCTCAAGGCTGGAGTGCCTGTCCGCCTCAGCGGGCAGGACAGCCAGCGCGGCACTTTCAATCAGCGGCACAGCGTTCTGATCGATGTTGAAAATGAGCAGCTGCATATTCCTTTGAATCATCTCGTCGATGGTCAGGCTGAGTTCGAGGTTTACAATTCTGTTCTTTCCGAAGCTGGAGTGCTCGGTTTCGAATATGGATACAGCCGCGATTATCCTGAGGCACTGGTGATGTGGGAGGCGCAGTTTGGAGATTTTGCCAACGGCGCGCAGATCATCATCGACCAGTTCATCTCGTCGGGCGAAGACAAGTGGGGGCTGCTTGGCGGTGTGGTTGTGCTGCTCCCGCATGGCTACGAAGGCCAGGGGCCGGAGCACTCGAGTGCGCGCGTTGAGCGTTATCTACAACTTGCTGCGCACGACAATATGCAGATCTGCCAGCCTTCGACCGCAGCCCAATATTTCCATCTGCTGCGGCGGCAGGCTCTGCGTAAGTGGCGCAAGCCGCTAGTCGTGTTTACGCCGAAGAGCATGCTGCGGCATCCTGACGCAGTTTCGCCCATTGACGACTTTGCGCAGCCGCATTTCCTTAATGTGCTGCCGGAGACGGAGATCGCCAACGCAAAGCGGCTGCTGATCTGTAGTGGCAAGATCGGTCACGAGTTGCGTGTGGAGCGCGAGAAGCGCAAAGACACGACAACAGGCATTGTCTTCCTGGAGCAGATGTATCCGTGGCCTGAGGCAGAGCTCGAAGCGGCGATCAAGGCACATCCTGAGGCCCACGAAGTGATCTGGGTGCAGGAAGAGCCGGAAAACATGGGGGCTCTGTCGTTCGTGATGCCGCGATTGAAGCGGCTCGCTCGCGACCGTCAGGTGCTGAGCATTAAGCGTTCGGCGGCGGCCAGTCCTGCGACAGGATCAGCTAAGGCACACGATCTGGAACAGAAGACGCTGATCGAACTGGCTTTGGGGCCTAGTCTTAAAGAGAAGGCTGCACAGCAGTAGTACGTCCCCACATCGACGAGATGTGGGGTGCCTAGTGCCCGGGCGCGGAATAGGCGGGAGCTGTTTGCTGGCCGAAAGGCGTAGTAACGCCGAAGGACTGGGCCAAAGCATTCATGGCGCTCTGAACGCGCGCCCAGGGAGCCGCGGCAGCAGATTGTGGGCCGAGCTGCTGGACAATGCCGTCGAGGTGTTGCGCGGTATCGAGAACGGTCTTAAATGCGTCGTCAGCTTTCTGCTTATGCTTGAAGGTGTCGAGCATGCTTCCGGTCTGACTTTCTAATTGCTTTGCCAGGTGCTTCGCATCCGATTCCTGGCTTGTCTTGCGGATGGCGCTTTTATTGAGTGCAGAGTTGAAGGGGCCACGGAAAGACTGTACATCGCTATGCAAATTACTCATGAGATGCTCCACGTCTTTGTCGCTGAGACGGGATTGCGCTTGAACCGTAGAGAAAAAGCCGCCAAGAACCAGGCATGCCATAAGAATGACCAAGCATTTGCGCGTAAGTACGATGGGTTGCATTTCGTCTCCAATGGATCAGATGAGAGTTCTGCGGGTTAGTTTGGACGGCTTAGCCAGGAATATTGCCAGGCGGCAGAGAATTCCCCGAAAACTCCTCGTATACCGTGAGGCTGGCGCTTATAACCTGTTTTTCCTTTCACTTCGCGAATTCCCTTACCATCACCGCAGGGCAGCCTTTCAGGTTCACGGAAAAGCGAACGATTGCAGGAGCTGTTCCCGAGTGTATGCTGTGTGGTATGCATAGCAACTCAGGAACTCTATCGGACGAGGGAGACGGAGACCCACTGCCGATAGCAGAAGTGCCGGAGTACTCTGTTCATCTCGATGCGATACGAGGTGCTGCTGCCTCTGTTGTCTTCCTCTCGCACATCCGGCTTTTTTTCCTGAGCAAGACGGCTGCCAGTCCGGCAGATACGATTCAAACTTCCACATCTGACGCCACTGTTCATCGCGTTCACCACAATCCGGATTACGCCCATCATGCGGTCATGGTTTTCTTCGTTCTTAGCGGATTCCTGGTAGGCGGTAGTGTGGTCCGGGCCATACGGCAGCGTCGCTGGTCATGGAAGAGATACCTGACCCATCGCATCGTTCGTCTCTGGATGGTGCTTATACCGGCGCTACTACTTGTATCGCTGCTTGACCGGACAGGACTCCACATTTTTGCCGGCCAGCAAACCCTCTACTCCGCACCGGCAAACCAGCAAATCATTTACCCAAACCTCGAATCCCGTTTGGGAGCGACTACTTTTGTAGGGAATCTGTTTTTTCTTCAGGAGATACTGGTCAGACCGTTGGGAACCGATCAGCCACTCTGGAGTTTGACCAACGAGTTCTGGTATTACCTTGCTTTTCCCTTGATCGCGTTGGTTGTCTTCAGGCGGCCTGCTCAGCTCAAAACTCTGCTGATGTTGTGCCTTCTAGTGGCAATGTCCTGGTTCGTCGGTGCCAAGATTTCCGAATATTTTGTTATCTGGCTAATGGGGGTTTTTGCGGCAGTGCTGCCCTGGAGGTTCTCTCCAAAGCTCAGATGGCCCTTGATGATGATCGCTATAGCAGGTTTCATGGCTATCGACCTCGTAATTCGGATTCATGGTCTGGAGGCGTTTCAGGGAGATTTGCTGATCGGGCTGTCAGCTTTCCTGCTGCTTTATGGGGTCGCGCAATTGCAGAGACCGTTTCCAGCAGGACCGTATCGAACAGGGTCCCGGTTTATGTCCAGAATCTCTTACAGCCTATACCTCACTCATGGTCCAATCCTCTGTTTCATGAGCGCCCTGCTGGTTGGGGCATGGAGAATTCTTCCGCTCAATGGACACACCGTGCTCATAGTGGGCGCGGTTATCACAACAGCGTTTGCTGTCGCTTGCGCTGTACATTTTCTCTTCGAGAACCGTACCAATATGGTGCGCGACTACATCGAAACCAGGCTCTTTCCGCCAATACTGCCAGAGCGGATAGCTGAGACACGCGGAGCAAACAATGAAGCTCTTAGCAATTCCGTGATTGCCGAATAGATAACGGTGTCGAAGACGATCAGGAAGTTACCAGATCGCCTATCTCGCCCAATGAAAATGTTTCCGCCGCAAAGGTGAAGGTTCCTTTTTCCCTGATTTCGAGAGAGGCGTTGATGAACGCTGTCAATGCGGCGCGGCTCAGCGCTGAGCCGAGACTGATGCGGCGCACTCCCAATGCTGCAAGTTCGGAGACGGTAAACTGAGCGGCTCCCTTTAACCCTGCCAATACGTTCACCGGCTTGCTTACCGTGGCGCAGATTATCTGGATGTCCTCTGCGCGTGTGAGGCCGGGGGCGTAGAGGACTTCGGCGCCAGCGGCTTCAAATGCCTGCAGGCGGCGGATGGTGTCGTCGAGATTGGTACGGCCGTGAAGATAATTTTCTGCTCGGGCCACGAGCATGAATGGAAATGGCAGAGCACGGGCAGCTTCGGCTGCTGCGGCTACACGCTCGACGGCATGATTGAATTCATAGATTGGATTTGCCGTGTCTCCGCTAGCATCTTCTATGGAACCTCCGACAAGCCCTGCTGCTGCGGCCAGACGGATGGTTTCGGCGGCGTTTTCGGGTGAGTGGCCGTATCCATTTTCAAGATCGGCGGCGACCGGAAGATCGGTGGCTTCGGCGATGGTGCGAGCGTTGGCCAGGGCTTCGTCGCGGGAGATGCTGGCGGTACCGTCGCGGCGGCCCAGTGTGATTGCGAGACCCCCGCTCGTTGTCGAGAGGGCTTCAAAACCCAATGCGGCGAGAATACGCGCTGTACCTGCGTCCCAGGGATTGGCGACAATGAGGGGCTCTTGTCGATAATGGAGTGCGCGGAAGATGGTTGCTTTTTCAGATTGAGTAGGCATGCGTTCCTCCAGTACTAGATGAGTTTAGTGGAGGATGAAAGGAGCGCGCTTCGCGCAAGCTGGGACACAGCCCTGCTGTGGGGTCCTTCGACTACGCTAGGCTCAGGATGACAACTAAAAAATTGTCAGCTACTGAGGCTGTTGCTGCTGCTGCTGTTCCTGCTGTGGCGGAGGAGCCTGGCCGTGCGGCGGAGCGGGTGGTTTAGGCCGATTGATGAGGCGGAATCCGTCGCGGATGACGTAGAAGTTTTGTTCGGGCAGATCGGCTTCGAGCAGTTGACCATCGTTTGAGTAGAAAAGTTCGATGGTGATTGCATTCTGTGTGCTTACTGCGGCGCTGGTATGGTGCACCATTATGGTCTGGCCGTTGTATCCAGCTTTGGTATCGTCGAGGGCTGTG
The DNA here is from genome assembly GCA_036264445.1 of Pseudacidobacterium sp. Lineage (GTDB taxonomy): Bacteria > Acidobacteriota > Terriglobia > Terriglobales > Acidobacteriaceae > Pseudacidobacterium. Next base: position 5,823 of record DATAQW010000034.1, read on the forward strand.
AATTTTACCGGGACGAGAAAACCATTCTCTTTGGGAATGAGTACCCAAGCGTTTGACGGATTGCGCAGGGCCACCTGGGTGAGCAGCAAGTAGGCCGCGGGGTCAAGGTCGGTAAGCAGAACAGTATTCTGATCGCGGTCGACAGTGTTTTTCTGCTGCTGTCCATTGGCGGAGATGTCGAGTTGGAACTGACGCCCGGTTGAGTCGGCCTTGGCACTGAAGCTGACAGCCTTTCCGTTGATGACTCCGCTGAGTTGATTGGAGATGAGATTCAGCGCGGTGTCGAGTTTCTGCGTGTTGGAGAAGGCGTAACTAAATTTGCCCAAGGTCATCTTTCCATTTGAGGTGATGAGGTATGTTTTGGGCGTGCTCTGGATGACGTAGCTGGCTTCACCCAGACCCTTGTCATTTTGCTCGATTTTGAAGCTGGCTGTGCCGGGATTGAGAGTGGCAGTCTGCGCAAAGCCCACGGACGTGAGCACGGTGGCGCAGAAAAAAGTTTTCCAAAAATTCATTGTGGAGCGTTTCCCTCCTGTCTGTTTAGACACCAATTTCCGGAGGAAGTAGCGATTTAAGGTCTCAGGTCGAAGGACGCGGACTTTGTTTTGATTGGTTGAGCGGAGTGTTCTCCCACCCTATCGCAACTGCGCGATAGGGTGGGGCACTCATTTTCGTGCTGTTGCTCAGAAAATATCCCCAGGTTAGCTTCGCGAACCCGGTTTTTTCTGCGCCCTTAGCAATTAGACCTAAGCCTACCGTTGGGCTTGTTCGAAGCGCTTGTTAATTTCGTCCCAGTTGACTACGTTCCACCATGCTGCGAGGTAGTCTGGGCGGCGGTTCTGGTATTTGAGGTAGTAGGCGTGTTCCCAAACGTCGTTGCCGAGGATGGGATAGGAACCTTGGGAAAGCGGCGAGTCCTGATTGGCAGTGGTGATGATCTTGAGTTTGCTGCCATCCCAGATGAGCCAGCCCCAGCCGGAACCGAACTGCTTGGCCGTGGTCTCGTTAAATTGCTTTTTGAAGGATTCGAAGTCGCCGAAGTCTTTTCTGATCTGTTCGGAGATGCGGCCTGTGGGTTGGCCTCCGCCGCCTGGTTTCATGATCTGCCAGAACATGGTGTGGTTGACGTGGCCGCCGCCGTTGTTGCGCACCGTGGTGCGAATATCTTCGGGGACGCTGTTGAGATTGCGCAGGAGGTCTTCTGCAGTGTGTTTCGCGAGATCGGGATGTTTCTCGATGGCTCCGTTGAGATTGGTGACATAGGCCTGGTGATGCTTGTCGTGGTGGAGCTTCATAGTTGCTTCATCGATGTGTGGTTCGAGAGCGGCGTAATCATACGGTAGGGGTGGAACTTCGTGTGCCAAAGCATTCCTCCTTCATTGTCTCGGGTTTCGACAACCCTGTTTCCGTTCCTAATCATAAGGGATGCAGGAAGTTTGTGTTGAGGTGCTGAAACTGCGCGGCCAGAGGTACCCGCCTGCGGCGCTACTCGTTAAAGACTTCGGTACATCACAAATGCATCAATGTAACTTTTTTGGGGATGGAGAAAAGCTTCGTGAAGACGGCCTGCAATTTCGAATCCGAATTTTTGCCAGAGACGGATAGCGCGTTCATTCGTGCTGATGACGATGTTGAATTGCATCGCGCGAAAGCCGCGTTCACGGGCACGTTCGAGGGAATGAGCGCACATGGCGCTAGCGATTCCGCGGCCGGTGGCATGAGGAGCGGTCATGTATCCGCAATTGGCAACGTGGCTGCCTCCGCCCTGGTGATTGGCGCGCAGATAATAGGTTCCTAAAATCTCGTTGTTTTCCTCCGCAACAAATACTTCGTGGCTCGACGAATACCAGTATTGGAGGGCTTGCTCACGGGTAAAATCACGCGGAAGCGTGTACGTTTCTCCGGTACGAATGACTGGTTCGAGAATCTTCCACACTTCATCTGCATCCATTAAGATAGAAGGACGAATTGTAATCATGGAGATAGGATAGCCATCCGGAACGTGCAATCCGCGTCCTTAAAGTTGCTTTTTCCTTCCAGAGTTACAGTGAATAAGACCAAAACTTCCTGTAATCATAGTTTGTCAGAGATTTTCTGCGTTTGGCTGCCTCACGCATAACCCGTCGCGATCTTCTGCGCAGCGCCGGCGCCTCAAGCATGCTGGTGCTGGGCACGCCAGCTATTTCCGTAGCGGACGGATTTCAGAATCAGTCCCAGCCGCCACCGGTGAAGCCGGGTCAGGAGCCACATACAGAAGAGCAGGTGGCGGAGCAGTATCAGCGTGGCGCAGGCGTCTTCATCAACCGTCCGCTCACGCAGGTGTCGAAACAGGCCGAAGCTCTGCTCGATGACCTGGAGGGACGCGGCTGCGATTTTTTCTACAACGAAGCGCATCCAAAGACTGGACTGGTGCGTGACCGCGCGCCTGCCGTAGGCCGTTCACTGGGACGCGTTGCCAGTATTGCTGCGACTGGCTTCGGGCTTACGGCGATGTGCATCGCGGCGAAACGGAATTATCTGCCGCGGCTACAGTGCGAAGAGCGCGTTGAGAGGACGCTGGCATTTCTGCTGGAAGACTGCCCGCACGAGCATGGATTTCTATATCACTTCATCGACATGGAAAGTGGCCAGCGCATGTTTGGCAGCGAGCTTTCGTCGATTGATACCGCACTGCTGCTATGCGGAGTGCTGACATGCCGTCAATATTTCTCAGCCAACACGCGCATTGAAGCGCTGGCGACAACTTTTTACCGGCGCATTGACTGGCAGTGGATGCTGAATAGCGGCACGACTCTTTCCATGGGTTGGCTGCCGGACCAGGGATTTCTGAACAATCGCTGGGACATCTACGCCGAGCTGATGACCATGTATCTGATGGCCATTGGTTCGCCGACCCATCCGATTCCGGTTGAGACGTGGAATGTTTTGCAGCGGCCTCTGGTGCAGTTTGGGGGAATTCAATATATCAGCGGAGTGGCGCCGCTCTTTATCCATCAGTACGCGCATGCGTGGTGTGATTACCGCGACCAGCGCGATCTGCATACCAACTATTTCACCAATTCAATTGCAGCAACACGCGTGCATCAGTTATGGTGCATGACGCTTGGAGCGAAATTTCCATGGATCGACCAGGACCTTTGGGGCATCACAGCTTCAGACTCACGCGAAGGATACCGCGTGTGGGGCGGACCTCCAGCCATGGGACCTCTGGACGGAAGTATAGCGCCGTCAGCCTGTGCGGGCTCGCTGCCTTTTCTGCCAGCAGAGTGTTCGCATGTGCTGCTGACGATGCGGCAGAAGTTTGGAGACAAGGTCTGGACACGTTATGGATTTGTGGACGCTTTCAACCCTAAAGTGAACTGGTTTGCGCCAGACATTCTTGGGATTGATCAGGGCATCAGTGTGCTGATGGCCGAGAATTTGCGAACAGGATTTGTGTGGGAGCAGTTTATGAAAAACCACGAAATCGCGCACGCGATGCGCGAGGTGCAGTTCCATCCCGATCCTGAAGCGAATTCGCAGGTGTTGTAAAGACAGAGCCCCCAAGGACGCAGTGGCTCAGGGCACAAAAATGTAACTTATTTTGTTATTCACGAGTCTGGAGTAAAGTGCAGGTTCCGATTTTTTCGGAAAAGGAAGGCTGACGTATGACCGTGCTGACGCCTCAATACAAGTGGATTGACGGACAGGGTAGCGCATTCGGCGCGCCTGGTCTGGAACCACGTTGGACTTCGAGTGCGAAAGATGCAGTAGGGACGGCTTATTCTTCTTCGAGCCGTGCGTGGTACACAGTTTCCCATGGAATTTTGAATGAGGTTTACTATCCCACCATTGACCGGCCTCAGATTCGCGACATGCAGCTGCTCATCACCGACGAGGAGACATTTTTCCACGAAGAGCGGCGTAACATGCGGCATGAATTTGAGTACATTGACGCCGACTCTCTTGCTGTCAGGGTGCGCAACTACGATTGCGAAGGCCGTTACACGATCACAAAGGAAATCATCAACGATCCGCACTATCCAGTGGTGCTGACGCGAGTACGGATTGACGGCGATGCTGACCTGCTGCCGAGACTCAAGGTCTATGTGCTGCTTTCGCCGCATATTGAAGGCGGAGGGATGGGCAATAGCGCTCGCGTTGCCGATGTAGCCGGAAAGCGGGTACTGGTTGCGTGGAAGAACCATACATCGCTGGTGCTTTCAGCCGATTGCGGCTTTTCGCGGGCCAGTTGTGGCTATGTCGGCGTCAGCGACGGCTGGCAGGACTTAAAACAGAATTTCCAGATGGACTGGGAATTTGGTTCGGCGCTGGACGGGAACATCTCAGTGATGGGCGAGATCGAGCACCCGCGTTGTCTTGACTTCACATTAGCTCTGGGTTTTGGGGAGGGCCATCACGCAGGGCTCGCCGTGACCATGGGGGCTTTGATGAAGCCGTTTGAGGAGCACCTTGAGCGCTTTATCGAACAGTGGCATCGCGCCGCAAGTCCGCGCGAATTGGTGGCCAGTTCAGGTGACGGCGGACGGTTGATGCAGATCAGCCATAACACTATTCTGGCGCATGAGGACAAGACGTACGGTGGCGCGTTTATTGCCTCAGCTTCGATTCCATGGGGCTATGCAAAGAGCGATGCAGATCTGGGCGGCTATCACCTGGTTTGGACGCGAGACATGGTGCAGAGCGCAAGTGCCTTGCTGGCTTGTGGACGTGCTGAGACGGCGCGCCGCGCGCTGGTGTATCTGGCTTGCACGCAGCATCCCGACGGCGGGTTTGCGCAGAATTTCTGGATTGACGGGACTCCTTACTGGTCAGGGACGCAACTGGATGAAGTTGCGTTCCCGATTATTCTAGCGTGGCGCTTATGGAAGATGAACGCACTCGGAAAGTTTCGCGTGGTGCCGTTTGTGGAACGAGCGGCGGGGTTTCTGGTGCGGAATGCTCCGGTGACGCAGCAGGAGCGCTGGGAAGAGGCAGCCGGCTATTCGCCTTCTACATTGGCGGCGGTGATTTCCGCACTGGTATGCGCAGCAGATATTGCACGCGCACATGACTCCATAGAACTAGCACAGTTTCTGGAAGATCAGGCGGATTGGATTGAGAGCCACCTGGAAGACTGGACGGTGACGAACAACGGCATACTGCATCCGGAAGTGAAGCGGCACTATATGCGGATTCGTCCGCCGGAATGCGGCGAGCCTTACGCGCATGAGGAGTGCGGCACTGAGATCGTGCGCATCGCCAATGGAAAGCCGGGCGAGAAGAATGAATTCGAGGCGCGCGAGATTATTGATGCCGGATTTCTGGAACTGGTACGCTATGGCGTGCGGCGCGCGGATGATCCGCTGATCGTAGATTCATTGAAAGTCGTGGATCATGTCCTGAAAGTTGAGACTCCGAAAGGGCCATGCTGGTACCGCTATAACCATGATGGATACGGGCAGCGGGAAGATGGCGGCCCGTTTATTGGCTATGGCAAAGGGCGTCCGTGGCCTCTTCTTGGTGGCGAGCGCGCACATTATGAACTGGCGGCTGGGCGCGATGTGCGTCCGTTTATTGAATCTCTGGAGAAATTCGCATCAACAGGCGGAATGCTTCCCGAACAAATATGGGAAGAACCAGATCGATATGGACTGGTTTTTGGCGGACCGGCCGGCGCGGCCATGCCTCTGGTGTGGGCACACGCTGAATATTTGAAACTGCTGCGCTCGGTGACGGATGGGCGTATCTTCGACCGCATCTCAGTGGTGGAGGACAGATATAGCAACGGCAAGCATGGAAGCCAGTTTGAAGTGTTCAAGATGAGGCGGCCTGTGAATCGCATTGAAGCTGGCAAAACGCTGCGGATTATTGCACAGAACTGCTTCAAAGTGGCTTGGACAGATGACGGATGGAAGACAAACCACAATACTGAAAGCGCAGCTATAGGCTTCGCTGGGTCATATGCGGACATTCCAACCGGCAAAAAACAGACCGGCTCGATTTCGTTTACTCTGTTCTGGACAGAAGAAAACCGCTGGGAAGGGCGTAATTTCGATGTCGTGATTGAGCCTGTTTCATGAACCTGAGCGGGTAAAGCGGACATCTTAGGATAAAGAAGATAGTCTTCAATCGTGGTCTGAAATACGCTGATTTTTTCCTTTTGAAGGGCATGGGTCACAATAGTTGAGTAAGTTTTGCTGCGCCGGCCACATGATCCGCCAACGAAAAGTATTTTTGGGAGCGTGAATAAGTTATGAGCGAACTCGATCTACTGTCTATCAATGCACTCCGTTTTCTAGCAGTCGATGCCGTGGATAAAGCCAAGAGCGGCCATCCTGGCGCGCCTCTGGGCGATGCGCCTATCGGTTACCTCCTCTTCCATAAGTACATGCGGCATAACCCTGCGAATTCGCATTGGTCGAACCGCGACCGCTTTGTACTCTCAAACGGACATGCTTCAGCACTCTTGTACAGTCTGTTGCACCTTTCCGGATATAAAGTCAGCATTGAAGATTTGCAGCAGTTCCGGCAGTGGGGATCAAACACGCCGGGACACCCGGAGCGCGGCGACACAGATGGAATTGAGGTCACGACCGGGCCGTTGGGACAAGGGCTAGCGATGGCCGTAGGTCTGGCGATTGCAGAAAAACATCTGGCTGCGGTTTACAACCAGCCGGGCTTCGATATTGTCGATCACTATACCTATGGCATCTGCGGCGATGGCGACCTGATGGAAGGCATTTCGCACGAAGCCTCATCGCTTGCGGGCACACTGGGACTGGGAAAGTTGATCTTCTTCTATGACGACAACCTGATCTCGCTCGATGGGCCGACGGAGCTTTCGTTTACTGAGAATGTAGAGAAGCGGTTTGAAGGCTATCACTGGCATGTGCAGAGGGTAGCTGACGGTAACGACCTTGAAGCGATTTCAAAGGCGATTGAAGCAGCCAAGGCGGTGAAGGACAAGCCATCTATCATCGCGGTGCGTACGGTGATCGGCTACGGCAGCCCGATTGCGGGTACGAACAAAGTCCACGGCGAGGCGCTGAAGCCTGAGGAAGCGGCGGAGACGAAGAAGAATCTCGGCTGGCCTGAAGATAAATTTTTCTACGTTCCGGAAGAGGCCCAGAAGAACTGGGACACGATCAAGGAGCGCGGCGCGAAGTACGAAGCTGAGTGGAACAAGCTCTTTGCTGAATACAAAAAGCAGTTTTCTGAACTGGCCGCGCAGTTTGAGCGCACACAGGCAGGCAAACTGAAAGATGGTTGGGAGAAGTCGATACCGGTATTTCCAACAGACAAGCCGGTTGCGACCCGCAATGCTGGCAATGCAATTATGAACGCCTTCGCCAAGGATGTTCCGGAGCTGATTGGCGGCGCGGCTGATCTTACCGCTTCCACAAAGACCATTCTCAAGAGCGGCGGGAACTTCCATCTCGATCCGAAGGGCGTAAACATCTGGTTCGGTGTACGCGAGTTCGGAATGTGCGCCATGGTAAATGGAATGGCTGCGCATGGAGGTCTGATTCCGTATGGCTCGACTTTCTTTGTGTTTACGGATTATTGCAAGTCGGCACTGCGCATGGCGGCGATCATGCACACGCATTCGCTGTTCGTCTTTACGCATGATTCGATTGCCCTGGGCGAAGACGGCCCGACGCACCAGCCTATCGAGCATCTGATGGCGCTGCGTGCGGTGCCGAAGTTCACAGATTTCCGTCCGGCAGATGCAAATGAAACGGCTGCGGTCTGGCGGCTGGCGCTCGAGCGCAAGAGCCCGGCATTTATGGCGCTTTCGCGTCAGGATCTGCCCGTGCTTGATCCCGCAAAGCACGAGATTTACGAAGGCGTAAAACACGGCGCATACATTGTGGAGAAGGGTGGCGATTCGCCTGATCTATTGATTGTGGCGACGGGCGCGGAACTATGGGCATCGCTCGATGCTGCGGCCGCTCTGAAGAAAGACGGTTTGAACGCGCGTGTTGTCTCGATGCCAAGCTGGAAGATTTTCGAAGAACAGAGCGAAGAATATAAGGCTTCGGTCTTCCCGGATCACCTGCCGAAACTCGCAGTTGAAGCGGGCAGTCCGATTGGCTGGTGGAAATATGTTGGCCGCCACGGCGACGTCATTGGCCTTGAGCGCTTTGGAGCATCGGCGCCGGGCAAAGTTGCCCTGGAAAAGCTGGGTTTTGGCCCAACCAACATTGCAAATCGTGGAAAAGCGCTGGTAGAGAAAGCGCGCAAGGTCGAAGCTGCGCTGGCGGAGAAGTAACAACATGAAGCTGGTGATTGCAGCTGATCACGCGGGCTTTCCACTGAAGGAAGAAGTTCGCGGATACCTGGAGCGCCTGGGGCATGAGGTCACCGACCTGGGCGCCTACAACGCGGAGCCGTCCGATTACCCCGACTTCGCCGAGGCTGTGGGCAAAGCGCTTGCCGCCGGACGCGCCGAGCGCGGCATCTTGATCTGCGGCAGCGGCGTTGGTGTTTGCGTTGCCGCCAACAAGATGCCGGGAATTCGCGCTTCGATGTGCCATGACACGTATTCGGCGCATCAGGGCGTGGAGCATGATGACATGAACGTGTTGGTGCTGGGCGCGAGGATCATCGGTTCGGCGCTGGCTTTTGATCTGGTTTCGTCGTATCTTAATGCTCGCTTTCAAAAGCAGGAGGAGCGTTTTGTACGCAGGCTGAACAAGGTTAAAGCCATTGAAGCGCGCAACATGCCGGAGGCAAAGCTGGAGAGCCACACGGTCAGATAAATCAACCGTAACAACAAGCACTACCGCGCACAGGAGCGTCGATGGCAATCATCAGTACGATTTTGTGGGACATTGGCGGGGTTCTGCTAACCAATGGCTGGGACCATAAGGAGCGCGAGGCGGTGCTTGCGCAGTTTACCGTCGACCGCGATGCATTCGAACAGCGGCACCCTGAGGCGAATGATGCCTGGGAAAAAGACTTGATAACAGTCGAAGAGTACCTGGCAAAGACTGTTTTCTACGAGCCGCGCGATTTTACTTCTCAAAATTTTGTTGATGCTATGAAGGCGCAGTCGAAGGTGCTTGATGACAGCGCCATAGGAGTCCTTCGCGAACTTGCGGCATCAGACTCACTAGTGCTGGGAATGCTGAACAATGAAGCGCGCGAGTTGAATGATTATCGCATCAGCAAATTCAATCTCACTGAATATTTCGATGTTTTCCTGAGTTCGTGCTATGTTGGCCTGCGCAAGCCCGATGCGCATATGTTCGAGCTGGCGCTTGATGTACTCCAACGCGACCCGGACGAAGTTGTGTTTGTCGATGACCGGCCTGGGAATGTGCAGGCTGCGAAAGATGTAGGAATGCATGGGATCCACTATCAGGGCGCGGACAAACTGAAGTCAGATTTAACGAATTATAAAGTTTTTGAATTTAGTCTAAGGTGAGCATTCGTGCTCTCCAGCCCTTTTGCAAATTACGCAAAGGATGGACACCCAATGCATCGGAATCAGGCAGTTATTTTCGGAGGACGTAAATGGAACTTGGGATCATCGGATTGGGGAAAATGGGCGGCAACATGGCCGAGCGGCTGCGCGAGGCTGGCCACAAGATCGTTGGCTTCGACTTTAGCGCCGACGCAATAAAGCGGCTGTCAGATGCGGGTTCCGTAGGGGTATCTTCGCTCGAAGCTTTGGTGAAGAATCTCTCAGCGCCGCGCGCGATTTGGATCATGGTGCCGTCGGGCGATCCGGTAGATGAGACCATTGCCAAGCTGAAGCCGTTGATGCAGAAAGGCGACACCTTTATCGATGGCGGCAATTCAAACTATAAGGATTCGCAGCGCCGCCATGCTCAGTTGATAGCTGAAGGCTTCAACTTTGTTGATGTGGGAACATCGGGCGGCGTATGGGGGCTGAAGGAAGGCTACAGCATGATGGTCGGCGGCGATAAAGAGCCGGTCGAGAGGCTGCGGCCCATTTTCGAGGCTCTTGCTCCTGCGAAAGACAAGGGATGGGGACACGTCGGCCCTGCCGGCGCGGGACACTTCGTCAAGATGGTGCACAATGGCATCGAGTACGGCATGATGCAGGCTTATGCGGAAGGCTTCTCGATCATGGGTCACAAAAAGCCCCTGAACCTCGATCTCGCGCAGATTGCGGAAATCTGGCGCGATGGCAGCGTAGTGCGCTCGTGGCTGCTCGACCTGACTGCAGATGCACTCAAGAAGAACCCAACGCTTGACGGATTGGAAGCTTACGTTGCAGATTCAGGGGAAGGGCGCTGGACTGTATTCGAAGCGATTGATCTGAATGTTTCAGCGCCAGTGATTACTGAATCGCTCATGCGGCGCATCCGCTCGCGTGAGGAGAACAACTTTACCGACCGTATGCTGGCGATTCAGCGTAATGCCTTTGGCGGGCACGCGGTTAAGACCGATAAGTAGGAGACTGTTATGGCGACGATGGAAGTAAAGATCGCTCCCGAAGCTGTGCAGGCGGCAACGCGGCGCAGCGAGCGGATTCCTGACCCTAGCGTAGTGGTGATCTTCGGCGCGTCAGGTGATCTGACAAAACGTAAGCTGCTCCCGGCGCTCTTTCATCTGGAACAACAAGGGCTGCTGCCTGAAGAGTTCGCCATGGTCGGGGTAGCGCGACGCGACCTGAAGGGCGCCTTTGCCGCCGATATGAAAGACGGCATCCTGAAATTCGGCGGCGTGAAAGAAGGGGACAGCAAGCTCGACGAGTTCATCGACAAGGTGGATTACCACGCAATGAACTTCGACGATGATACTGGCTATGCGCAACTGAAGTCATTGCTTGAAAAAATCGATAAAGAACGCGGTACGCAGGGCAACAGGCTCTTTTATCTCGCCGTAGCACCGGAGTATTTTGCGGACATTATCAATCGGCTCGGCGAGCATGGCATGGCGCATCCGCAGAAAGGACATGCTCGCGTCATTATTGAGAAACCTTTTGGACATGATCTCGAATCAGCCAAACAGCTCAATGACGATGTGAACAAGGTCTTCGACGAAGAACAGATTTTCCGCATCGATCACTATCTTGGCAAAGAGACAGTGCAGAACATCCTGGTCTTCCGCTTTGCGAATGGAATTTTTGAGCCGATCTGGAATCGGAACTACGTGGATCATGTGCAGATCACAGCCGCGGAGAATATCGGCATTGAAGGACGTGGGCCGTTCTACGAAAA
>DATAQW010000079.1:0-5121 GCA_036264445.1 Pseudacidobacterium sp.
CTGGTATGACGTTGTGGCTGACGTTTTCTCGTCGGCGAGACTTGAGGATACAGTGGAAATTGTTCTCCGCCCAGGCTGTTACCTAACGCATGACATCGGTGCCTATCGCGAAGCACAGACGAGGATCCTTGCACACAATCCAATTGCGCAGCAGATGCATTCCGACCTTCTGCCTGCGCTTCAGGTGTGGGCGTATGTGCAGTCGATGCCCGAACCTGAGAAGGCGATCATCGGAATGGGCAAGCGCGATGCTGCGTTCGATGCTGGTTATCCTGTGCCCGCCTTACATTACAGGCCGAAAAGTGTGGGCCCGCAGAGTGCACCTCGTCACTGGGAGATAACGAAGATGATGGACCAGCATGCTTATCTGAAGCTTGCTGCGCATGATGATCTTCGCGTTGGCGATATGGTTGGCTTCGATATCTCGCACCCTTGCCTGACGTTCGATAAATGGCGCGTACTGCCGGTGTTGAATGCTGAGTATGAGGTGATCGACGTGGTAAAGACATTCTTCTAAGGGATACTTTTAACACTCTTCTGAATGTCATTACACGGGAGAATCGCTTTTTCGTTATAAATCTCTTCAGGCGGAATCGCTCTCTGTAAACCCAAATCAACGCGAACCTCATTTCCTCACCGATGCCTCAAATCCTAGCGGGTGGGCCTCTATCCGCGCATCTTTCCATCCGGCTTCATCCGCCATCTTTTGAATCAGGCTCAATGGATACGCCCGCTTGATTAACATGTGCTTGAACGTGAAGTTCGTAAACACGCGACTCCACCAACTCAATCCCATCTCGCGTACAAACCGCTTGATGTCTCCCATCGATACGTCCCGACGCATATCAATCAGGAGCGCTGTCCCGCCAGGGCTCAGCACGCGCAGCATCTCGCGCATCGCTTTTACCGGTTCTGTGAAGTTCTTGAATGCCGCGCGACACACTACAAAATCGACGCTCGCGCTTTCTACCGGCAGGCAGGCCGCATTCCCAAAAACAAACTCAACCTTCACGCCAGCATCCGCCGCATTCTTCTGAGCGATCTCGACGAAAGTTTTGCTTATGTCTACGGCGCGCACTTCGAGCCCGCGCTTCGCCAGTTCTATCGATAGAAACCCGGGCCCCGGCGCTACCTCCAGCACCTTGCCCCCTGCTGGAGCCATCGCCGCAATCCGCATCGCCAGCACACGAAAGTCCTCCATACTCTTGCGCGTTGTGCGGTCATACCACCGTGCAATGCCGCCCTCCATACCCATACCCTTGTAGGCCTTGATCACATCGCTCATCTCTTATTCTCCATATATCTTATTAAATAAGATATATGTATACTAAACAGAAGTCTGCACACATGTCCAGAGCCGTGAAGGGGAAAAAACGCAAGAGTTCGAGTCAGCCAGAGCAGGCGGGGATACGCGACGCAATCGCGCGAAGAAGTGATGGGCTAGAAAAGACGGGAAGTCACAAGTGTTCCCGGAAGGCGATGACTCAAGCTGAAGCGGAAGCTTTCGTCACACTGCCCTCTCCGATCACCCCAGTCGATCGCATTGTCATTGAGATCCGCAAATTCATTGCCTCTAGCATCTTCTTCAACGCACAGGCCGCAGAAAAAGCCGGCCTTGGCCTTACCGATATGCAGATGCTTCACATTCTGCAGCTCTACGGTCCAGCCACACCAGGCCGTCTCGCCACCGGCACAGGCCTATCCAGCGGCGGAGTCACCGTCGCACTCGACCGTCTCGAAAGGGGAGGATTCATTCGTCGCGAGCCCAATCCAGGCGATCGCCGCAGTCTTCTCATCCACCTTGTCCCCACTCGCCTTATTCACGTTGCAGCGATGTACGAAGGCGTCGAAGCCGGAACCCGTCGCCAGCTCTCGACTCTCTCTCCACGCGACCTTGAATCCGTCATCCGGTTCTTCGAAGCTCTCCGCTCAGTGCGCGGACAGTAGGACTGCGACGCTCTTTACCTGCCACGCGGCTTATTCTGAGCGACGCACTAACTGTGAATCGGTCGGATGGTTTCCCGGTTGGCGACAATCTGATCGGGATCCGATGTCGAGCATATTTGCACTGCGTGCCGCTAGCAAAAACTGTCCCTGCTTTTGGATCGAGAGACCATGTCGTTACGATCAGCCCTTTGTGCGATCGGCTAGCATAGGAATAGAAAGCAATCCTCGATATCTCTTCCCATGAGCCCATCTGACGCGGTGATCAACCCATCCTCTTCGTATGATCCATCAAACGCCGCCAAGCGGCTCCTTCCGTGGCTCGTTGCGGTCGCGTTCTTCATGGAGTCGCTGGATACGACGATTCTCAATACGGCTGTTCCCGCGATCTCTTCGGCTCTTAGCATTACTCCACTTAGCATGAAGGCGGTGCTGGCGAGCTATACGCTGAGTCTTGCGGTCTTCATTCCCATCAGTGGATGGATGGCGGACCGCTTCGGAACCCGTCGTGTATTTGCCGCGGCGATTGGCCTATTTACCCTGGGTTCGCTGCTCTGTGGGATATCGAACAACGTCCATTTGCTGGTCGCATGTCGCATTCTGCAAGGCTGCGGTGGGGCCATGATGGTCCCGGTAGGCAGGCTCACTCTGGTGCGAACATTCGCCAAGTCGGATCTGCTGCGCGCCATGAGCTTTGTTTCCATCCCAGCCTTGATCGCTCCCATGCTTGGCCCCATCGCAGGCGGCCTGATTGTCCGGTATCTTCAGTGGCGCTTTATCTTCTTCCTCAATATTCCGATCGGCCTGGCAGGCTTAATCCTCGTTTATCTGCACCTTCCCGACTTTCGCGAAGAGCAGACCCATCCTCTAGATATCGTAGGACTGATCCTGTTCGGCTCCGGGATCGGATTGTTGTCGTACGTGCTGGAGATATTCGGAGAGCACACGTTGAGTGGACGAGAGATATCTGGACTTCTGGCATTGTCTCTTGTCTTGCTCGCCGGGTACGGACTTCATGCCCACAGCATCTCGTTCCCTCTTTTGCAGCTCAGGTTGTTCAGCATCCGAACCTTCCGTGCCGCGGTGAGCGGCAGTTTTTTCACGCGACTGGGTATCGGCGGAGTGCCATTTCTCCTGCCGCTTCTTTATCAGGTCGGTCTCGGCTTCACGCCAATTCAATCCGGGCTGCTTGTCATGCCTCAAGCGATTGCCGCCATGAGCATGAAGACGATCCTGCCATGGCTTTTGAGGCGTGTAGGATATCGTCGCATTCTCGTCTCAAACACGCTCGTCCTTGGTGTTCTTCTGATGGTGTTTGCGACGATAGGATTGCGAACGCCCGTTTGGTTTATCGTGCTGCAGGCCTTTCTGTATGGAGCATTCACCTCACTGCAGTACTCGAGCATGAACACCCTTGTCTATGCTGACATTGCGGACAAAGACGCCAGTAGCGCGAGTTCCATCGCAAGCACGATGCAGCAGATGTCCATCAGCTTTGGCGTCGCGACGGCAGGATTAGCTACGGCGTTTTTTGTTGGCACGTCGCGCACCAGTCCAGATGAAATGATCCAGGGAATCCACAAGGCGCTCGTTGCGCTCGGGGTATTGACGATTCTGTCCACGATTGTTTTCCGCAGTCTGCGAAGGGGAGACGGCGATGATGTGAGTCAGCATAAGGTTCTTCACCCGGGTGGCTGACATCGTCCCACAAGCAGCATCGCGAGCACTACATGTGTGAGTCGATCCGATAAAGACTGCATGACGGGTTATCCGGATGTTAGCAGGTTAGGTAGAGTTGCCAACGATTCGGAGTTGGCATTTCCGCATGATGTGGCCATGCAGAAGCTATCCTGCGGGATAACTCCAGATTGTCGATAATCCAGAAGATAATTAGCGAAGATCTATAGACTTTGGTAACTATTGCGTTCATATCAACTACCAGTAATATGTGACGCGAGCTTTATGCCCGGTCAAATCTTCGCTCAAGGATGGCCCATCTCTATGCAGGGATTCCGCTTCTTCTATACGCGTCCATTTTTATGTCTCGGTGTGCTTGCGCTGGTGCCTCTGGCATGCTCGACTTCTAATAAGACCTCTTCTCCGACCGCTTCTCCGGCGTCTGTGACGTGTGCTGCAGCTGCTAATTTCCAGGGAAGTGGTCCCGCTCCAGTCCCTACCGTCATTGATAGCACATGCACCGCCATTCCCTACACTCCAGGCGCGCTCAACAACAATGGCCAGCAGAAAGCCGATGTCTTCTCCTGGCTCTCATTTGTTGCGCTCAACTGGCCAGCAGACCCATCCACCTGCTCTCCTAATCCGAAGTCCAGCATTCTTACTGACCCCAATAGTCCAACATGGCTTACCTATCTCTCCGACGATGCAGTTTATAACTCAGGGCAGCCAGCGCCCTGGTGCGGCGGCACGTCCGGGACCAATGGTGTCAAGGCTCGCTTACTGGCATCCGAGCCCAGTTATTCTCCGGCGGTTAAAAAAATCCTCGCTGACCATCCGGATGTGCATTTGGTGCTTTTTCATGAGTCGAAGAGTCACGATCTCGTTTCTACCATCCGGCTCCTCGGCGCTACGGGCAATGGAAAGTTGAATGGTATTCTCCAGTCGACTAACCTTCCGCTTGTTGATCAGAACGGCCGTTTTGTCCGCTACTCCATTGCTCTCAATCAGGATGAGTACAACTACATCGTTGCGAACAAGCTTTATACCGTGCCCGGCCAGAAAGCTACATCCAGTATCAGTTTTCCTATGGGCTCGAGCTCTACCTCAGTAGGCGCCCTTGAGGTGAAAGCCGCATGGAAGGTCCTTGGTGCAGGCGATAATCCTGCCCGTTTCTTTACACAGCAGGCCATCGTTTTCAACAATGCTGCAGGTGCTCCTAGTCCCGGTACCAACCCCGTTACGGTCGGCCTGGTGGGCCTGCATATTGCGCACAAGGCGGAGGGGCAAACTACCTGGGCATGGTCCACCTTTGAGCAGGTGGATAATGATACGAAATCCTTCTACAACCCAAACTGCACGCCAGCAGGGAGTCCTAGTTGCACGCCTAATACACCAACAGCGACTGCGACCTCGAATGAACTTTCCTCAACTGGCAAACCACTGAACGTGCCTGTGCAAGTTGTACCTCATCTTCAACCTACGAATCCGGGACTGAACTCC
>DATAQW010000113.1:0-3664 GCA_036264445.1 Pseudacidobacterium sp.
ACCAATGCTTTTGGCTAATCACTGCATAAGCCAGCAGAAATGCTGCCAGATATGCCGCCATAAGGGGGTGCATGATTGCGGCAAGCAGCAGCCAAAGAATGGTGCGCAGCCAGGCCCTGTCCATGCAAGCGGCGATCGCAAATAGTGAGAACGGCGTGGAAAAAGAACGCGCAGTTACATAGGGGTCCATGATCCAAAGCGCTGTAGCTGCCACAGGGAGGGTAAACAGAGTGGCGGCGAGCAGAGTTGTTCCCCATTGCAGCTGCACGTCATCGCTGAAGATGCGTTGCGCAAGCTGCACGCATCCAAGCAGGAAAGCAAAAATGGACAGCAAATATGCAGCGATCAGTGAAAGTTCAAGAGGGATGTGAAAAAGCCGGAGCGACACAGCAAAAATATGTGAGAAAACCGAAAAGCGCGTATGGGCAGTGACAAAATCCGCGTCGACGGTAAAAAGACGGGGATCAAGCATTTTTCTGATGCCTGCTACGTAGATCCCGGCGTCATCTGCAAATGGATGATAACCGTGGATCAGCAGAACCACCGGTGTCAACAGCGTTATAACTGTGAGTTCACTGGCCGAAAGTAAGCGTGAAAGTGCCGGACCCTTGCTTTCCGCAACAAGGACGGAAGGGTCGGGGTCGAGAGCGGAAGAGCGCAAAATAGCAACCTCGCCGGGACGGTAATAATAACTAGAGGAAGAACAACTAATGCATAGACGTCGATATTTTCTATTTGTTGCGGTTACAAACAATTTAATTCTGCTTGATTGAAAGACGAAATGCTGTGTGTGAAATTTCTACGAAGAAGTTCTTAGCGTTTTTGATAACGCCGCAGCACGTCTTCGAGGGCCAAAATGCCTTCAATCGTCCCTTTACTGGCTCGGTTCATGACCGGCAACAGTGCCCAGCGCGAAAAATAAGGGAGAGCGCTGGCGAGCGGCATGTCAGGAAAAAGCACAGGCAAGCGTTCTGGTGGCAATGCCCGCTCTATAGCAGAATCAGGCGTAAATGTAGCGCTGATGGAGGTCAGCTCAACGGCTTTTAGAGCGTACCAGCCGTCCAGCAACCGAATGAGACACACCGATGCCGGCCCGGTCGAGAGTGTATCTGCGGCCATTTGGATGGGGTCACTTCCGTTAAAGATTGGCACATCGACTGGAAGGAGAGCATCTTCAAGTCGCAACTCGGATTCTTCACGCTGCTCCTCCATCGATGGCAAGTCCAATCCATCCTGATGCGTGAAGATTTCAAAGATAGGAGTGGGCTGTAATCCGCGCGAAAGAAGGTAAGCAATTGTGTTCGACAGGATGACGGGGAGAATAATCGAATAGTTTCCACTTACCTCAAGCACCATGAACACGGACGTCAACGGCGCGCGCAAGAATCCGGCAAAAAGTACACCCATTCCCACCAAAGCGTAGGAGCCGATGGTTCCGGTAAAGTGTGGAAAGAACAACTTCTCAAATGAACCAACAGAAGCACCCAGCATGGCGCCGATGAACAGCGTCGGTGCAAACATGCCGCCTGGAGTGCCGCTTGAAAATGAGAGTGTCGTAGCAAGAATTTTCAGCAGGGCAAGCGCGAAGAGCAGTTTCCACGCGAATTGACCATGCATGGCCTGATCGATGACCTCGTACCCCGGCCCCATCACCTGCGGAAAGCCCAAAAAGCCAATCAGTCCGACGAGCAATCCCGCAATGCCGGGCTGAAAATAATATGTCCTGTGAGGCAAAGAACGCAGCCGTGGACGAAGATAGCCTAGAGCTTTGGAAAAAACCAGTGCTGAAAATCCGCCAACAACCCCCAGCACAGCGTATGCGATCAATTCACGCGGGTCGCGCAATGTTACCGATGGGATGCGGAAGATCGGTTCGGGTCCCCAGAACCACCGCGCAACCACAACACTGGAAATCGCCGACAGGACAATTGAGCCGAGTACTGCGGCGCTCCAGCGCCCAATGACTTCTTCGATCACAAAGAGGATTGCAGAGATGGGAGCATTGAATGCTGCCGCTAATCCAGCGGCTGCGCCAATAGGCGCAAAGAGGCGCAGGCGCTCGCGAGAAAGATTCAAGCGGCGGGCCACAATAGAAGCGACACCCGCGCCGATCTGCAATGATGGGTCTTCGGGGCCGAGCGAATGGCCGCAACCAATGGCTATCGCAGAAGTAATGAACTTCCCAATTACAGTCTTGAAAGAGATATAGCCGTTGTAAATGTAGAGTGCGGCCTTTGTCTGGTTCACACCGCTGCCGCGTGCACCGGGAAAAAATAGTTGCACCAGCGCTGCCACAAACAGTCCCGCAAGGGAAGGCGCAAGGAGCAGCCTGAATTGGCCTGCATGGGGCGCTGAGCCAAGAGTGAGAATCTTGATCCATTCAATGGCGACGCGGAATGAGACAACCAGCAATCCAGAGAGAACGCCAATGAAAATCGAAAGTATGAGAAACAGCCGCTCATCGCGTGTCGGCGCAATTTTTTCGATCTCTGCCTGCGTCAGTTCGTAGCCGTTTTCTACGGCCTTGTTTGCCAGCACAGTCTCCTGCACAGATTTTGTGCTCATTCCTGCTCCACGGCCTCCGGATTCTGTGCAATCTTCAGCAACAATGCATCATTGCCCGTAGGTGTTCCGCATTGCTGACTGGTAACTCGCTCTGTTTCATATACAAGCTGCATCACGGCTTGTTCGCGTTCCGGATTTTGTTCCAGATCCAACGCGCTGAGTGTTTTGGGCAGCATCTGCCATAAGTTGGCGAGATCCTGCAGCGGTTTTGGAACTTCGGTCTTCATGCTGAGGCACGCCGCGAGCCTTTCCTGCGCGATTTTCCGGTCTGCCAAAACGCGTTCCGCACGCGCCCGTACGCTCAGATCAGGTTCTGGATAGAGCAATAATATGTGGTCGGCATCGGCCAGCATGTTGCGATATTCAGTCTGCTGGTCTGTGGTCAGCTTTTCAAAGTTAGCGTGGTTAAGCGTGCGTTCCAGAAACGGTTTTGCCTCCTGAAACCTGCCCAGAGAATAGGCAGTCCGGCCTGCGCCTTCGAGCGCTGCAAACCGGACAGGCTTGTGCAGCAATGCTTTTTTGTACAGGTTCAATGCATTGGCAGGGTCTTGTGCGGATTCAAGCAGCCCAGCAATGGTGATTTGAATCTCGGGGTCATCGGGAGCATTTCCCGCAGCAATCAGCAGATGTGTGCGTGCCTGCTCATTACGCTTTTGGCTAATGAGATATTTCGCGAGTTCCAGGCGTGTCTCGCGCCGTCGGATATATCCATCGCCCTCCCATGTGCCATCGAGGGCGGCCTGATAATGCTCAATTGCAAGTTCCTGCTCACCTTGTCTGGCAGCCAGTCGCGCCAGTTCGAGATGGATTATGCCGCTGCCGGGAAGCGATTCGAGCAGCGTATTGAAGTAAGCCACTGCCTCCTCTGTCCTGCCAGAAGCGGCAAGCGCCTCGGCTAGCTCAATTTGGAGTTGCTTATCATCCGGATCGTACGCAAGAGCGGAACGCAACGAGGTTAAAGCTGCTTCGGGCCTGCCTGCCTTCAGTGCGCTTTCGCCGCGCGCAACCCAGCGCTGCTTTAACTCTTCTCGATGCGTGGAAAAAGAACGGAACAGAAAAAGCGTAATGAAGAACAGAACAATGACAATGGCAAACAGAC
>DATAQW010000127.1:0-26378 GCA_036264445.1 Pseudacidobacterium sp.
TCAACGGACGCGTACTTGTGTTCACGGTTTCTAGTTCTTTGCTGTGCGCCATGCTCAGCAGTCTTGTTCCAGCATGGAAGCTTGCGCGTGTGCATCCTATCGAAGCGTTGCGGGAACAAGGGCCCACCACAACCACAGGCAGGCGTGCGGGCTATTTACAGAACACGCTAGTCATTGTGCAGACGGCACTGGGATTTGCGCTTCTGCTGGCTTCAGGGTTGCTGATTCGCGGCTTCATCAATGTGCGGAATGTGCATACGGGTTTTAATGCAGATCACCTTCTTAGCTTTTTGCTGCCGCTTACGCCGAATCGTTATCCGGATGCGAAGAAGGTTCTCTTCTATGATGACTTGCTTCCGAAGCTCGCCGCAATTCCGGGCGTGCGCAGTGTTTCGGCTGGACATCCGCTGCCCTTGCGGGGTACTTATCACAGTGCAACAGTTGAGATCGACGGCAGAGCGAATCCGCCGGACAATCCGCTTACGACTTTTGCAGGGGAAGCTGAGCCCGGATTTTTTGAAACATTAGGCGTCCCCCTGTTGCAGGGGCGTCTGTTTACTGCTGCCGACAACAATTTGAAGTCGCCTTTTGTCGCGATAGTGAATCAGGCGTTCGTGAAGAAATATTTTCCTGACGTGAACCCGATAGGCCGGCACATCCGGCCGGACATCAGCGAGCTTCGCAACCAAGCGTTGGATATCGATCCAACATCAACCCGCGACCGCGAAATTATTGGAGTGGTTGCAAACACGCAGCAATATTCCATGACTGATCCACCGCAACCCATGGCTGTATTTCCTTATGCACAGGCGTCTGCTCTGATGCGACCGACGGTCATTCTTCGCGTGGTCGGAGATCCCATGCAGTATGAGAAGCCGGCGCAGGCTGTTGTTGCCGGAATCGATCCGTTTCTCTTCCTCATCTATCCGCATAGCATGACCGAGCAGGTTCAACAGAACTCGAGTATGCAGCGTTTTGAAACCATGCTGGTCACCGCATTTGCTTCCATCGCTATTTTTCTGACCGGTCTTGGCCTTTATGCCACGCTTGCTGCTATGGTGAGAGCGCGCACCCGAGAGATCGGGCTGCGCATGGCGATTGGTGCAGAGCGCCGGGACATTGCCATTTTTGTGCTGATGCGCGGCGGTTCGCTTGTGTTCTCGGGACTGCTGATTGGTAGTGTGATCGCGCTGGCGGCATCACGAAGCGTGGCTTCTGCTGGCTGGGCACGGCCTCTTCTCTTTGGAGTTTCATGGTTTGATCCGAGAACCTACTTGATGATTCTGCTTGTGCTCGGCGCGGTATCGCTGGCTGCGTGTTTTCTGCCGACATGGCGCGCTGTGAGCGTCGATCCAATGCGCGTGCTGCGCGACGAGTAAACAAACGTTGGTCTTTGTTGTATTCTTTCGCCACCATGAAAATATTGAAGCTATTCGCTCTCTGCCTTATGCAGGTCGCTCTTTTTTGCCCTGCGCTTCGCGCGCAGCGAGGATTTGTCCATACCAAGGGGCCGGAACTAGTTGACGCCAAGGGTCAGCCGCTGATGCTGCGCGGCACTAACCTGGGCAACTGGCTGGAGCCTGAGGGCTATATGTTTCACTTCGATGGAGGGCCACAATCGACGCGCGAGATCGAAGAGTTGAGTTACGAGCTGATCGGGCCGGAGCAAGCGGACGCTTTCTGGAAGCAATGGCGCGAGAGCTATATTACACAAGCCGATATCGATCTGATCAAGAGGAGCGGATTCAATTCCGTGCGTGTGCCGATGCACTGGAAGCTTTTTGACAGCGACAACGCCGAGGGTTTTCGTTTCCTCGACCGTCTGGTGGAGTGGGCGCACAAGGACGGTATCTATGTCATTCTCGATTTGCACTGTGCTCCCGGCGGACAAACGGGCGCGAATATTGACGACAGCTGGGGCTATCCGTGGCTTTATCGCAGCACTGCGGCGCAAGAGCACACTGCTGCAATCTGGCGCAGAATCGCTGCTCACTACAAGAACGAGCCCATTGTGCTCGGCTACGATCTGCTGAACGAACCCATCCCGCATTTTCCGCGGCTACAGCAGTACAACAAAGATTTAGAGCCGGTGTATCGCAAGCTTGTAGCTGCAGTCCGCGAGGTTGACCCAAATCATGTCGTTATTCTTGGCGGCGCGCAGTGGGATTCAAACTTCAAGGTTTTCGGGCCTCCGTTTGATTCGAATGTGATGTATACCTTTCACAGATACTGGACCGCGACCGACGTGAGCGTCATCCAGGAGTATCTCGATTTTCGTGACAAGTACCAGGTACCCATTTGGCTGGGCGAGTCCGGTGAGAACAAAGACGAATGGATTGCAGCTTTCATCAAGACTCTCGAAGCCAACCATGTAGGCTGGTGCTTTTGGCCATACAAAAAGATGGACGCCATCTCGTCAGTCGTGACATTTGACCGTCCCGCGCATTGGGACGACATCATTGCCTTTGCCAAACTGCCTCCCGGCACCGGAAATGCCGAGAAGCGCATTGCAGCGCGTCCTTCCGTTGAGGAGGCTCAGGAGGCATTCGATGATCTGCTGAAGAAAATCCAGTTCGCCAATTCCCGCGTGAACGCCGGATATGTGCGGGCGTTAGGTCTGACGCCTGTGAGTCATTGAGAGCACCCCTCCCCCTGTTTTCACTGGTTTAGATAGCGTTCGTAATTACAGGGGGAGCCAAGGAGTTGGTCAGGATGACCTCACAGGATGGCATTAAAGCTTGCTGCGGCGATTCCTGAAGGATCAAACTTAAACATTGAATTTAAAGAAGAGAATGTCACCGTCGCGGACTACATATTCTTTTCCTTCGGAGCGATAAAGACCTTTTTCTTTCACCGCCTGCTCGCTGCCTAATGCGAAGAGGTCGTCGCAATGATAGGCTTCAGCGCGGATGAATCCTCTTTCGAAATCTGAGTGGATGACGCCGGCCGCTGCGGGGGCTCTGGTTCCGCGGCGAATGGTCCAGGCGCGCACTTCCTGCACGCCTGCAGTGAAATAGGTGATCAGGTCGAGCAGCTTATAGGCGGAGTGGATGAGGCGGTTGAGCCCCGGCTCTTCAAGGCCCATCTCTTTTAAAAACTCGGAGCGCTCCGGCGGGTCAAGCTGGGCGATTTCGGCTTCCATTGCTCCCGAGATGCGCACAACCTGGCTGTTTTCTTCCTGTGCGCGTTTTTCAACCGCCGCTGTCCATTCGTTTCCTGATTGGAGGCCCGCTTCATCGACATTCGCCACGTAAAGCATGGGCTTGGCGGTGATGAGCTGCAGATCGCGGGCTGCGGGCTTCTCTTCATCGGTCAGGTCGACTGTCCGCGCCGGCTTTCCGGCTCTGACAGCTTCGAGGAGCTTCGCAAGCGCGGAGGCTTCGGCCTTTACCTTTGAATCCGTAGAGTTTTTTGCGATTTTTTCTACTTTGGCGAAGCGCTTCTCGATGGTCTCAAGGTCGGCGAGAAGCAGTTCAGTGTTAATGATGTCGATGTCGTCGAGAGGGCTGACTTTTCCGGAAACGTGGATGACGTTTGGGTCGTCGAAGCAGCGGACAATGTGGGCCACGGCGTCGGTGGAGCGAATGTGTCCGAGGAACTGATTGCCAAGGCCTTCGCCCTTGCTTGCTCCGGCAACGAGGCCAGCGATGTCGACGAACTCCATGGTGGTGGGAACGATGCGGTTGGGTTTTACAATCGCAGCGATCTTGTCGAGCCGTTCATCGGGGACGGTTACTACGCCGACGTTGGGATCAATGGTGCAAAATGGGTAATTTGCCGCCATCGCTTTTGCCGAAGTCAGCGCGTTGAAGATAGTGCTCTTTCCGACGTTGGGCAGACCAACAATCCCACAATTAAGAGGCAATGCTTTCGTTTCCTTTTCAGTGAATACGTTCGGCGCCATGCCAGCCTGAAAGGGTGTTCAGGGCTGAGGCAAGAGTGACTAAGAACCCAGGCTTTTATTTTAGAAGATTAGAGGCGACTGCGCCTCATTGCTGACTATAAGGCATGGCCCGGGTCATTAACATTTCTCGTATGGCACGGCACACTTTTTCAACAGCGGGCCGGCGATAGTCCCATCTCGAGTCCGGGCCCGGCGGTAGAACAGCCATGGTTGCATTTGCCTCAAAGAGCAGGACGTCGCCTTTTTTACTCAAGCCAAAATCAATACCACCATAGTCCAGGCCTAGGATTCTTTGAATTTCGCGCAATACGTTAAGAGCCCGTGTGCCAAACACACTGTTCATATTCGCCAGAAATTCGGCATCTTCGGCACGGTGCTCCGGATAGTCTTCCATAGCGGCGCTGAAGAAATGGATTTTCCAATTGCGCGAGACGGCAGCGTGTAATGGATAAAGCTCTCCATTGATCATCATCACCCGATATTTGCGGGTCTTTCCGTCACCCGCAGATGCATCGAGATACTCAATCACGATCAGATCGTCACCCGGGATGGCCGCCAGCGCAACCGGAAGCTCTTTCGGGGTCTCCACTTTCAGAAAATTTTCGCCTCCGTGAAATCCGGGTGTGCGCAACAGCAGAGGAAATTCAAAACCGAGCCGGGCCAATGTCGCCGGTGCATCTGACGAAGCCAACAACTTCCTGGACAAGGTGGCAGTCTTAGGTGTGATGACGCCTTCTATTCCGGACAAGCGCTGCGCAATCCGGCAACGGCCTGTTTCACGAACCGCGGCGGGCGGATTGATGACGGGCGCAGTTGTTTCGAAGAGAACCATTTCGGCGCCGGACAGGGCATCGGCTGCCAGGTCAGCGTCTCCGATCGCATTGACGATGAGCTGATGCGGCGGCAATTCAGTTTTCGCGTCGTAGAACTCGGTGGCCACCAGGTATTTCTTGAAAACGCGACTGCTCAGCATGGCTTCCGTGCGTATATTGCCCCCGGTTGTCGATATAAGTTCGAGCACCGTTACCGGTGGCTCTTTGCTGCGATATGCAGCCGGGATCACGCATCGTCCCTGAAAAGCTGTTCGACGGTGCTGGGATGCTTGTTCGTGTTCTCCAATATCCGCAAGGACAAACGACAAGCCGGCATGGGCGGGACGGTAGTCCGGAGCTATGCGAAGCGCGTGCTCCAGATGCAAGCGGGCCTGATGGGGTCTCTTTTCCTTGATAAGCAGGTTCGCCAGATTCACGCGGCTCATTGGGTCGTCTGGATATCGGGTGATTGCTTTGGTGAAATGTTGTTCAGCTTCCGTACCCCCGCCGGCAGCGAACAGGAGGTTTCCAACGCTGTTCAACGCCTCTAAATGAAATGGTTCAATTTCAAGCAACCGAATCCACGCGCACCTTGCTTCCTGGCTTCGATCCATTTTCTCCAAAAGTCGGGCCATCTGTGACAGAAGTGGAATAGATATGGGTTGCACAGCGAGATGTTTCTCGATTATCTGCACCTGCAAAGCAGGGCTGAGTACGAATCGTGTGGATCAACCTTCTGCGCCTGATTATTTTCGACTGCATCTCTTTGAAGAACGCGTCCTATGGACAGTACATTTTCCACGAGGGCGTCGATGTCATCGCGGTTAGTCCGGTGGTTCACGATGGCGGCGCGGATGACGAGGTTGCCGTCAATTATGGTCGTAGACGGCGCAGCAACGCCGGATTCCTGAAGCTCAATGACAATCCTCTCGTTGACCTGGTCAGTATTTTGAGAGCGATAGCGGAAACAGACGACGTTGAGCTCTACCGGCGCCATGAGCTCAAGTTCAGACTCTTGCCGGATGCGTCCCTCGAGATAGCGGGCCAAATCACAGGTGTTCGAAATGGATTTTCCTAATGCCTCAGTGCCATAAACCTTCAGCGTGAACCATGTCTTCAGGGCACGAAAACTGCGGGACAGATCCGGACCGAAATCACACGGCCACGGCGATCCGGCAGCAAGCCCGCGTTCAATGTGCCTGAGATATGCCGCAGGCGAAGCAAAGGCCTTCCGATGCAGATCACCATCGCGCACCAGAATATAGCCGGCATCGTAGGGAACCTGTCCCCACTTGTGAAAGTCGAATGCTATAGAGTCTGCGCGCTGAATGCCATCGAGCCGCTCCGCTAGATCGGGAGCAAGCCGGGCTAGTGCGCCATAGGCCCCGTCCACGTGAAACCAAATCTTCCGGTGTTCGCAGAGGTCAGCGATGAGATCAAGATCATCAATGGCGCCGGTATCCACAGTGCCTGCGGTTCCCACAACCAGAAATGGCGTAAGCCCGGCGCTCCGATCATTCTGGATGGCCTCTTCGAGCACTGAAAGATCCATCTTGTGGCAGCCGTTTGTTGGAATCAAGCGCAGCGCGTCGCTGCCGATGCCAGAGATATCCATGGCCTTGCCGATACAGTGGTGGACGGCGGTCGAAGCATATGCCGTCAATCGCTTTACCCCGGTAATGCCGTGGCGGCGTACATCGAATCCAAGAGCGGCATCGCGGGCGATGACTACGGCAATCAGGTTCGCCATAGATGTGCCGGTGACAAAAAGTCCGCTTGCGTTTTGCGGAAAATCAAAAATCTCACGCATCCATGCAAGAATTTGCCATTCGATCTCCACGGGAGATTGATTGCGGCCGCCGACATTTGCATTGAGACCTGCAGCGAGCATCTCGGCCAGCATCCCAACCAGCGTCCCGCCGCCATGGACCCATCCCATAAAAGCAGGGTGAACATTGCCGGCAGCAAAGGGCAGAATGTCATGCATAAATTCTTCATGGACTGCCGTGAGATCAGAGGGAAGCCGCGGCACTGCTGCGCGATAGCAGGCACGCTTTTCCTCCGGAATCGGCTGCCAGACGGGGCGTTTCCGGATGTCCTCAGTGTAGTCGAGCATATCCTCCAGCATCTGGTGTGCCTGCGCACGAAACTCACCCCAATCAAGAGGGTCGAGCGTTTCATTCCTATCTTCTAAGCAGCCTGTTCCTGTCTGTCGAGAGACCTGATTCATTGTTGAGACACTTCTCCCCATCTCTCTTTATCTGGCCAGCATGAGAGTGGCCGTAAAAGCGCGACATTCTTGCAGAGGGATAAGAAATTTCTAATTATTGGAAATAGATTTCCTTCCACAAAACCCGGAAGAATCATCAGGGGCATGTTCATTTCATACATGTCCGAGATATCGAGCTAATCGGATCTTTATGCTCTATAATTAACTAACTGGTTAATCAATGAACGTCAAAACCTCGAACACGAACTCCCGAGACCGCGCAGATCAGACGCGGAAGAAAATTCTCCGCGCTGCCATCCGCGAATTCAGTGCGCATGGCTTGGCCGGTGCGCGTACCGACTTGATTGCTGAATCGGCCAAAGTCAATAAGGCATTGCTCTACTACTACTTCAAAAGCAAGAGCGGCTTATATAAGGCTGCGCTTGATGAGGTTTCTGCAGTGGTTGCCGAGCGAGCATTTGCTGCGCTTGATCCTAAATACAGCGCGGGAGAGCGCCTGCTGCGCGTGGCGTTGAACCACTTCGACCGGATTCTCGCCCAGCGCGAGTTCCAGAGTCTCATGCAGCAGGAGATGGTGCGGTATCAACAGGGCAAGAGTGGAGCAATACCACTCATTGTGGCGAAGCTCTTCAAGCCGCTGCTTCAAAAGTTACAGGAGACAGTGCTGGAGGGAATCCGGACTGCTGAGTTGTGTGACCAGGATTGGGTTCAAGTGGTCTATTCCATGCTTGGCGCCAATGTTTTCTATTTTCTCAGCGCGCCCATGATGCGTGTCGCATTGCCGTTTCATCCATTCGACCACGCGGCGATAGCTTCACGGCGCAAGGCCGCGGTGCAGTTTCTTGGAAATGCTCTGTTTGTTGATCGTGCGCACGGCGCGAAGCTGGCGAAACGTGTTCTAGCCAGCGTGCCTATGCCACAGGTCAAAAATGTCCAGTTTTGGAGAAAGCTCAGATGAATGCGCGTAACCGGATATTTATTTTGCTCGGAGTGCTGTTGCTGATTGCGCTTGGCTGGTATTTCTTTACAACACGGCGCTCCGATGATCTCCAGTTGATTGGCACCGTGGATGCCAATGAAGTCATCGTGAGCTCGCGTATTCCGGGTAGGATACAAACTCTTACTGTCGACGAGGGCGATGATGTAAAAGCGGGACAACTCATCGCAACCATTCAGAGCGATGACCTCGCGGCAGCTCGCAACGCTGCTGAGGCAACAGCGGTCAGCCAGCGCTACAAGATGCAGGAGGCGCGCGACACCGAACGGCAGACTCAGGGCGGCACATCGAGCCAGGTGACGAATGCCGAGGCGCAATTGCGTGCCGCCCAGGCTTCTCTTGCACAAGCGCAGGCGCAGTATGAGCACCAGAAAGCCGACAGCACGCGCACTGTTGCTCTGGCAGCACAGGGAGTGATGAGTGATCAGGCCAAGGAAGAGGCTGAAACTTTGCTGAACGCAGCCAAAGCGGCCGTGGACAATGCCAAACAAAATGTAGCTGCGGCAGAGGCATCGCTGAAAGTAGCAGTCGCCAATACAATCCAGGCGCAGGCGGCAGCAAAAACTGTAGCTGCCACGCACAGTGATATGGAGAACGCGCAGGCTCTGCTCGATCAGGCCGAAGTGCAACTGGGCTATGCTCACGTGGTTTCGCCGGTCTCGGGAAAAGTGAATGTCCGAGCCGCCCGTCAAGGTGAGGTCGTCGCCGCCGGAACGCCGATTGCGACAATCACCGATCTTACGCAGACCTGGGTGTATGCGCCATTGCCTGAAACGTATGCGGATGCGGTGCAACTGGGCGATAGCTTGCGGGTGGTCATGCCAAGCGGCGCCACGATTCAAGGCAAAGTAATAGCCAAATCGGCGGAAGCAGATTTCGCTACGCAACGCGATGTGAGCCGGCGCAAGCGCGACATTAAGACAATCCGGTTGAAGCTTTTGATCGACAACCCCAGCATGAAATATGTGCCGGGAATGATTGCGCAGGTCTATATCCCGGAGAACAAGCTGGTGAAGCAATGAGTGCAGACAAACCAGGCGCAGCGATTGCTGTCGAAAACATCGTGAAGCGCTACGGAGATTTCGAAGCTGTCGGCGGCGTCACCTTTGAAGTCGCTGATGGAGAAATCTTCGGATTGCTCGGGCCGAACGGAGCGGGCCAGAGCACGCTCATTCGCATGATGACGACGCTGATCCCGGTTACAGCAGGCAAAGCGATCATTGCCGGTCATGATGTCTCACGCGAGCCCGACGCTGTCAGGAATACTATCGGCGTGATTCCTCAGGCTCTCACGAGCGATGTTGATCTGACGGTAGAGGAAAATCTCTCCATCTACGCCAAGCTCTACGAAGTGCCGAAGGCAGAGCGGAAGCGCAATATCGACGAACTGCTCGAAGCTGTGGATCTGGTGAAGTGGCGCAATGCGCAGACCAAGACGCTTTCCGGAGGCATGCGGCGTCGTCTTGAAATCGCACGTGGCCTGGTGCACAACCCGCGAATTTTCTTTCTCGATGAGCCAACCACCGGGCTTGATCCCGTTTCACGCGTGGCTGTGTGGGAAATGCTTAACAATCTCAAGAACACGCGCAGTTTCACCATGTTGATTACGACACATTACATGGATGAAGCAGATCGCTTGTGCGACCGTATTGCCATTGTCGATCACGGAAAGCTTGTGGCGCTTGATACTCCCATGGCGCTTAAGGCAAGCGTGCCGGGAACCAATGTCGTGGAAGCGCAGTTTACAAATGAATCCGAAAAGTGGCCCTCGCGACTGAAGCAGTTGGACGGTGTGACGGCAGTGGAGTCACAAAGCGCGGGGATGTACAGAATACTGACCTCGAACGGATCGGTGACAACAACACAGCTAGTGGAAATGGTGACCAATATTGGTGAAACCATCAAGTCGTTGAGCGTGCAGAACACTACGCTCGATGATGTCTTTGTGCACTACACGGGGCGTCAGCTCCGCGATGAACAGGTCAAAGCGGTGGGCTTTATCATGCCGCCGCGGCCGGGGATGCAACCATGAAACGCATGATGGCGATTGTGGAACGAGAGATGCGGAAGTTCTTCCGCTCTCCAGCTTTAATGATGGTTTCGATGACACTTCCGCTCGTCCAGCTGATTATTCTCGGCAACGCTTTCGGCGGAAAGATTCGCGGAGCGCGCATGGGTGTTGTCGACTATGACCGCGGCTCGCAAGCGTTGAAAATCCATGAGGCGTTCGATTCCATCGCCGCGAATATTCGCACGTTTACGACTATCCCATATGAGGATGAGCAGAAGGCGCGCGAAGATGTGCGCACCGGCAAGATTGATGGAGCGGTCATTATCCCCGCCCAGTATTCGCGGCGCGTGCTCGCGGGCGATTCTCCGTCCATTGGCCTGGTCGTCGACAACACTGATCAGACTCTGAGCAACAGTCTTGAAGCAGAGATGCAATCGGTGGTGGATGCGTTGAATGCCCCTGTGATTCAGCAGAAAGTGACGACACAGATCGCGCTCGAGACTGTCGAACTCTACCCTTATGTCGAATACATGAAGTATCTGCTTGGTGGATCGATAGCGCTTGCAATGTATGTAGCCGTGATGATCGGCGGGGGCATGCTGTATATCGACGATAAAGCGCGAGGCGTGCACGAAGGTTATCTGGTTACTCCAATTACGCGATTGGAGCTGGTCTTAGGACTGAACCTTGCAGGAGCCATAAAGGCCGTGCTTTCGGGCGTCAGTCTGACGGTGATTGGCACGCTGCTTGCGGGCCTGGGTGTGATCTTTAATCCAGTAAGCGTTGTGCTTTTAAGCCTGCTCATCGTCGCGGTTTCTATTGCCTTCAACGGCATGATGTTTCTGATGATGGTGCGGGTTGAAGATCCTCTGGTGCCTCGCGCTATGTTCGGAGTCTTGAATACGCTGCTGTTTTTTCCCAGCGGCGCCATCTCGCCTGTTTCGGGGTTTCCAAGGTGGCTGCGCCCCATCGCAGTTATCGATCCATTTACCTATGCAGTCCACGGTTTCAAGGCCATCCTTCTTAAGGACGGCGGCTTTGCGGCGATTCGTACAGACCTGCTGTTCCTGTTCGGCTTCGGAATTACAATGCTCCTGATCGCGACGCCTTTGTTCAAGCGCACTTTATAACGCGGATGAGCAGCGTGGAAATTTCCCTTACTGCTTACCCGCTCAGTTTTTTAGAATTCGAATCTCGCCGTTAGCTGCAACTGACGCGGCGAAGAATCTCCTCCCAGAAATGCACCCAGGATGCTGGTTGGCGTGCTGACATTGCTGACGATGCGGCCGAATTGTCCGCTGGACACGTCGTTCACCAGCGAATCAAATGGAGCATGGTTCAACAGGTTAAATGCCTGAATGCCTAATGTCAGATTTGTACTCTCCCAGGGTAGCTTTGTCGCTTTGTAGAGACTTAAATCAGCATTGGTGTAGATGGGCCCGCGAAATTGATTGCGTCTCTGCTGGTTAAAGTTTGATGTCTGACCGGCGGGCGCAAAGTCATTGATGTTGAGGCAAGGCGAACCGCTCAGAGTAGCTGCGCTTCGGTTGCACGAAGACAGGCCTTCCGGATGCGGATTGGTCTGCGCTGCAAGAATGCTGCCGCTGTAGTTCTGACCGTTCAGCGTGGCGCTCAGCGCTCCATCCACGACTGAGAGAGGCACGCCAGAGCGGCCAAAGATTGTTCCCGCCAGGCGCCAGCCGTCCGCGATCACCTTTGGGCCGCGATAGTAGGGAATATTCAGAATGTAGCTTGTAGTGAAGTTATGCCGGACATCGTAGTCGGCATTCCCGTAGTTTGCATTGAGGTTGAATGGATTCTGCGGATTCAGAAGCCCGGGAGCGGTTCCATAGTTGTAGCCGCTGAGACCACCGTTGGAGATGAGGTCCAGTGAGTGGCTAAAGCTGTAATTGAATTGCAACGTCGCATATTTAGACCGGTGTTGTAATTGTGTGATCAGGCCGTTGAAGTTGGAGTATCCCTGATTGCCGACTTCGGAGACAGTCCCGAAATTCGGGTCTGTAGGTGTAGCGGGCAGGCTGCCAAAACCATAAGCGTTGAGACCGCCATTGTTGATGGGCTCACGGTATCCGTGGTTGCCGACATAGTTGACGGTAAGCACGAAGCCTCGCGCCAATTGCTGTTGCACAGCGAGATTCCACTCGATGACGCGCGGGTTATGAAAATCAGCGATTGTGTTTGTGAAGCTGGGAGCAGAGAACGTGCCACCCGCTGCTTCGACTGCCTGGCTGATCTGCGCATAGTTTGCTCCCTGTGCGAAGCCGGTATGGAATGCCTGCGATGAGTCGGCTGCGGCTACAGAGGCACTGTTGGATGAGCTGGGATCGAGTGTGTAGCTTTTTGACGTATTGCTTGCAACGGTGAACCGCGTGGCAACAGGAAGATTTCTTATCGCATCATCGGACAAGGCTGCGGGAAGAATGTCAGTAAACTCGCCTATACCAGCGCGAACAATGGTCTTCGAGTTTGGTCCAAACACTGACCATGCAATGCCTAGACGAGGCTGAAAAACGAATGCATCCAGTGACTGGAAGGCCTGATTGAGGCCTGATTGAATGACCTGGTTATAAGGCGTGCTCGACTCGTGGTTCAGCGAGAGGAAATCGGAGGCGACGCGCGCATAGCAGTTCGTATGGCAGACCGGATTTGATTCTGTGTCGGAGCGCAGTGATAGAGTAATCTTCACGTTCGGCAGGGCCGCCCATTCATCCTGAGCATACAGACCCAATCCCCAGAGCGAGACAGGCTGTGTTTGACGCAGCGGGAAGCTCTGCGTCCAGACATCGTTCACGCCACTGATGAAGCTATTCAGTGTTTCGCCGGAGCTGTACCCAATTATTCCCGAGCTGGGACTGTAATTGGTCATGTCAGCGCGGCGGAAGCTCACGCCAGCCTTGATTGTGTGCTTCCCTTTTGACCAGCTGAGGTCATCGATGAGTTGGTATTGAGTGACATTTCGTCCCGCTGGATATTGGTTGTTTTGTCCGCCCAGCGTGGCGAAAGTGCCGCTCGCAAAGGACAAGGTGTAAGGAAACAGCGCAGTGGAAGCATCCAGATTAGGGTTGCTGGAATTTCCACGATAATACATCGTTGCGAACACGAACTGGTTCACGAGGTTCGGCGTGAAGATGTGGCTATGATTTAGCTGGCCTTCATACTCGGGCTGGTTGCTGGTGACATTGAACAGTGGATTGATGGCATCGGTGTAACTGGCCTGCAGGCCCTTATCGATTTTGAAATGCGCGAAGAAATGATCATTTGGCCCGGCATCGTAATCCACACGACCAACATAAATAGTCTCCTTGGTGGAGTTACCTGCTTCGGAGCGGAACTGGACCGCGCACGGTTCTGCGCCTGATCCAAATTGCACACCTTGAATGACCGGAGTCTGATTGTTGCAGCCTGATGGGTCTGATCCCGAAACTATACCGGCTTGCGATGCTCCTTTGGCTCCGTTGTAAACGTTGAAGAGATTCTGATAGAAGGCCTGCTGCGATGGACTTGCCTGAGAGATATTGCTCAGGACCGCCTGTTGAAACGACTGCGAAGGTATGTAAACAAAGCTGCTCGTTGGCAGAACCAGACGTATGCCCTCGTTATCGAAGAAGAAATGCAGCTTGTCATGTGTGTGGGGGACCGGACCTCCGATGGAAGCAGCCCACTGATTCGCATTGTCGAATGGGCGCGGTGTAATAGGAGTGCTCTGTTTATTGAAATAGTTATTCGCATTCAGGGCACGTCCGTTCCACCAATACACGGCGTTTCCGTGATACGCGCTCCCGCCAGATTTTGTCAGCTCCGTGACATAAGCGCCTGAAGAGCTTCCATACTGGCCCTGATATGCGGGACTCACAACCGTGACTTCCGCAATGTCATTATTTCCAAGAAGCAAGTTACTGGCTGCCGAGTAGTTCACATTGATGCCGTAGGTATCTTCGAAGCCGCCGTCGACGGTAAACACATTGGAGCTGCCCGGCAGGCCGAATACATTGAAATTGCCCGTCCCCTGTTCGGTGTTCATCAATGCGCCGGGAGCAACCTGGGCAACATAGGTAAGATCATTTCCCGGATTCGGCACATACTGCACCTGCTGCTCATCAAACGCGGTCGAAATGTCGGCGTGGTCGGTCTGCAGAAGTGATTCTGTTTGTGCATTGACTTCAACCGTAGTGTTGGAGTTGCTGACAGACAGATCGATGTTCAACGTGGTCTGCTGCCCCACCTGCACTACTGTTTTCTGCACTTGAGAGCCGAAACCAGTGGCCGTCGCGTTGAGCTCGTAGTGGCCTGGTTTGAGAAGAGCGAAGCGGTATGCTCCGGCGCTGTTGCTGGTGGAAGCAAACGTCTCGCCGGAATCAGTGTTCTTCAAAACCAAGGAGACATTCGGAATGACTGCGCCGGAACTGTCATAGGCAGTACCAGCCAGGTCGCCGGAGATTAGCGACTGCGACCAGGCCAGGGCCGCGAAATTGAATAGCAGGATAAAAAAGCTCAGACGAACTATTAACTGCTTCATTACTGCGCCTCACTCAAATATGTTTTTTAAGGATGTAAAAGGAAAACGGCCCACGATGTGTATCGTGGGCCGTTTCGGAAAGCTGAAGTTATAGGAAATCTAGATGTCTAACCCCTCACCGCAGCCCTTGCGCCCACCGAGAAAACAACAAATACACGTGTGGCGCATGATGGAGTTGAAGTGAACCTGCGCGGGAGTAAACTGCATATTCCGCAGTATACCACTCAGTAAACATGTGCTCAGCCCATCCTCGCCAGAGAACAAAAGCGAAGATGTGCTGAGCAATTAAGGTGAATCAGCCCTCTGCAGGATGCAGTACGCGGAAGGAGCTTCCTCCGTTCGACCACACCAGCACAAGAGCATCCTGCCCAGATTGCACGCTGGACAATGCATCAGCAACCTCAGACGCTGAATGCATCGGCTTGCGGTTGACCTGCTCGATTACCTCTCCTGCCTGCAGGCCCGCGTTGTCTGCGGGGCTGCCTGGCTTGACGCTCGCAATCACGGCGCCAGTCACGCTTTGCGGCAGTTGCAATTGCTGACGAACATCGGGTTGCAGATCGCCAATCCCCAATCCCCATTTTGCCTTTCCATGCTCGTTGCTATCAGACTTCGCCTGGTTGCCGTTCATGGATTCCAGTGTGACGGGAATATCGAGGGTCTTGCCATCGCGAACAACCTGAAGCTGAATGGTGTCGCCGGGCTGGTTCTGTCCGACTTCCATCTGCAATTCTCCAGCGTCGCTCACCGGTTTGCCATTGAGTTCCGTGATCACGTCCCCGGTCTTCACGCCAGCTTTTCCGGCAGGAGAATCAGCCGCCACATCACTCACCACCGCTCCCGTAGCGTCCTTCAGGTTGAAGAATTTCGCGTTGTCCGGAGTGATATCGGAGATTGAGATTCCGATCACGCCATGCTGGACCTTACCGTACTTAATCAGCTTCTCAACCGTTGGCTGCACAATCTGTGTCGGGATCGCAAAGCCCATTCCGGAGAAAGTGCCTGATGGCGAGATGAGGAAGGTATTGATGCCGATCAACTCTCCGCGTGTATCGACCAGCGCGCCACCTGAGTTGCCCGGATTGATAGCAGCATCGGTCTGGATAAATTCACCCGGCTTATGGCGGTCAGCAGATGGATTCGACCTGTTCAGCGCGCTGATAATGCCGCGCGTTACCGTAAATTGAAATCCATAAGGATTACCGAAAGCTAGCACTGACTGGCCCTGCTTCAGCTTCGATGAATCGCCCCACGGTATGCTGGGAAGATTGTCTCCCTCGATTTTGATCACCGCCAGATCAGTCAGCGGATCAGTGCCTATGAGTTTCGCGGGAAAAGCACGACGATCACTCATGGTGACGCGAATATCGGTCGCATTCTGGACGACGTGGTTGTTGGTCACGATGTAGCCGTTCGGCGCGATGATCACGCCGCTGCCCTCGCCATGCTCAATCTTCGGGCCCTGACGCTGCTCCGGCATATTGAACTGTCCAAACGGCGAGCCCTGCTGTTGCTGATCTTCCTGATCTTCCTGATCCTCCTGACCCTCCTGATCGTCTTCTGCCGTTTCCTGACTCGCCTTCGCGGTTACGTTGACATTCACAACCGCTGGCTTGACCCGCGCCGTCAGCGCTTCCATTGCCTGATCAACCGACAGCAATGAGCCAACGCTGTTGTCATCTAGCGCCGCTGCCGCCGGAGCAGGCTCAGGATTCCCTGAAGCCGCTGCTACAGCCTTTGTTAATTCATAGGTTCCCAATGACAAGACGACTCCCGCAGCTACTACCGGTATCACCGTGCGCCGCGTGAGCATCGACTTCACTTTCTGTACGTTCATTATGTTTCTCCCTGCAACTAAATAATTAGTTGATAAAGATAAAAAAATAGCTAGATAGAGCTTCCTTTGACGTTTGCCTGCGCTGGGGCCAACCACACCACGCGCCATACCTGAATCGTCCAGATTTGACGATTGAGGTTTTTGTCGCGGGTTGTATGAACCAGCCCATCCTGATCAGGTTCACTCTGCATTCTTCTTTTATGGCTTGCCGGATATGCGCCAACAGTTCCAGCCTCAAATTCTGTAGCATTGACAAACACGACTATTGGAGCCGTTAATCTACCCTGCAGGTTTGTCTTCTTTAGCAAAGGCTTCACACTTACTCTTGCATGAGCGCCGGTTGAGTGGGTTGCCGGAGCGTCCTTCTTTGTAACATGGGCTGACGTATGCAACTGCGCTGGTGCTGTCCGCATTGCAGGCGTGTCGAAGTGAAACGCTGCGGGGACTACTGCAGCCCTCGGTGTAACAGGTGTGTCTATTGCGGTTGTGTAGTCCAGATTCGTCACGGGTACTTTCTGTGCTGTTATTTCGGGCAGGAAAACCATGAGCCGCGGGGAATATAACAGAACTCCCAGGCATGCCACGGAGAAAATACCTGCGATTCCGGGAGCAATCTTCCAGACACGGGTTGTCGTTTGCCGACGCGGGTCTAAAATCTGTGCGATTCTCAACGATGCCTCATGCGCACGATGCACAGCCGCTTGAGCCATTGTCCATTTGCGACGCGCGCAGCTTTTCTCCAGCAGTTCGACCAGGCAGCTTGCATAGGCGCGTGGGTTGCCTGTCTTTGCCAGCACTACATCATCACATGCCATCTCGCGTTCCAGCGAAAGCCGTGCATCAATCCACCACACTGCGGGATGAAAAAAGAAGATCGTGCGCACTGTTTTCTGGAGCAGATTTGTCCAGTCGTCCCTGCGGCGCACATGGGCCAGCTCATGGATCAAAATCACGTACAGCTCGTCGGCCGGAAAGTCGCGCAGAACCCATGAGGGAAATACAATCATGGGCTTCCAGAATCCGATGGCTGCCGGGGTGCGCACCCGCTCCGATTCGGCGATGATTACCGGTCGTGATACCCCGGATTCTTCAAGCGCCTTTCGCATGCTCTCCTGCAATGATGCATCGAGTTGTGCGGGCTCGATCACTGTACTGCTTTTGCGGATTGCTCTTATATGCCAGAGCCCAACTGCAAGCCGCGCAATTCCTATGAACATTCCAGCTGCCCACACGGTGCAGACAGGCACGATCCAGAACAGCGGCACTGTAATTCGCGGCTGAAGAACGGCTATTGGAAGTGGGTGTCCGTGATGCGTGATTGGGCTTAGCCCTGCAAGGAATGGCAGTGCTGCGACTGCGAACAGGGCCGTAATCCAGACTGCGAACCGTGTGCCTGCATTCTGTCGGCCTGCCACACGCAAAAGCAGCCAGGCGAACAGCGCAATCAGCAATCCCTCGGGCAGAGAGTTGAGTACTCGCTCCACGAAGGTTTGCGCTATGCCTGCCAAAATGCTCTGCAACTGGACCCAGATCATTTCTCAGCACTCCGTACCAGCATCAAGCGCAGCCGTTCGATTTCTTCCTTTTCGATTCCGCGGTCTTCAAGGAGGTTTAGTACCAGTTCCTCATGTGAGTTTCGGAAGAAACGGCCCACCAGATGCCGAATCTCCGACCTGGTCGCTTCCTGCTGTTCGACGACCGCCGCATATGTGTGGGCGCGGCCATCTTTGGAATGCCGGACATAGCCTTTCTTTTCAAGTATCCGGATAGTCGTCAGTACGGAGTTATAAGCCAGAGCAGGCTTATCGGTAAGAGCGTCGAGGATATGCTGGACAGTGCCGGAACCTTTTTCCCAGAGCACGTTCATGATGCGTAATTCAGCTTCAGTGAGCGTCTCCGATGGCTTCCGTGGCACTTTCCGGTTCTCCTGATACTTATTAGACACGAAAGCAGTCAATAAGTAACTAATAATTTAGTTGTATCGTAAGTCTCTACTTTTGTTTATTTTGTGGGATCGACAATAGCTCCGGTAAATAAAAGTTGTCCATTGCGTTCATCCCGAATGGCCACAAAGAATGGGTGATCGACAACCATGTGGAATGGCGGCTCGACTCTCATGGCCAGCGCACGAATACCGACACTTGTGGCTGCCGCAGCTTCGGTCCCTTCTTCATCTACTTTCAGGAACGAAGCATGGCGTACTTCGCTGATCTGCATGCGCGGCGGACCTTTATGGATGTTGTCGAAATTAGCGCCGCTGCTGAAGGCAATTCCCATGCCGAGTTTTGTCAGAACGGCATTCAGTGTTGCATCGTAGGTGATGGTGAAGCGTGGTAATTCAATGATTCCCTTTTGCTTATGGAGCGACGAGATAAGCGAAGTAAAGGTATCAGGCGTCAACCGCTGAAGAAATGGCTGTATCCCATCGGTATCCTGCGGCAGCACAACATACATGGCAAATGTGCCGTCGGCGTACGGCAGGCGAATAGCTTCCAGTCCATTCGCATTTGCATAAGCATACTCCGCGGAATGCTTCATCATCGGAACTTCGCGCACAGCGCCGCTCGCAGCTTTAAAATCATGCGATTGTGTCTCTTTTGGATCGAAAGGCATGGTCCATTTGCCTTTGAAAGCTATCGCATTCGTCAGCATTGCAGCCGTTGTGGGATCGATCTCGTCGACAATCTTCTGAATGCGATCATTGGTGTGCTTCGCGACCCACGCGTTGATCGTTTGTACTGAAACAGGGTTTCGAAAATCCAGATGGTCGGCCTCCGCGCTATATGCTGTCTGCAAAGATTGTGTAAAAGACAGATCTGCAGGAAATCCGTGCTGCAGCCACAAGGCATTGGCCATGGAGAGTTGCACTACCTTTGTGCTCGCTATTTCTTCAATCAGCGCATGATTGGCCGCATTGAAGGATTCGATGGATTGTCCATCCGAGTGCAGCGTTTGCAAGATTGCATCGCGCGTAGTTCCACTGGCGCCGTTTGAAGTCATGGCGAGCGCGACGGCGATGCTTGTCGGTGAAACAAAAACATTCTCGTCTTGATGTTGCGAACGCAATTCCCTCAGGACGTCAAAGCCGAATTGGGAATATGGCTGCGCTAGCGTACGAGCAGTACCAGAGGGCTGAGGTGCTTGCTGACCGCCGGCTTCAAACATGGCGCAAGCTATAAGAACAAGCAGGAATTTCATCGCGAAGCTCCTGATTATTAGACTTGACAGGAATTTGATGAGGACCGGAGTTCTCTATATTTTTGTTGCCAGAAAACTGCATGGGCGCAACACAAATCGTTTTGGCGCAGACTGTATCTCTGGTTTAGTCCGGCAGGCTTTCGAGAATCACTTGTCATCGGCATGGGTTCCTTCAAATCCGGACGATCTGACTGGCTGCGTTCCCCCCTCAGCCTTGACATAATCCATCTGGTGCTGAAAAGCTATCACGCAGGACCCTTCCGGCATCTCTGGCCTGTATTGATGCGCTTGTAACCTGAGCGCAGTGTTTGCGGGCGAGTGGTAACAGGGCCTGTGTTCCTGGAGGAAGCAGCTGCTGTTCGGCGCTGCTCAGAAATTTTTCCTTGGATACATGATGAATTTTGCGGTTGCGAGATGCACGAAAGCTCCGCAACGAAAAGGATTGTACGTTGACATCGACTCTCTTACTGGCCGTCGCACTTCCACCGGGCCTGATT
This sequence comes from Pseudacidobacterium sp., assembly GCA_036264445.1. Lineage (GTDB taxonomy): Bacteria > Acidobacteriota > Terriglobia > Terriglobales > Acidobacteriaceae > Pseudacidobacterium. The sequence goes on from DATAQW010000127.1 coordinate 20,024, forward strand.
TCATTTCTGCCCTTTGTCGCCATTATTGCGGTCTTTTATCTCTTACTGATCCGTCCGCAGCAAACGCGCCAGAAACAGTGGCAGCAGATGCTCGGCAACCTGAAACCCGGCGACAAGGTCACGACCACGGGTGGCATTCGCGGTGTGATTCTTTCCATAAAAGAAGATGCGATCCAGCTCCGCGTGGCTCCGGACAATATTAAGATTGAAATCGTGAAGACCGCCATCGCTTCTGTCACCACTGATGAGCCTGCAAAGTAAGGCACTTATTCTGAATACCCATGCGTAAGAACCTCACACAAAAAACGATTCTGATTGTTGCGGTGCTGATTGTCTTCGTCTTCGGCATCTTTGGGATTCCCAAAGGCCTGAGTGGAACGGCGCTGAAAGAAGCGATTCTAAACCGCATTCAACTTGGCCTTGATCTGAAGGGCGGCACGCACCTGATCCTGCAAGTGATGGTGGATGAAGCTGTGAACGCCGCTACTGACAATGACGTTGCTCGTATCCAGAGCGATTTACAGCAGAACGGCATCACGGTGGGCTCGATTACGAAGCCCGATGTGTCGCATCCGGAAACGATTTTGATCTCCGGCGTGCCTGTGGACCGTACCGGCGATGTTCGCTCCATCCTAAGCCAGCGCTTCGGTAACCAATACGAGATCGCTTCAGGAGCGAACAATACCTTCACGCTGACGATGAAGCCGACAGCTGTCGCTGACCTCAAAAAGCGCGCGATGGAGCAGGCGATTGAGGTCATCCGCACGCGCGTGGACTCGCTGGGCGTGAGTGAGCCTGTGATTCAGGAGTACAACCTGGGCAGCAACCAGATTCTGGTGGAGTTGCCGGGCATGGACGATCCGGCGCGCGTGAAGGATGTGATCCAATCGACGGCGCGGCTTGAGATTCATCTAGTACTCGGCGGTCCATGGCCGAATGAGCAGGCGGCATTGCAAGCGCTGGGTGGCTCAGTCCCTTATGATTCGCTGCTGCTACATGCTGTTCCGGGAGCTGTGGGACCGAGCAGCAATGATGCAGTCTTCCAGATCAAGCGTGTTCCGGAAGTCGCGGGTACGGATATCCGGGATGCGCAGCCGCAGCGGAATCCCAACACGAATGAGCCCGAGGTCGTCTTCTATCTGACAGCTGCTGCTGGCAACCACTTTGCGGATTTCACCGCGGCCAACAAAGGCAAGTCGCTCAGCATCGTGCTCGACAACAAGATTCAGGAAGTTGCCACGATCCGCGACCAGATTCGCGATACGGGAACGATCTCTGGTGGCGGCATTACTGAGCAGGCGGCAAAAGATTTATCGATGCTGCTGCGCACGGGCGCTCTACCAGCGTCGATTCACTATCTGCAGGAGAGCACGGTCGGACCGTCGCTTGGCGCCGATTCGGTTCGCCAGGGCGTGATGGCTTCGATTGTCGGCATGCTGGCGGTCATGATCTTCATGCTGATCTACTACCGCGGCTCGGGCATTAATGCAGACCTGGCGCTGTTTCTGAACCTGGTAATTCTCCTTGGATTCATGGGTTATACGCGTTCAGTGCTGACGCTGCCTGGAATCGCTGGCGTGATCCTGACCATTGGTATGGGCGTGGACTCGAATGTGCTGATCTTTGAGCGCATCCGGGAAGAATTGCGGGCTGGCAAGTCGCCGTCGGCGGCTGTCGATCAGGGCTTTGCGCATGCGTGGACGACAATTATCGATACGCACGTAACGACCATTGTGTCGGCGGCGATCCTGTTCATTTTCGGAACGGGCCCGGTACGCGGATTTGCCGTAACGCTGACATTCGGCTTGCTGGCGAACCTGTTTACCGCAGTGTTTGTGTCGCGCGTGATTTTTGATGCCCATTTGAACAAGAAGCAACGGGGCGAGGCGTTGTCGATTTAGAAAGACAACTAAAAGCGGATAGCTGAGAAGCGGTCGGCGAAAAGAGTACCAGTTGACCGCAAAAAACTCGCTACCCAGTTTTTCGCTATCCGGTGCTTAGCCGATTTGAGGGAATTTCGTGGAACTGTTTCGTGATGTAAATATCGACTGGCTTGGGAAGAAGTGGTATTTCCTGGGTTTTTCGCTGATTTTCAGCGTGGCGGGCTTGCTCTCGTTGTTTTTCTGGCATGGGCTGCCGTTGGACGTGGATTTTCGCGGTGGCACAGTGGTGCGTGTCCGGTTCGATCAAAGGCCTGACCTCAACCGCATTCGTGCCGCAGTGGACAAGGCCGGCCTCAAGGATCCCCGCATCCAGAGCATTACAGGAAGCCAGGCGGCGAACAATGAAGTTTTGATCTCGCTGGCGCAGAAGCAGACAAGCGAAGCGGCTCTGGACCAGGGGCGGGCGCTGATCCTGCAGGCGCTGGAAACCAGTTATGTCACTAACAACGCTGCCAATCAGGGCAAGCTTGATCTCGACAACGCAGGCCAGGGCACGCTGGGGAACTGGCTTGCTACAAGGGACCCTGAGCATCTGGGTCAGAATGATGCAGCACAACAGCACTATAGCCAGCAGGCCACGGCAATCCTGAGCTACCGCGACGCGCGCAGCGGTCTGATTGATTCAATCGACAATCTTTCTGGATCAGTCACTCCAGCCGTGCTGGGCGAGTTGAAGCAGAATGCTTATCTTTCAGGATTTGCGATTCGTAATGTGGAAATCGTTGGCCCGCAGGTAGGCTCCCAGTTGAGGAACCAGGCCCTGCTGGCGACGCTTTATTCGCTGGTTGGCATGCTGGTGTACCTCTGGTTTCGCTTCGAGCTGATTTATGGCGTGGCGGCGGTGGTTGCTGTCTTCCATGACACGCTGATTACCATCGGCGCTTTTAGTCTTACGAACCAGGAAATCTCGCTGACGGTCATTGCAGCCATTTTGACGCTGGTTGGTTATTCGATGAATGACACCATTGTGGTTTTTGACCGCATCAGAGAAAACTTGAGACTTTCGCGGCGCGAGGCACTGCCTGATCTGGTGAACCGGAGCATCAACCAGACGTTGAGCCGGACGGTTCTGACCTCAGGGCTGACATTCCTGACGGTGCTTGCGCTGTTCCTCTTTGGCGGCGAAGTGCTTCATCCATTTTCATTTGCGCTGGTGATTGGCATTTTGATCGGAACCTATTCGTCAATTGCTGTGGCAGCGCCGATGCTGGTGGCGTATCAGGAATGGCGGCAGCGGCGTGGCAAGGCAGCGGTTTTGCCCGCAGCGAAAAAAGCCAAAGTTTGAGTGAGTGAAACGTTTCCAGAGATGGTCCGAATGTGATATAGCTTTTGTCACTCGGCTTTTTCGAAAAATTTTCCACACGCTCCCGAAAAAAAATGAGTAACCGGGAACAAACAGGCACCCGCGTGGTGTCTATAGGTGGTAACGAGTTCTGCTTGGAAGAGGTAGGGTCATGTTTGAAGACGCCTTGATGGAATCAGGCCATAGGATCAAGACCAAAAGTAAGTACTTTACAATTCTTGGTTTCGTATTGAACGGATCGATTCTGGCGGCGATGATTCTGTATCCGTTGCTGAATCCGGAGGCGCTGCCCACAGCGGCAATGGCGACTTTGTTGGTCGCGCCGCCACCACCACCCCCGCCGCCACCGCCGCCACCGCCGGCACCCCCGGTGCATGAGAAGATAGTTTCCCAACTGATGAATAATCAGATGACTTTTACGAAGATCCCTAAGGAAATCAAGATGGTGCATGAGGATGCCGCGCCTCCGCCAAACACCGGTGTTGCCGGTATGGAAGGCATGGGCGGTACCGCGGGCGGCGTTCTGGGCGGCATGCTTGGCGGTATCGGCAATGGGCCGGCACCGGTCGTAAAGGCTGCTCCGCCGAAGAGGATCGCGGTTTCGTCCGGCGTGATGCAGGGCAACCTTTTGGTTAAAACGCAGCCGCAGTATCCGGCGATCGCCAAGGCGGCGCGTATTCAGGGAACGGTTGTTCTCCACGCAACGATTTCTAAGAATGGCACCATTGAAAACCTCCAGGTTGTCAGTGGTCCGCCGATGCTTCAGCAGTCAGCTATGGATGCAGTAAGGACCTGGCGTTATAAGCCATACCTGCTCAATGGCGATCCGGTTGAGGTGGAAACGCAGATCAACGTCGTCTTCACGCTCGGCGGTTGATTCGCCGTCAGGCTCTTTGTCCGGCCTTGTTTCAGCACGCTATGCCATGGTGGCATGTTGTCTGTCGAATAAGGCGAACTACAATTTGTCTGCGCGGAAGATCGCGCTGACCGTTAGCTTAAAGAAGAAAACTCCGCAGGAGGAAAGATTCAGTGATTCTCGCTCAACTTACACAAGCAGTTATTCACCCGACTTCCCTGGCCTTTTTCCAGGAACCGACGGTTGGTTTCAGCCCTCTCGAACTCTGGGGCAACATGGGAAACCTGGCCAAGGGTGTGGTCATCATCCTGTTCATCATGTCAATCTGGTCACTGGCTGTGATGATTGACCGCTGGCTCTATTTCAGCGCAGCCCGCAAGCAGTCGCGTGAGTTTGCTCCGCGCGTTGCCGGCGCGCTCAAGGAAGGTAAACTGGATGAAGCAGTTAAGGTTGCTGACCGTAACAAGAAGTCGCACCTGGCCGAAGTGGTCACGGCAGGCCTGCAGGAGTTCCGCAGCTTCGGCGGCGGCGGCGCAGTGACCGAAGAGCAGATCGAGAGCTCGAAGCGCGCACTGGAGCGTGCCGAAGCTATTGTTCATGCCAAGCTGAAACGCGGCCTGGGCGGTCTGGCCACCATCGGTTCCACGGCTCCGTTTATCGGACTGTTCGGAACCGTCGTCGGTATCTTGAACGCGTTCCGTCAGATCGCAACCCAGAAGACCTCTGGTATCGGCGCTGTGGCCGGCGGTATTTCCGAAGCCTTGGTCACGACCGCGTTCGGCCTGCTGGTTGCCATCCCGGCGGTTATGACGTTCAACTACTTCACCAACAAGGTGGAAGCGTTTGACGTCGAGATGGACAACTCCTCGAGCGAATTGATCGACTACTTCCTCAAGCAGAGCAACCGCCGATAGAAGGCGTTGCCATCGCGGGAATCCTGCACTTCGGAGTGGGACGGCTCGAATCTCCGTCCTGCTCCAGCGGTTTTACCGTACGGCATGCAAAGTTTACGAGGAAGCCCTGATCGACGGAGCAAAAGATGGCATTAGTTAAGAGAGACGAAGGCAAAAAGGTCAATTCCAACATCAACGTTACTCCCATGGTGGACGTGATGCTGGTGCTGTTGATCATCTTCATGGTCATTACGCCCATGTTGCAGAATAAGGTGAACGTTGACCTCGTAAGATCGGAAAATGCGACAGCGATGCCCGACGCCGACCACGAAGATGCAGTGGTTGTGGCCGTGACTCGCGACAGCAAAGTTTTCCTGGGACAGGACCAGGTTTCACTCTCTGATCTGGGAGCAAAGGTCAACGACATGCTGCAGAACAAGACCAACAAAATGGTTTTTTTCCGCGCTGACGCGCGCGCGCACTACGGCACCGTGATGGATGCGATTGACGCTGTGCGTACAACTGGCGTGGAAGAGATCGGCTTGCTGACCGAGCAGCGCACAGGCCAAATTGGCGGAGAATAATCCGGGTGAAGACTCTTCATCTCCGGAGAAATGAGGATTTGACTTATGGCAATGGGAAGTGGCTCGGGTCCGGGTGGACTGAATGCCGATATTAACGTTACCCCGCTGATTGACGTTTTGCTGGTGCTGCTGATTATTTTCATGGTTATCGTGCCGGTTACGCCGCACGGCCTGGAGGCGCAGGTGCCCCAGCCGCCAAAGAATCCGCAGCAGCAGCAGCAGAATGATCTCACGATCGTGGTGCAGATTCACGATAATCGTGGCGCGCCGCCGACCTATAAAATCAATCAGGATGACGTGGCCAAGAATGACCTGCCGAACCGCCTAAACGCTATCTTCTCGATCCGCGCAGAAAAGGTTCTGTTCATTCAGGGCGATGCAGAGCTGAATTATGCGCCGGTTGCTGAAGTTGTGGATATCGCTCGTGGCATAGGCGTTGACCACATCGGATTGATTACACCGAAGATCGCAGCGGGCCAGTAGAGCTCGGTCCGCCGCTTGAAGCTTGCCATTCGGCAGAAACCAATTACAATCACAGCGCAGAGACTTTTGCACATCCCAAAGCTATGCGCGGTTTAGAGCGGAAGTTGGATTGATAGCGTTACGCCCAAGATTTCCAACCTGTCTGGCGAGTCCAAGGCCAGTCTGGTCGCGGCAGTCGCGGAACAATGAGAGTATCAGTTCTGATTTTGCTGTACCGGCCGCATGCTGGCGATCAGGCGATTAAAGGAGATAAGAGACAGAATGAATCGAATCGCACGTTTTCCGGTAATGGC
>DATAQW010000149.1:0-2977 GCA_036264445.1 Pseudacidobacterium sp.
CGCGTGTCGGTTTTGCCTATGACATCTTTGGAACTGGCAAGACTGTGATTCGCGGCGGCTATGGATTGTTCTTCGAACGTGTCCAGGGCAACGACATCTATGGCACGGACACAAATCCGCCCTGGGCGTTTCAACCTTCGGTCAACGCCGTTTACTTCTCCAATCCGAATACCAACAACAACACTGGCCAGACCGCTACTGTGCCTACATCGCCAAGCAACTTCAGCGCCCTGAACCTGGATTACCGCAACCCGGCCACGCAGCAGTTCAGTCTCGGCGTGCAGCACGAGGTGGCGCCTTCGACAGTCGCTGCGGTGCAGTATGTCGGCATGACGGGATGGAACCAGAACGATGAGCGGGCGATCAATACGCTGCCCTTGACCGACTCATCGGGCCTTGCCAATCGTGAAGCAGTTGCCGGCGGGGCAAACGCAAATCTGTACAGGATCTATCCTGGATGGGCCAATATTACAAGGACCGAAAATACGACCAACAGCAGTTATCACTCGCTGCAGGCAACGCTGCGCATGGAGAACAGGCATGGGCTAAGTTTGCAGTTCGCCTATACCTATTCGCATGAGATCGACATCCAAAGCGGTGATCTTACCTCTTCCACGTTATCCGGCTCGGGCGGTCAGCTCTCCGATCCGTTCAACCAGGATTATGACCGGGGATCTGGCCTGTTCGATCGCCGTCATATCTTCAACGCGAACTATATCTATAATTTTCCATTCTTCCTGCACTCCAGCAGCGCCCTGGAGCGGACACTGCTGGGAGGCTGGCAGATCTCAGGCATAACCGTGGCTGAAAGCGGCACTCCAACCAATGTCAACTATGGGACTGACGTTCTTGGATTGGGCGGCAACGCCACCAACCGTCCGAGCCTGAGCGGCCATGTGGGCTATCCCAAAAAGCAGCTTGGATGGTTTAACACGTCGTCGTTTTCGGCGCCGGTTGCCCCATGGGATGGAGGAGGCAATCAGGGCTTCGGCGCCGCTGGCAAGGATGCTGTCGTTGGCCCGGGTCTCTTTAACTGGAACCTGAGCTTGTTCAAGGAGTTTCGACTCACATCAGGGGAAGGTCCGCTCTTCCAGCTTCGCGCCGAGTCATATAACACCTTCAATCACACGGAATTCCAGAACGTGAGCGCTGGATTTACCAGCAGCAACTTCGGGCAGTTGACCTCAACGTACGATCCTCGCGTCCTGCAGTTTGGCGCGAAGTTCCTCTTTTAATGTTTTTGTAATCTGGCGCAGCGGCATATCTCTTGCTGCTGCGCCTTTTCTTTTCTAAAAGGGCTGGATGACAGTGTGCAGCGTCTTCTTGTAGCTTCTGCGGTGCTGATCTCCTTTGCATTTCCGGGCTTTTCCGCTCCCATCTTTGCGCAGGCGGATTCCGTGTCCCCCAAAGTTCTCCCCTTGCTGCACAGCCGCAATAAAGGCTGATTTCACCTACAAATCTGCCCTCAGAGGCAAAAACGTCATCGACATCGAAGCGACTGCATGTGGCTTAACACCACGCTGGCTTCAACTTACGGGCTCATTCGATTCTTTCAGGAAGGTTTCTTCTTTTTTTGCAGGAGTACAAAAAACTTGGAAGCATTTGGGGCATTTCCAGCCGCGAAATGCAACAAAATGTTGCCAAAATGGGTAGCGCCGAATTTGGCAGGCTGATTGCACCTTGATGATTACTTTCGCGAGTAAGCCTGCAATAGCGGCTTTCTCCGTTGGAAATTTTTGACTGCCTTTGCTCGGAGTGTGTTGCCCATGGTACCCGTGTGCTCTCTGTACCGCTTTTCTGCCTTGCTTCGCCGTGTGTTCTTTCTAGTGGCTGCAGCTTTCGCCGTACCGATGCTTCCGGCGCAGACGGTAACTTTCAGCAGCGCCGTCTCGATTGTCGGCACCGGCTTCAATAACGCTCAAAGTGTTGCCGTTGATTCCGCTGGCACCCTCTACATTGCCGATGCGGGCACTAACCAGATCGTGAAAGTGACGCCAGACGGTACGAAGAGCACATTCACGGCTGGAAGCTTTTCTCTGAATGGACCTTCAGGAATTGCGGTGGATGCAGCGGGCGATGTATTCATCGCAGACGCGGGTAACGGCCGTATTGTGAAAGTTGCGGTAGATGGCTCAGCATCGGTCCTCAATGCAGGTAATCATCAGCTCGGCACGCTCGGCGGCATCGCGACCGATACCGTGGGTAATGTCTACGTTGCTTCCACGGTCTATGCTGATTCCGGCGAGAGCGGTCAGATACTAAAAATTTCAACTTCCGGCAATGCTTCACTCGTTGCGACGGGGAACATCACGCTCAACAGCTGCACAGATGTGGCCGTCGACAGACAGGGAAACCTGTACATCACCGATTATGACAACAATGCGGGCAATGCCGGGCGCGTGGTCGAAGTTGCAACCGATGGCTCAGCTTCCGTCATCGATATGAACGGACTGGACCTGCTCGCTCCCAATGGAGTTGCCGTTGACGCGGTTGGCAATCTCTACATCGCCGATACATACGATGGCCACGTTATTGCGATTCCTGTGGGTGGCAAGGCCTATGCCGTCAAGACGGGTGAAGGGTCGTATTACGCGGACGATGTTGCTGCGAGCAGTAATGGAGTTATTTACATCTTGCAGTATCTCTATGAGACAGATGTCGATCAGTTGGTTAGGGCGCAGCTCCAGACAGCCGACTTTGGCACAGCCAACGTATGTCCCGCCGGTCAAGCGTCGCCAGCTCCGTGCAGCCAAGCTCTGATTTTGAATTATGAGTTCGGCGCTGCTGCTGATCTGGGAACTCCTCGTTTTTCGAGTTCTGAGTTCAGTATTCAGACAGGAACCTGCTCCGGCAGCTTCCAGAGCGGTGATACGTGCGAAGTGACTGTTAACTTCACTCCGACGTCGACGGCCGCGCATAGGGGGGCTATCGAGTTGGTGGACGCGAATGGCAATCTGCTCAGCACGTCTTATCTCTC
>DATAQW010000184.1:0-4791 GCA_036264445.1 Pseudacidobacterium sp.
AGGCACGCGCAGTATTCTGGCGGCGATGGGACCGGGATTTTGTTCGGAAATTTTGCTCCTGGAATGGTAGAGTTTTTTTGAACAATAGTTCTTGTGATGTGTTAGTGGTGGGCGGCGGTCCTGCCGGTCTGGCTGCCGCAATTGCGCTGCGCATGCGCGGCGCTGATGTTCTTGTTGCCGATTCTCTTCGGCCGCCAATCGACAAAGCCTGCGGCGAGGGCTTGATGCCCGATGCGCGGCGCGGTCTGGCTGCGCTGGGCGTGGATTGTGAAGCAAAAGGGGGCGCGACGTTTCGCGGGATTCGCTTTGCGAACTGGGCAGACATGGAGCCGGTCTCTGTTGCCGCTGAGTTCGGCTGTGGCGAAGGCAGTGGCATTCCGCGAACGATGCTGCACACGTCCATGGTGGAGAGGGCGCAATCGTTAGGCGTGCGCTTTCGCTGGGGGACTCATGTGGGCCTTGGCGCCGGAATCACTTTAAATCAGAACGCGTGCAGGTATCGGTACCTGGTCGGCGCTGACGGGCAGTCTTCAAGAGTTCGCGGGTGGGCTGGTCTTGATGAAGGCAAAACAATTGCACGCCGCTTTGGTTTCCGCAGGCATTATCGCGTTGCTCCGTGGAGTCAGTATGTTGAAGTGCATTGGACGGCTATGGGGCAGGTCTACATCACTCCGGTATCGGGGAATGAGATTTGCGTCGCTGTAGTGACGCGGAACAGTGCCGTGCGGATTCGGGATGTGGTGAATGCAATTCCGTTTCTACGGGAACGGCTCCCGCATGACCGGGTCCGCGATACCGAGCGGGGTGCAGTGACAATGACGCGCAGACTGAAGCGGGTGGAAAACGGCAACGTTGCGCTTATTGGCGATGCTTCGGGATCTGTGGATGCGATAGCGGGCGAGGGGCTGGCTTTGAGTTTTCGGCAGGCGATGTTGTTAGGTGAATCGATCACCAATGGCGGCCTCGAAGTCTATGCGACCGCGCACCGGAAAATTCTCGCCAAACCTCAGCGCATGACGCGGCTATTGCTTCTGATGGATGCCTATCCGGCAGTGAGGAACTATGCCATGCACGTGCTGGCGGGCTCTCCCGGCCTGTTTCGCGGCATGATCGACTTGCATCTGGGCGATTCGACAATGCTCCGCTTCCTGTTGAATCACGGTGCAGATATGGCTGCCCGGCTGGTACTTCCCGGCGTGTGTCCAGCGGAGTGGTGAAGAATTGCATATGCATCAGCCTCTTCGCAGGATTGCACTTTGTGCAGCCTTCCTCATTTCTGCGTCCCTTGCGTGGTCGCAGGCCGCAGCTCCACAGGTCGTTATTCATCTTGATCCACAAAAGACCGAGATTCGCTGGACGTTGCACGATGTTTTGCATACGGTAGAAGGCACGTTTCAGCTGAAAAGCGGGATGATGAGGTTCAATCCGCAGACCGGGGCGGCCGAGGGGGAGTTCCTCGTCGACGTTGCTACCGGCGAAAGTGGAAATAAGCTGCGTGACGCCAAGATGCAGGACGAGGTGCTTGAAAGCAGGAAATATCCTGAGGCGTTTTTTCATCCAATCAAGGTTTCGGGAACAATCAAGCCAGGAACAACGCAGAATGCAACTGTTGAGGGCACATTTAATATCCATGGCAACGATCATCCGCTCAGTCTTCAGCTAACCATCCAGCTCAACGGCACCGATGCTACGGCTACAACGCATTTCGTGATTCCGTATGTGGCGTGGGGGATGAAAGATCCAAGCAAAATAATGCTTAGAGTAGATAAGGAAGTGTCAGTAGATGTGACCGCCCGGGGGACAGTAGAGGGTGCACGATGATGGGACACAAATACACCCGAGCGCCCGAAGGCGCTCCGGTGATGAGCCGAAAACTCTCCTTACCTGAATTGTTTAAGTGCGTCCCAAACGTATACGCCGATAATAGTTGCCGATAAAGCACAAGTTGCGCCCGTCATGATGCGCACGAGCGGTTGAATGCGGTTGACCTTCTGAAGGAGCGCGTTCTGTTCCTGTTTCTGGTGGTCTGAACACGGGTCGAGAAAGAGTTGGTCTTCCTCATAGCGGGTCAGGGTTCCACGGTAAGCAAGAAGAACCAGAAGGAATGCGGTGACAACGGCCCAGACGATCCACAGAAGAAGCATGATGCTCATAGAGCACCTCAAAGGGGTTCGAGTTTGAGCCGGTCCCAAGTACGACCGGGTCACTTGAATGGCCCGGGGGTAAGTGAGGCCGTTTCGGATTAAAATGATAGTCCTAAAGGTAGGGCTCTGAACAGGGCCTTTTCGCTGAATGAAGCTGGTTTGGCAACCTCTTCCCTTTCAGAAGATTCCATCCAAATATGCCGGGAAGGTGAAGAAAGATGAAACAAGCAAGCCCACATTCGAAAAATAATCTGAGGCGATGGCTGGTTGCATTGGCCATCGGCGCAGCTTTGCTGTCTGGGTGTGAAAAGAAGCATTCTGACGAGGAACTGCAACAGAAGGCAGCTGACGCCACCCAACGGGCAAGACAGACTGCGCAGCAAGCAGCGGATACGGCCCGACAGGCTGCTGCCAATGCGGAGCGCAAGGTCAACGCTATTACCGCCGGAGTAAAACAAGGCTTGCAGAGCGGAAATAGCCCGATTGACATCAATTCTGCCTCAGAGGACCAGTTAGCAGCTCTTCCAGGGATGACGAGAGCACGTGCGCGGCATATTATTCATGGACGGCCCTACGCTGCTCCGCATGATCTGGTAGATAAAGGCGTGCTGAGCCAGGCGCAGTATGACCAGATTTCGGGCCAAATTGCTGCAAACTGATTAATTATCGCGCCTGTTTTTCGTTGCATCGAATGGATGCGCTGTTACATCAAAGAAATGAAGAGTTGTGTCGCCTGGACCAGTGGCGATACACTCTAGGTAGTCTATTTTTGAGGGAGAAACTAATGGCCACTACAACCCTTACGCCAGAAACCACGGAAGTCAGGAAGGCGCCGCTCACGCTTACGGATATGGCAGTAGGAAAAGTCCGCGAGATCATGGCGACACAGGATCCACTTCCGGCTGGATTGCGCATTGGTGTTGTAGGCGGCGGCTGCTCCGGATTCCAGTACTCCATGTCGTTTGAGAACCAGTCGGGCATGATGGACAAGGTGTTCAGCTTTGACGGCCTTAAGGTTTTCGTCGATGCGACTTCGCTGATGTATCTCAGCGGTTGCACAGTGGATTATGTCGAGACCCTCGAAGCGGCCGGCTTCAAGTTCGACAATCCAAATACCAAGAGCACCTGCGGCTGCGGATCATCCTTCAGCGTGTAATCAGGTTCTGGCTTCAGCGAAATGGCCTCGCTTATGCGAGGTCATTTTCATTGCTGCGGAGAAGTGGGTGTTGTTGGATTGCTGGTTCCGGGATTGGATGTGCCTGGGTTGGAGCTGGACGGGAATGAGGTGGACGAGCCTGGTGTGGTTGTGGAATTCGATCCAGTTCCGTTGACGTTGGTTGATGATCCTCCAAAGAGACTCGCTGCCTGCTGCATGTCTTCCAGCGGATCGTAGACAAACTCCCATTCGTTATAGTGCTTTTGCTGCTTGTATTCCTTGATGGAAGCCTTTTGGCTTTTGCTGACGACACCAACCATAGGAGCTCCGCCGAAGGTCTGGCCGGAATTGCTGGAACCGAAACTACTGCTGCCAAATCCGCTGCTGCTTGTACTGCCTGTGGTGGATGTTCCAGATGTGCTTGTATTGCCGGTACTCCCAGAAGAGTCAGAGGAAGAATCGCTGCTGCTTGATGTTGTACTGCTGGTGGATTGCAGCGCCCCGCTGTTGCCGTATGCTCCCGATGTGCCAGTCTGCGAGACTCCGCCCAAACTGCCGCTTTGCCCTACTCCGCCGCCAAGAACGCTGCTGCCAGCTGTACCGCTATTGGCGATTGGCTGCCCGAAAAGCCCCATTGCTTTTACATGGGCCTGACCAAAGAGGACGATCTTCCAATCGTCTTTGCCAGTCATGGGGTCTACATAACGTTTGCGCAGGAAACGGATGTTGTTGGTTTTTTCCAGCTGGTCGATGGAGGAAGGGTACCGCCCGAATTTTTTGTAATAAAGCTTGATGGCCTGTCTGTATTGCAGTCCGCGGTGGATCAGTTCTGCTTCTTTATCCCGCTGGATTGAGGCCGCGATGCGTGGCGCAGCCACGGCGAGGGCGATCAGGATCAGCGCTATCATGAAGAGGACGGTCAGCAGGATGTAGCCTGATTCTCCAGGTCGAGATGCAGAAACCCTGCGCTCCGAAGGCGTCGGTTTACGGCTGGCGGATTGTAGCTGGCGATGCATGTTAATTCTGCACAAGTTGCAACGGTTGCGCATTGTGGTAAGGGATATCCTCGACCTCAATGGAAAACGGGTTAATCTTCAGCACCCGATAGCGATGATCGACGACATCGCCTTCCGAGGCAATAAACACATCGTCACCATGCAGCAGGAAGGCTCTGCGTGTCCCGTCCTTGCGTGCCTCATAGCCGAAGAACTTGAGATCGATAGGCGGTGGAGGCGGCGGCCCTTGTGCTATCGGCGCCTCAGGCGCGCTGGGGCGAATGGGCGCTTTTACTTTTTCAATGGCAGGCGGAGCAGAGAATTGAGAAAAGATGTTGCGTCCGTTGCCCATATATTCAAGCGATTCAGCCTGTGCCATCAACTCCGGGTGCAAAGTTGGATCGAGGCTTGCGGCTACACCCGGGATCTTCGGAGCTGCGTGTTCATTTTGAGCTGCGCGTGTGGATGGAGGCGGAGCTGCTTGTCTGGCAACCTG
>DATAQW010000216.1:0-4115 GCA_036264445.1 Pseudacidobacterium sp.
TAAGCAAATCGTTCGTTCTATTCAGGATGGCCATTTCTGTGGAAACGAATACGATTGCAAAACGTGAAATCACGACATGCTGTATTGCCGGAGGCGGTCCGGCAGGAATGATGCTCGGCTATATTTTGGCCCGCGCTGGCGTGAGTGTCATCGTGCTCGAAAAGCATAAGGATTTCTTCCGGGATTTTCGCGGCGACACAGTTCATCCTTCCACGCTGGAGTTGATGCATGAGCTTGGACTCCTCGAAGAATTCTTGAAATTGCCGCATCAGGAGCTGCGAAACATCGGCGGCCAGTTCGGAGATTTCGTATTCACGGCAGCAGACCTCACTCATCTACCTGTGCAGTGCGGGTTCGTTGCGCTTATGCCTCAATGGGACTTCCTCAACTTCCTCGCGGAGCAAGGAAAGCGCTTCCGAACATTCGATTTGAGAATGGAGCACGATGTAACCGGATTGATCGAAGAAAGTGGCCGGATCCGTGGTGTTCGCATACAGACTCCCGGTGGGATTACAGAAATCGAAGCCGAACTGGTAGTTGGTTGTGATGGACGGCACTCGACTGTACGCTCGGCAACAGGACTTGAAGTGATCAATCTGGGAGTTCCTATCGATGTGCTGTGGTTCCGCATCAGCCGCGAACCTGACGACCCATACCAAGCCCTCGGCCGGATTGACTATGGAAAAATGCTGATCCTTATCAACCGGAATGACTATTTCCAGGCTGGCCTGATCGTCTTTAAAGGGGCATTCGATGCCGTAAAAGCAGCCGGATTGCCTGCATTCCGCGAATCACTTGTGCAGGTCGCGCCGTTTCTCGACGATCGCGTGGCTGAAATCACGGACTGGGAACAGGTGAAGCTGCTCTCTGTGCAGATCAACCGGCTGCGGCAATGGTATAAGCCAGGACTGCTTTGTATTGGCGATGCGGCCCATGCTATGTCGCCTGCGGGTGGTGTCGGCATTAACCTGGCAATACAGGACGCTGTAGCTGCTGCGAATATTCTTGCCAGTCCATTGCGAGAAGGAAACCTGACGGAAGCGCTTCTGGCGAAGATACAGGAGCGGCGCGAATTTCCGGTGCGCGTAATCCAGGCGATACAGGCCCGCATTCACAACGCTTCGCTGAATTTTCTGGGCAATCCGGTAAAGGCGCACGCTCCGTGGCAGATGCGTGCTTTCATGCACCTTCCGGGACTGACACGGATCACAGGACGCGCCCTGGGGCTCGGGGTACGTCCTGAACATATTCGTACCCCGATAGAACCAAGTGCAATCGTCCACTAAACTAATCCCTCAAATTTCTGCATCGCGCACTACCCCAACCACTTCTAACAGGAATCACCTATGAGTGCGGATGCAGCAACATGGAAGCCAAAGCATAATCCCTGGGCAGTTGCGCTGACGGTGACGCTGGCCACATTCATGGAAGTGCTCGACACTTCCATCGCCAACGTCGCGCTGCCGCATATTGCCGGCGGACTGGGTGCGTCACAGGACGAAGCGACGTGGGTGCTTACCTCATATTTTGTTTCGAATGCCGTGATCCTGCCCATGAGCGCGTATCTGACGTCATTCGTCGGGCGCAAGCGCTTCTATATGTGGTGTGTTGTGCTCTTCGGCATCAGCTCTGCACTGTGCGGACTCGCTCCATCGCTACCGTTGCTGATTTTCTTCCGCGTGCTGCAGGGCGCAGGCGGAGGAGGTCTGGCGCCGAGCGAACAGGCGATTCTGGCTGACACCTTCCCGCCGAAGAAACGCGGGCAGGCCTTCGCGGTTTATGGATTGGCCGTGGTCGCTGCTCCTGCTATCGGGCCAACGCTGGGCGGATGGATCACTGACAACTACGACTGGCGCTGGATTTTCTTCATCAATATTCCGGTCGCGATTATTTCTCTCTTCCTGACGCAGCGCATGGTTGAAGACCCGCCGCATATTGAGGCAGAAGTAAAACGGCTCCGCTCCGGAGGTCTGAACCTGGATTACACAGGCTTTGCGCTGCTCGCGCTTGGATTCGGATCCCTCGAATTCATTCTCGATAAAGGGCAGGAAGACGACTGGTTCGGTTCCCGTGTCATCACCTACTTCACGGTCGCGTGCGTAGTGTCGTTGGTGACTCTGATAGTGTGGGAAATTGTGCAGATTCGCAAAGGTCATAAGCCGATACTCGACCTTACGCTCTTTCGCAATCGCACATTCGCTGTTTCTTTTATTCTGATGTTCGTTCTCGGCTTCACGCTTTACGGCACTACAGTGCTTATCCCTCAGTTTGTGCAGACCCTGATGGGATATACAGCGGAACAGGCAGGCCTGGTGCTCTCTCCGGGTGGAGTCACCGTCATGCTCATGATGCCGCTGGTTGGCTTTCTGGTTGGGAGGGTCGATCCGCGCTATCTCATTGTTTATGGCTTTTCTATGCTCGCCCTCGCTCTGGCCCGCATGCACACGCTTGATTTGCAGGTGAGCTACGGCTATATTGCTTGGCTCCGTGTTTTTCAGGCGTCAGGCCTGGCCTTCCTATTCGTTCCCATTAATACCGTGTCGTACACAGACGTCCCCCGCGAGAAAAGCAACGACGTTTCCGGACTGACCAATCTTGCTCGCAATATCGGCGCCAGTGTCGGGACTTCATTCTTCGTAACATCGCTGGCACGGCGCAGCCAGTTCCATCAGGACCGCCTTGCCAGTCACCTCACCATGGCTGATTCGACGTTCCAGCAACAGGTCGACGCATTGGGGAAATACCTGCAACACAGCGCGGGAAATGCTGTCTCATCAGCGCAGGCGCAGGTGATGGCACAGGGGAGTCTCTACCGCCAGCTCATCACGCAAAGCTCTATGCTGGCATACCTGGATGTGATTGCGGTGCTTTCGCTCGGGTGTGTGTGCATGATCCCGCTGGTCTTCTTCATAAAGAAACGCAGAGCGGCTGGACCTGCGGCAATGCACTAAAATAATGATAGTTCCGCCGCAAACCGCAAATTGAATCTCGCAAGCGGCGAAAGTCTCCTTTTGAGGGTAGTAAGTGCGCCGTTTGATTGCCGTTCTTTTCGTTTGCCTGCTGGCTTTTCCTTCCCTCGCCAAAGCGCAAAAACAATGGACCGTTTCCGATATCTTCAGTGGCAAGATCTCAATAGGCCACCCGCCAGGCGACATGACATGGGCGCCGGATGGCACCCGCGCCATCTATATCGACGACAACGGCGACATGATGGCGATGGACGCAGCTACCGGCAAAACAAGCAAGCTGCTGAGCCATGAGAAGCTCGCGTCCATTATGCATGTTCAGCTTACCGAGAAGGACCGCGACCATCGCGCACGCTATGACGAGCCGGATTACATCTGGGCGCCGGACTCAAAGCACCTGCTCTTTGATACCAATGGAACACTGTGGTTATATGACCTTAAAACCGGAACCGGCACTGAGGTAGGAAATACAGGACAGGGCAGCGGCGATGATCCAAAGTTCTCGCCCAGCGGGCAATACATCTCTTATCTTCATGGCCACAATCTTTACGTCGGCAGGCCATCTTCTCCTGCGACGACCGTAACTAATACGCATGAACCTACTCTGCTGAATGGTGAAGTGGATTGGGTCTATCTTGAAGAGCTTGATGTGCGCAGCAACTACTTCTGGTCGCCGGATTCAAAGCAGATTGCTTACCTGCAGATGAATGAAGAAGCAGTGCCGCAGTACCCGATCGTTGACTGGATTCCGACACACGCTAACGTGGATCAGCAACGCTACCCGCAGCCCGGAGATCCGAATCCCGGCGTGCGCGTCGGCGTAGTAAGCGCAAATGGCGGCAAAACAGTGTGGATGAAAGTTCCAGTCGACGCGGGCAATGACTATATCCCGCGGTTTGGATGGATTGATCCGCATGTTGTCTGGATCGAAGTGCTCACACGCGATCACAAGCACTTAAATCTGTACTTCGCCGATACGCGCACAGGCGATGCTCGCCTGGTTCTGGCACAGAATGACGACAAGTTTTTTGATGAAGCCTATGATCTGAATTTCTTTGCGCCGGGCGAGTTCCTTATCACCAGCTGGCGCGACGGACATACACATATCTATCGTTACACTTACGTTGCGTCGAATCCATTGGGAGGCGA
>DATAQW010000224.1:0-12979 GCA_036264445.1 Pseudacidobacterium sp.
CAAGGGTAGGTTAGTCACGTGTTACTCACCCGTGCGCCACTTTACTCATGGATTGCTCCACTTTCTCGTTCGACTTGCATGTGTTAGGCACGCCGCCAGCGTTGATTCTGAGCCAGGATCAAACTCTCGTTTGAAACCTGAGGATTGCACCCAGCCGACGGAGGTCGACGAGGCAATCCACCTCGCAATGCTCGAAAGATTGCGAGGATAAAACAGTGAGAATGATCAAACCGATCTTCTTCCATTCTCACGACTGGCATGTTCAACCTGATTGTCAAAGATCCTCAACAGTTACCGCCTGAGCGGACTGCTTCTGGATCGAGTGCGCGACCACTTCGCGCGTCCTCGAACTTGTTGCGCCCTGTTTTTGCGCGAACTTTTTAAGACTATCAATTTTGCATCGGCGTGTCAAACGATTTCTCAAAAATCTTTATCGCTCAACACGATCGAACAATTAGCAACTCCGGCATCTGTCGTTTCGACCGAAGCCGCGCAGCGAGAAAGCGGAGGCCCAATGCCTTCTTCACTTCCCGCTCATCTTAAAAGCCGCAAAACGGCGCCAAACTTGAAAAGATCATCCGCAGAGCATACTCAACGGAGGGCCCTGAAGCCCCAAGGAAGATAAACTCCCTGCTTGCAATGGATTGTCGTTCAGATTGACGCCTTGGCGTCTTTTGAACCCTTACTGGCTCCGTCTTCCACTCAAACCACTCAAGGTCGGGGGCGAAACCATTCAAATCCCACTGCTTACGTGTCGCTTTTGATCTTAGCCTAACTGAGCTATCTTTGCAACCCAGTCATCTTTCTGCGAAGAGCACTTCTCTGTGCTCTTCGCTATCTCGTAGCGACAAAATCAATACTAGCAATCGGTAACCATTCCCGCAACTGTTGAAAACAGTAAACAATTGTTGAAAAGTGCGTGTCGCCCAATGTTTACGCATGTTCCGCTATACCGTGCCGCTTAACCGGACTGTAAAGTTAGCAATCGACAGAAGCCAAAATGACAACTATAGAAGCACCATGGCGCCATAGGCGCGTCCACCTTGACGACTAATCACTTTATCCGAAACGTCCGCAGCATCTGCTCGTAAGTTCCCCGCAGAGCTTCGAAATCCTTCTGCGGAGCCACAAACACTACATAGCTCAACGATCCGTCATTCCGTTGAATTGTAACCATCCAATCGCGCTCCGCTTCACTGCCTGCCGAAGCTACCTGGTTCAGAAACTCCACGCTCTTTCCCGGCTGCTGATTCACGCGCACATCTTCAATGCCGGTCACTGCCTTCATGCCGGGATTTCCTTTTTGAATCGCGGCAATTAGTTGATTTGTCGTGGTTGCCAGATCCATCGACTGCTCCGGCCGATAAGCATCAATCATCACCCCGTAAACAATCGTGTTATCCCCATTCGTCGCGCTCACTACGCCATTTTGAGGAGCAATCGTCGCGCTATCGCCCGCCTTCTCCATCGCCTGCCAGCTCCCCGGATACTGCACCGAAAATCCCGTACTGTCCAGAAGTTGCCAGCTTCCATTGGGCTTGAAGTCTACCTGCGCCGGAATACTCGCAGCCACCCCGCTCTTCCATGCGCCGCCGGCAATCTGCTTCGCCGTATACGGATGCATTCCCGCAATCACCTTCTTGAGCTTCGTAAACTCCGGCGTCGTTTTCACCCAATCCGTGCGCGGCGGCAGCGTAGCAATCTCAGCGTTCACATACTCCGTGCGATTTCCCGGATTCGGATGGTCACTCAAAAACTGCGTTCCACCTGCGCCATACTTCCCCTGAATAATCTCGAAAAACTGCACCATGCCTCGCGGGTCGTACCCTGCGTCATAGGCAATATCCGTCCCCATCAGATCAGCCTGCTTCTCCGCATCGCGCCCCATCTTGAGGAAGCTCATCCCTGCAGCCGCACCCACTCCCTGCGCTGCGATCGCGCCACCTGCACCGGGAACGAAGATTCCTGCCGCCAGCTGCCCCAAGGCCCACAACGGAGCCTGCGATTGCTGCTTGGTGATATTGCAGGTCGCATGGCGCATCACCACATGCGAAATCTCATGCGCCATGACCCCGGCAAGCTGCGCCTCCGTCTCCGCTGCCTGAATCGTCCCCAGATTCACAAAAATAGACCCACCGGGCAGCGCAAATGCATTGATGTCGGCCTGATTCACCACATGAAATTCAAATGGCCACTGTGTTCCTGAAGCAGACGGCGGTGCAGACTGCACCAGCTTCGCCCCCAGACGCTGCACATACTGCGTAACGGGGCTCGAATCCGGCAACACCGGCATCGTCTTATATACCTGCTGCGCCCCCTTCTTGCCTTCAGCAATTTCTTTCTCCGGAGTAAATGCATTCTTGCAAGGAGGAGGTTGCTGGAAGCTGGCACAGGCAGGAATAGCAGATGTTGCTACCAACAGGAACAAGATCAGGCTCTGCGAGATATGTCTATTCTTCACGGTGTGCCTTCATTTACGACGCTTGGCTGTCGTCGCCGTTGAACTTTGAGCACGTGCGGCAAGCACCAGTCCCCAACAAGCCTGGTTTTGACTTGTTGGGGTGGAAGCACCGCCCGCCGCGCAGGCGACGCCGGAGGCATCAGTCCTGCTTCGTAATCACGCCCAAATCCGTCAATCCATTCACAAAAAACTGCATGGCCAGCGCCACCAGCAGCAACCCCATGATGCGAACTAAGATGCGAATGCCCGTCTCACCCAGCACCCGTCGCACCGTGTCGGCCCCATTCAAAACCCCGTAACTTGCAATGGCTGTAATCGCAATCGAACCAAAGATCGCAAACAACTGCCAGCGGTTCGGCGACTGTCCGACCAATACCATCACGCTAGAAATCGCCCCCGGCCCTGCGAGCATCGGAATCCCCATCGGCACGATCCCCGCATCTTCCTTCGACGCAGCTTCCATCGCTTCGTCCGACGATTCCTGTGTAGGTGACCGTTTCGCCTCGAGCATATCAATCCCGATCAGCAGAAGGATTAGCCCGCCGGCAATCTCAAACGCAGGCAGTTTAATCCCAAACAGGCTGAAGATAAACTGTCCCGCCAGCGCAAACGCCATGAGCACAATAAAGCACGTCAGTGATGCCTTGAAGGCCATGCGCTTCCGCCGTTTCGCATCCGCGCCGCGGGTGATCACGATGAATGTCCCTATGGCTGCAAACGGATCAACCAGAAAAAAGATCGAACTGAAGGCCAGCAGCGAAAATCGCACATACGCCGAGTGCTGCAACTCCTGCAATGCCTGGTTCGCCGGTCCATACATAATCATCGAGATGAACTTACTCTATTTCCGCTGTTGCCGTCATTGCTCAGGCAGTAAGCCGGTCTGGTGATATTGGCGATAGCTGCCACATAGTCAGACTGGAAAGGTTTGCTGCGTTTCCGTTG
Source organism: Pseudacidobacterium sp. (assembly GCA_036264445.1). Classification (GTDB taxonomy): domain Bacteria; phylum Acidobacteriota; class Terriglobia; order Terriglobales; family Acidobacteriaceae; genus Pseudacidobacterium. The sequence goes on from DATAQW010000224.1 coordinate 3,407, forward strand.
ATCTTTATGCCTAACAACGGCGCAGATGCTCCGGAATAATAAAACCGCTTCGTATAAGCCGCCTGATCATTCACAAAGGCTTCGATCATTGAACCATCGATGTAAAAATGCAGCGCAAGCCCACCTGCATTTCCAAAGTGAAGCGGCACAGTTTTTTCATCCAGCTTGATTTCACCCGGTTGTGCTGGATCGTACCGCACCCTAAGAACCTCGTCATTCCCAACAATCGAAAAACCAAACACCTCAGATATAACTTTCACTCTGCACAAAATCTCGCCGCAGCAATCTTTGATGCGCATACCCGCTATCTGCTGCTGATTCTGTTCTTCGCTGCTGGACACCAATAGCGTCTGCGAACTCTGCCGCAACTTCTCTACCGCTGGAGCCACTCTCACACGCAGATTCGAATTTCTATCCAGTGTTAGAACACGCGGGAAAGACATTATGCCCGCCCACCCTGATGCCCGGTACTCTTCAAGTGGACGAGCCTCTGAAATCCAACCCCACAGAATACGGTTCCGGCTCGCATCCAGCTGAGTCTTCGGCGCATAGAACGAACCATAATCCAGCACGCCGCTTCGTTCAGGATGAAAAACCATCTCCGAATCGAGAACTCCAACCTGCCAGAATGATTTCCCTTCGGCAGAATGAATCAGCACATATTTATCGCCCAGCGGAAAGAAATCCGGGCATTCCCACATATCTCCGGAGTCGACAGGGTTCGCGGCATTCTTTCCATTGCCTGCGCCATGTGCAAGCGGATGCAGATACTCCCACTTCCGCAAATCCTTCGAACGATAGAGCAGCACAGCGCCGCCCTTGCCACGGATGCCCGACCCAACAACCATGTACCACCAATTTCCATGCTGCCACGGTGACGGATCGCGAAAACCACTCACATCCATTCCAGCCGGAGGTGTTGCGATCACCGGTTGGGGATCCTTTGTCCATGTAGTCAGGTCATCTTCAGAGCACAATGCCAGGCACTGCGCTTCCCTGAGGCTATGCTCTCCATCGCGGATCGTAGCTTCTTTCTCCGGAACTGAAACAACGCCCGTGTAGAGAACAGCGACGCGGTCTCCATCCACAACAGCGGTCCCGGAAAAGCACCCATCTGCATCCGCACCACCAGGCGTAGGAGCAAGCGCAACCGGAAGGTGCCGCCAATGAACCATGTCAGGACTGACCGCATGTCCCCAGTGCATGTCTCCCCAATACGCGCCATTGGGATTGTATTGGTAGAACATGTGGTAATTGCCTTTCCAATAAATCGGCCCGTTGGGATCATTCATCCAGTTCGCTGGAGGCAGAAGATGAAATTGCGGACGTCTCGGATCAGCAGCTAAAGTCGCAGGAGTCACTGAAGCAAGCGCCTGATGCAACAATCGGAATTGGCTGCAGACAGTCATACACGCAGTCCCAATCACCGTGGTCAGAAAATCGCGACGATCCATCATTAGAAGACGTTCAGCGAATGTGAAGCCTTACACTATCACACAGGCTGCAGCACGCTCACGCCGTAAGGCTCCAACACAATCTGCCCCGACCGCGTTGTATTTGCAGAAATCTCCCTGTAAGTCTTGCTGAGCGGAACCTCCTGCTGACTCGAAGTGTGGTTCAGCACAAACACCCACCGATTCCGGCCTGACTCACGCACAGTAACCTCCACTCCCTGCGGAGCTTCAATCTCCGGCTTCACTCCGGCATTGGAAGTCAATGTATTCAGCACTCTCCCAAGACTTGCCGGATCAAGTCGAGCGCCTATATAGATGGCTTTGCCCTTTCCAAACGAATGGCTCGTGATGGCGGCGTCTCCCGCATAGCTGCCAAGCGTATAGGTCGCCAGCACATCAGCTTTTTCCGGAGCGAGAATGTCAGCCCATATCTGGCACTCTGCATCTGGCCCGTTCAAAGCCTGTGAAAACTTCACTCCCTGCTTACCGGTATAGATAGGCACATACTCTTTCACTGTTACGCCCATCACGTCGCGCAGAAGTCCCGGCAACGGCGTCGTCACAATCCGGCTCGCAGGGTCCTTCACACCAAGCCGGAACCCGGCAACAAATATGCCTCCACCGCGCACATACTCCCGGATAGTGTCCGCCTGCTTTTCAGAAAGAACATACATCAGCGGAGCAAACACAATCTTGTAACGCGAAAGATCGCGCGTCGCATCCACAATGTCGATGCCGTAGTGTCCCGCCCATGCTGCTCCATACCAGGAGATAACCTCGTTCATATACTTCAGCTTTGGCTGCCCCGGCTGGATTGCCACCGCCCAGTTAGAGTCGTAATCAAAGCAGATAGCCGCATCAGCTGCATACGATGCCTGGAGCGCATCGGAGCCCAGCACCTTCAACTCACCTACTGTGCGAATGATTTCATCAAACCCAGCACTCTTCGAGCGGTCATGGTTGAGCATTCCATGCCAATATTCCTCCGCGCCGAAAGTAGCCGTGTCCCAGCGGAAATAGTTGATGCCCATAGCGCCATGCGCAACCGCCTGATACGACCATAACCGCAGCTGCCCTTTTTCCGGCTGAGGAGCAAAGTACGGTTGTCCCGCTTTGCCCACCTGTTCTTCCATAATCAGAAATGGCTTCCCATCTTTCACGCTCCGCGAAAAATCATGCGTCAAAGAAATAACGGGAGTCATCTCCGTCAGGGGTGCGCTGCTTCCTACCTCGGCCAAATGAACGCTGTAAAAGCCGGGATAATTGTCCGAGGCCACAAAATTCAGGTTTGCGAACAGATGGCGCTGATTAATTGTGTCGACAAGAGTCACATTATTCGTCGTCACAAAATGCCCGGGACAGAGCGTGCGAAGCATTCGCAGTTGCTCTTCAAGAAAGCTCACATTGGCATAGCTCTGGTAGCGGTCATAATCCAGCGCCATTCCCGGATTCGGCGGAGCACCCGATGGAAGCGGCACAGGAATCTGCGAAAAATCCGTATATATCTGGCTCCAGAAAGCCGTGCCCCACATTTGGTTGATTGCATCAAGCGTGCCATATTTTGCCCGCAGCCATTCCTGGAACCCCTCGCGGCAGAAGCTGCAATAACAGCGTGAAGAGCCGCCCAGAGTCAGCTCATTGTCAATCTGCCAGCCGATCAAGCCTGGAGTACTGGCAAAGTTCTTCGCCATTTCCGTCGCAATGTTGAGTGAAAGATGCCGGTATGTTTTGTTTGTAGGACACGTAAAGCGTCTCCCTTCAGGACTAAGTGTCATCCCATGATCATTAACTTCAAACACCCCCGGATATTTCTGCGTCAGCCACGGTGGAGGCGCTGCCGAAGGCGTCCCCAGAATCACGCCAATGCCATGCGAATGCAGCACATCAACAACGCGGCGCAGCCAGGCAAAATCAAACCGCCCCTCTGACGGCTCCATCAACGCCCATGCAAACTCGGCGATGCGCACATTGGTCAATCCTGCCTCTTCGATCCTTCGCGCATCTTCTTCCCACAACGATTCCGGCGTCTGGTCGGGATAGTAGTCAACTCCGAAGAGCACCTGTTGAGAAAGCGTTTCCTCGAAACTGCGCATCGCACCTGAAAGTGGCCGCGCCAGCAAAAATCCAGCCGTTGTTGCTCCCGCGCTCTTTAAAAAGAATCTTCTGTCCATTCGGATGGTGAATACCCTTTCTGTTCGTACCTTTGTACCCAAATTCTGTCAGCCGTGTCACTCCTGCTGCAGAACCCCCAGCCATTCGGGCCCACAAGATGCGCGGCGTACGCATATTGGGGTGTGAAACGCACTTCTGCGCAGATATAATCAAGGGTTCTAGAAGAAAAAGGAGCATCGGTTCTCATGCCCATCCAGCCAACCAGCAAAATCTGGCACAACGGCAATCTCATTCCCTGGGACAAGGCCCAAATTCACGTCATGAGCCACGTCGTTCACTACGGCTCATCTGTTTTTGAAGGCATGCGCTGCTACGGACAGCCACAGGGCGCGGCCGTCTTCCGCCTGCCCGAACACATGCAACGCCTTATCGACTCCGGCAAGATTTACCGCATGAAGCTGCCCTACTCGCTCGACCAGCTTTGCAGCGGAGTCGTCGAACTCATCGAAGCCAACGGCATCGCCCCCTGCTATATCCGCCCCATTGCTTTGCGCGGATATGGCGAAGTCGGCGTCAACCCCAAGAACTCGCCCATCGAGGTCTACATTATCAACTATCCCTGGGGCAAATATGTTGGCGGCGATGCCGGAGCAGACGTCTGCATCTCCTCCTGGAACCGCCTTGCGCCCAACACCATGCCTTCGCTCGCAAAAGCAGGCGCCAATTACATGAACTCGCAACTCATCCGCATGGAGGCCGACACCAACGGCTACGCCGAAGGCATCGCGCTCGACACCAATGGCTACCTGTCGGAAGGCTCCGGTGAAAATCTCTTCATCGTACGCAACGGCGTCATCTACACCACGCCGCTCGCAAACTCGGTACTCGCCGGAATTACCCGTGACTCTGTCCTGACACTGGCCCGCCACTTCGGCATCCCCGTCGTCGAGCAAGCGCTGCCCCGCGAACTCGTTTATATTGCCGACGAAGTCTTCTTTACCGGAACTGCAGCCGAAGTCACGCACATCCGCTCCGTCGACCGCATCCTGGTAGCCGACGGCAACATCGGCCCCATCACAAAACAGCTCGCCGATGAATTCTTCGGCATCGCCAACGGTCTCAAACCCGACCGCTTCGGCTGGCTGACGCCAGTCAACGTAAATGCTGAACAAACCGTCGCGGTGTAAGTGAGACAATAAAAAATAACAAAGGGCAGCTTTTAGCTGCCCTTCATATTGCGCTACATAACAAGAGCAGGCGAGGGCTTCGTCCCTCGCAATAAAACTACAAAATAAAAAGGGCTTGGGCTCCTGAGGTAAAAAATAGATCCGCGTAATGAGCCTCTTCCGCAAAAAACTAAAGCAGGAACACAAAGTCATCCAACAGGCTGAGCGTGCCAAAGGCGCGCTTCTCCCCGAATACCACCGCGCTACCCCTGAATGCCCTCACCCCAAGCGCTGGAGCATGTACGACTCCATGACCGCCGAGGCCGAGGTTCTCGAATTCCTTCGTACCCTCGTCACCACCATTAAGCCTGAGCTGATCGTCGAAACCGGAGCCTTCCTCGGCGTCAGCACTATCTGGATGGCTGAGGGCCTCAAGCAGAACGGCTTCGGCAGAATCATCAGCTGTGAACTCGACCCTATGGTCTACTCGAAAGCACAGGAAAAAATCGCAAACTCTGGCCTCGCCGAATGGATCGATCTCAGAAACGAATCCAGCCTTGAAATGAAAATCGAAGGACGCATCGACCTTCTCTTCACCGACAGCGACATGCCTGTCCGGGAGCAGGAAATTCTGCGCTTCCTCCCCCAAGTCAACCCGCATGGCCTCATCCTGATGCACGATGCCAGCTCGCACCTCAAAATCGTCCGCGAAGCCGCCCTGCGCCTCGAAGCTCAAGGCCTGCTCTCCGTCGTCCTGCTGCCAACGCCGCGCGGCCTCGTAGTAGCCCAAAAACGTGAAGGCCGCACCTAGCACGCTAAGGTTATCATCCTCAGGAAACCCCTGAACGCCGTGAAGATGAGTAGAAGGACCCGCACGAAGAATGCTAATCATTGCGAAGCAACAACATATTTAGCGGGTACCCCATCTGGGCCGCGCTTTTGCGGATCATATGAATCTTTGAACCATCAATTCTTTGCCTGCTTCTTTGAAACATCGACCGGAATTTGCAACGTCCCCTGACGCCCGCTGCTCATGTCCCAGACAACAAGGCTGAGATACTGGTCGCCCTTTATCAGGTTCAGCGTCTGGTCCATCACCAGAGCGGTATTCGGTTTGCGTTGCAACGTCTCCTTATTGAGAGTCAGCGTGATCTCCTCAGTGTGGCGATCCCTCACATGGCCATCGCCTGTTAGAATTAGCGCTCCAAGGACGAGGACAACTTCTGACTTTCCGTCGACAATTCTAGGCGTGAATCCATCCATAGGTAGCGAATAGCGCAGTAGAAACGGAACGGATCCTTTCTTCAACGGTGGCGCTGGCAGTGTTGAAGAAGGCGCTGGCAGGCTGGTAACCGAAGGATCCGACGAAAGCATGACACGCACTTGAAAGATGATGGGGAGGCTGCGCGTATTCGACAGGTCAATCCGTTCTCCATTCGCAAACAACCGTGTTCTGAGCTTTGCTGGCTGCTCAACACCGCCAACGCTGCCATCGGCAAAATAGCCGCTGCGATAACTGATGTGGAAGTGCGCCCCGCTCACTTCCACGCGGACCTTGTGCCACTTGTTATCGAAATGAAAGTCATGAGGCGAATACGTCAGGGTATAGAAGCTGCCGTCTGAACTGAGGAGATGTTCAGTAATTTCCTTAAGCCCATTGCTGTTGTAGAAGGCCTGTCCGGCGGTGGCCTCGGCCACATCATTCATCACGAAATGTTGCGACACCATAGCGCGGCTGTTGTACCGAGTAAGGCCACGCGCGTCGATCGGATAAACAGCAATACGCTCTTGCTCCAACTCGTCATAAAGATTGCGCCAAGCCGCATAATTCTGGGAATAAGCGGTGGGATCCGGAAGCAGAAAAAGCGTGGTGCCTCCAGAGAACCATAGCAGATTCTTCCGTCCCGGCAATTGGTCCAACGAGACCGCGATCTGGTGCAGTGTATCGATGTCGCTCAGATACTCGCGCCCCGTGGGGGGAAAACGCGGGATCGCTTTATGAACGGCGTCTAGCAACAGCTTCCTGTCTGAAGTGAAGTTCTGCGTCAGGAAACAATTCGCCGCACACAGGTAGATCGCAATCGGTTGTCCCTCTGGCAGCTCACTCAGAAATTTCGTCAGCTCATAGTTGAGGTACATCTGGTCGGGCACGTTGAGATTGGCGATGTCGATAACAATGACATTCAGAACTGGCGGCAGGTGCAGAAGATAGTTGTTGCTGTAAATGCCCGCCGACGCTGGTGACGCCGAAGCCAGCTCCGCCTGTTGCGTCGCCACCGCAGAAGCGCCCGCGTGTTCCTCAAAGCTCGTGATCACCTGCAGGGGTTTGTTATCGAAGATACGAAAGGCTGACTCCGGCAACCCGTGAACCGGATTGCCGTTTCCGTCCGTGACCGTAACATCTGTAAGCACAACGCGGGAGTTAGCGCGGATGGTATAGCTGGGTGCTTGCGGCGGTGTCTCTGCTGTGGACTGTGAATATGACTGAGCCGCGAGGAAAAGAATCAGAACTAAAACCGCACAAGAGCATCGCGAGATCATCAACTCACCGAGCGCCCGATGACGCTAACGTTTTATTGACGTAAGCATAAGTTGGTTAGTTTCCCACAGATTGAATAATCGACTTAAAGGGTGGTCCTGGTTGTTACGACAATTCTGCAGAACTAGAGCAATTAACGGAGTACGAATCTGCGCTGCGCCCGAAGCGGATTCAACGAACGACGGCCGCATATGCACCGTATCTTCTGCAGCGCATATGCGACTTTATTATTGGCTATCCCCTGCCGGATCACCATAAATAATCCCCCGCCCATTCATCCCCAGATACACACGCCCATAAACACGCGGATCAGCCTGGATCAGCGTAGGCCCGCCATACTGATGCGCATCGTCATTGATCCGCACCCACGACACGCCATTGTTATCGGAGCGGTAAATCGCCATCACACCCAGCGGCGAAGCCTCGCCATAAAGAAATACCCCCTGCTGCCGCGTCTTTGGTGAAGCAGCACCCACAGCTACTGAATTGGCATAAGCAACATTCGCCAGCTTCGTCCATGTCACGCCGCCATCCGTCGAGTGGTAGAGGCCATTGCTGCCCAGCGGCAGCCAGATGTCCCCTGCCTTCGCCCAATTCACATCCACAATCCCGCAGCCAGAGCCGTAACAGTTGGCGCTGACAGGAAGCGGAATGGTATTCGCTTGAGAAAACGCCGCTGTCCCTGCCGTAGTGTTGACCGTACCGCTATAAAAGCTGCCGCCGGAGCTGCCGTTATAGAACGAATAGAACAACTGCGGCGTGACCTTGTCTGCATATACGGGAGTCAGCCCCGGCAAGCCCGTTGTCGACAGCCATGTAGTCCCGTTGTCTGTTGAAAACTGCGTCAGGTTTGATCCGCTTCCCGGCGTCCACATCACCGTAGTCCCGCTGGCGTCCGTCGAGACCGTTCCTCCGTTATTGGAGTAGCTCACCCCCCGCGCGCAGGAAGAAAACGGACTCCAGTTGATCCCGCCGTTCGTCGAAAGAGCGCCAAAATTGCATGGGCTGGTCGAATACGACGCAGGCGACTGTGCGCGCACAATAAAGCTGGGATTCTGCCCTGCCCAATCCAGGCTCCCCGTGCTGCTCGCAACCGGATTGGTATACATGCCCGCCTGTGGCGAGACATTGAAATCCAGCTGCTGGAACCCACCGATGTCACCCACGCCACTTAACAAATGCGCGCCGGCCGTTGGGCTGATCAGCGCCAGCACCGCCGTTTCCTCAATCCCCTTTCCCTGGACATACCACGTAGGCGAGTTCCCTGTATCCGCCGCCGAAACGTTGTTGGCCGCATAAATGGTCGCGCCCGTCCCATACATCAGATGATCCGGATTTGTCGGATCAATCAGCAACGCTGACATCCACCATCCAAACTTCGCGGAAGGATAAGGCGAAGTGGGATAACTCGTATCGCCAAAAGTCAGGTACGGCGAAATCGGCGTATACACACTCGGGTTGAAATAGTAACTCCCGTAAGGCGGTCCATCGTCGCCTGCATTGGAAGTTACTAGCCCAAGATTGATCCATGTATTCCCACCATCATGCGTCACATACACCGTATCTACTGGATACCAGCGGTCCATCGTGCTCACGGACACTGTGCCCGAATGCGTTGTGTCCTGAGAGATGCCCACGAATCCGCCGCGAGGACTAGCCTGGAAGGGCGAATCTATCGGTGGAGTGATATTGGTCCAGGTTTTCATTGAGGAATTGTATTTCTCAACCAGACCATAGTTGATCACGTTCGGACCCGGCAAATCATCAAAAGTCACATAAAGACTGCCATCGCTGTTGATAAGGGCGCGCTCCGGAGCAGGCGGATTCGTTCCGCTGGGAACGTTATAGGAGGACGGCCATGCAATCGGCTGCCCAGGCAACGCTGACCACGTTGCACCATCATTCGTGCTCACATAAACCATCGCCGTAGTAAACGCGCCAACATAAATCGTTCCCGGTGTCTTCGGATCAAACAGCACCCACTGCACTCCGTAAGTGTCCGTAGAAGACTCGACCGGGAAGCTCGTCACCTGCTTCCACGTCTGCGCATGGTCTTCGCTCACCCACAGGCCATTGAAGCGCGTACCCATGAACAGCTCATTCGGCTTAAACGGATTCACCGCCAACCGCTCGCCCGCAGCTCGACCATCGTAGTTTGAGGCCATCTGAAATGGAGCAGGATAAGTCTGGAATGTAGCTCCCTGGTCATTCGAAACCAGAAAGGCGCAGCAGTTGGGGTACGCATACATCCCCGCAGCGATGTAAAGGCGATTCGGATCATGCGGATCAAGCGCGACACTCT
>DATAQW010000233.1:0-33683 GCA_036264445.1 Pseudacidobacterium sp.
CACCCACGGCAGCTCCAGCAAGCAACGCGCCACTGGTTTTCATAAAGTCACGTCTATCCATGCCACTCCTTTTTAGGAATGAAATCGTTTGCAATTTCTCCGGACGTAAAAACAATAAATGATTTGCCTCTCCTCGTGCTGTAAAAAGGAAACAAGCTTTCGGAAGTTTTTTAGCCCTTAAGGCAGGTGCGTTTCTGCCTTTTGGTCCCTACTCGTCATACAATCAAAAATCAGGAATTCAAGTGTCGATCCAGCCCGTGCAGCCAATCTCAAAATCTTTACTCTCCATTCGCGCGCTTACAGCCTGCGTCCTCCAAAGCACGCTGGCAGCAAGTCTTTTGGCCCAGGCCCACGCGCCAGCTCCGCCGCCGCCTGCCGGAGTAAAGGCACGCATCTGTAAAGACCGTCCCATCCCCCAGCTCATCGATGTCACGCAGAAATCCGGCATCCGCTTCAAGCACCTCTCTGCGCCGGAAAAGAAATACATCGTTGAATCGATGAGCGGCGGCGTCCTCGTCATTGACTACGACCGCGACGGCTGGCCCGACATCTACTTCACCAACGCGCCCACTGTTGACATGGCCCTCAAAGGAGAAAAAGCACGCGGCTCGCTCTATCACAACAACCACGACGGCACTTTCACCGACGTAACCGACAAGGCCGGAATCGCCACCCCATGCTTCGCCATGGGCGGAGCCGTAGGCGATTACAACAACGATGGCTGGCCCGATATTTATGTCACCTGTCTCGGCGGCAACGTCCTCTACCGCAACAATGGCGACGGCACCTTCACCGACGTCACGAAAAAGGCAGGCGTTTCCGACGGCCGCTGGTCCGCAGGCGCCGCGTTCGGTGACTACGACGGTGACGGATTTGTTGACCTCATGGTTACAAATTACGTCGACTTCAAGCTCACCGACCTGCCCGGTTTCGGCAAAGCGCCCACCTGCAAGTATCGCGGCATTGACGTGCAGTGCGGTCCGCGCGGACTGCGCGGCGCAGGCGACTCGCTGTTTCACAACAATGGCGACGGTACCTTCACCGATGTATCCAAAGCCGCAGGCGTCGACGATCCCAATGGATACTACGGCCTCGGCGTTGTCTGGTCCGACTTCAACAACACCGGACGCCCGGACATTTACGTCGCTAACGACTCAACTCCAAATTTCCTCTACAAAAACGAAGGCAACGGTAAATTCGCTGACATTGGCCTCGAATCCGGAACAGCGGTAAGCTCCGACGGATCCGAGCAGGGCTCCATGGGCGTCGCTATCGGCGATTACAATCACACGGGCCGTTTCTCCATCTACGTCACTAACTTCGTCGACGAAAACAATACGCTGTACAAAAACAACGGCAACTACGACTTCAGCGACGTTTCCTATGACGCTGGCGTGGGCCTGCCCACGCTTCCATGGGTGAAATGGGGCGATGCCTTCGTTGATCTCGACAATGACGGTTGGCTCGATCTCATCGCCGTCAACGGGCAGGTCTACCCGCAAGTCGACTCGCTGCCGTCAGGCGCCCGCTATCGCCAGCCGAAAAATCTCTTTATGAATGAACATGACGGAAGCTTCTGCGACGCAGGCCAGCAGGCCGGATCTGCGATAGAGGAACCGCGTGTGAGCCGCGGCCTCGCGGTCGCCGATTTCGACAACGATGGCAACGTCGACGTCGTCGTCTCCGACATCGACGGCGAGCCTATGCTCCTGCACAATCAGGGCATTCCCGGAATGCACCGGGTAAGCTTCGAGTTGGCAGGAACCAAAAGCAATCGCCTTGCAATCGGCGCGCGCGTCACCATTACAGCCGGAGGCATGACGCAGACCGACGAAGTGCGCAGCGGCGGCAGCTATCTCTCGCAAAACGACCTCCGCCTGCACTTCGGCCTGGGAAAAGCCACAAAAATTGACTCGGTTGAAATTCGCTGGCCTTCCGGCTCGATAGAGAAACTCACCGGCGTCGATGCCGATCACTTCTACTCGATCCTCGAAGGATCGGGCATTGTTCCTGGGGAAAAACTACGCCCTGTGATCAAGAAATAGCTACAGTAGTTCAAGCGTAAAATCAGGAACGGCGAGTTATTCATCTACCTAGAATTTTCCGGCGTTGGGAACGTTCTCTTTGCCCGAAATCCTGAAATCGATTACAAAAGCTGCTGAAAGCACAACTTGACGCAGTCAATTCAATTTCATTTGATAAATCGATTAACTTAAAGGATTTCTGCGATTTAAGAAAGTCACATGTTGCCTGATAGCTAACTATTCTGGGCCCCTCTGACACTTCACGCTTGACAATCGAAACTTCAAGGAAGCTTAATAATCAGCGCGGCTATTTTTAGCGCCAATCATTTGTGCTAAAACCTTTTATTAAATAGGTTTTTGAAAATAATAGAAATTTTTCGCAAATGATTTTTGCATTGTTTTAGATAAATGGGCGATGCAGCAATCCAGTCCATAAGTCTATACAGGTAAACATCTAGAACGACTTTGGTTTCCAACCAGAAGCTACCGTTGTTCAGGATCAACTTTAGGAGGCTAATTCAATGAGACGATCGCGCATTCTTTTTGCGCTCGTCTGGATCACCGCAGCGCTTCTGCTGTGGCGTCCGGCGTTTGCGCAGAAGATCACCGGCTCTATCAGCGGTACCATTACAGACACCACTGGCGCATCAGTACCGAATGCGACGGTGACCCTCACGAACACCGCAACCAACAGAATTTATACCGCTACAACGGACGCGCAAGGGGGATACACTTTCCCCGAACTGGCCGAGTCCACCTACGTAATTAACGTAAAAGCCCCCAATTTCAAGGAATTCGTAACGCAGAATGTTGTCGTACACGTCGCGACAACCACCACGGTCAATGCTCAACTTCAGCTCGGCAGCGTGAGCGAATCCGTCACTGTCCAGGCCAACGCTATCCAGGTACAGACTGACAGCGCGGCCCTCGGCCAGATCGTTGACGGCACACAGGTAAAGGAACTGCCGTTAAATGGCCGTAACTTCGTTCAGTTGACACAGTTGCAGCCGGGCGTCTCCGCCGCAAACGGCTTCCAGAACACCGGCAAGGGATTGAACGGCGGCGTCGACATGTCGATCAACGGCAACCCGACCACCAACAACCTGTTCCTGGTGGACGGCGTCAACAACAACGACGTAGGCTCCAACCGCACCATCCTGATCTATCCATCAAACGAAGCCATCGCCGAATTCAAGATGCTGCTCAACAGCTATGGCCCAGAGTATGGACAGGCATCGGGCGGCGTCATCAGCATCGTCACCCGCAGCGGAAGCAACGCCTTCCATGGAAGCGCCTTCTATAGCGGACGCAATAACTCTCTTAACGCGTTTGACTACTTCACTGCGCCCACAGCGGGTACCGGACTGCCCCTCAATGGAAAAGCGAAAGACCGCCGTAATGACTGGGGCTACTCCATCGGCGGACCGGTCCTGAAAGACAAGCTCTTCTTCTTCTGGAGCCAGGAGTGGAACCACTGGATCAAAGGCCGTCAGGTGAGTGCTTGCGTGCCTACCGCAGCTGAACGCGCCGGTGATTTCTCTACGCTGGGCTGCAACACTGCCGGCCTTCCCGATTTCAGCGCAGTGCCTGCCTCTCAGCTCTCCGGTCCGCACACTCTGAATGCTGTCGACCCCGCCACGGCCACCATGCTGCAGATGTTGCCGCTGCCCACAACCGCCAACGGCGCACTCAATTCCAACGGCCAGAACTGGTCTGCATCCCTGCCCACAGGGCTCTTCTGGCGCCAGGAAAACGTCCGTGTCGATTACGACCTCAACCATTCCAACCACATCATGGGCCGCTATACGCAGGACACATGGTCTAATCCGGCCTTCAACGCAGGCTACTGGGGTGACACAGTCTATCCTGCTCTGAACAGCAGCTGGGCGCAGCCATCCAAGTCCATCACTGCGCATTGGACATCCACCATCTCGTCCACGCTGGTGAATGACGCTGCCTTCAATTACTCCAACAACCGCATTGACATTACTGCGGGCGGCACCAATCCCGGCCTCCTGGCCCAGGTTTCTGCTGCCATTCCTACTCTCTATCCTGCGACTCTCAAGCGCGCCGCGCAGGGCGTTCCAAATGTAGCTTTTGGCGTCTATGGCGGGACTACTACCATGCAAGCCCCCTGGCAGAACCAACTCGACATTTTCAGCGGCCGCGATGACATCACATGGGTCAGAGGACAACACACGCTGAAATTTGGCGCTTTCTTTGGCTTCAACAGCAAGGATGAAGATGTAAACAGCGCCAGTGGCGAGCGTCCAACCACCGGATCTGTTGCAACCGCAAACGGCGGTATCGACACTACAGATGCTCTCGCCAACCTCGAGCTGACCGGCAACATCTTCAACCTCAGCGAAACCTCAACCAACATTCGCGCTCAGCTTCGCTGGCGTGACTATGAATTCTATGCCGGCGACACCTGGAGAATGACGCCGCACTTTACCCTCAGTTACGGCGTGCGCTACTCGCTTCTGCTCCAGCCGTACCAACCCAACGATCAGATCAGCAGCTTCCAGCCGTTCCTGTATGACCCGACCAAGCCCGCCGCGGATGCCTGCAACGGCCTCTGGGTAGCTCCGGGTACCGATCCATGCGGCGCGGCGAACAAGCAGTTCGGCACCAGCTTCAGCAGCGGCACTCCAGGACCCAACCGTGCGCTCGTCAACAACGGCTATAATCACTTTGCTCCGCGCGTCGGTGTTATTTATGACCCGTTTGGAACAGGAAGAACTGTTGTTCGCGCTGGAGCAGGCCAGTTCTATCAGCGTGAGCGTGTCTCCCGCTATACGCTGGTCTCCAATGCTCCTTTCGCACTGACCACAAGCGCATTTCCACGCACCCTGGACGGCGCAACGCCTTCCAGCATCTCCGGAACAGCGAGCCCCACCGGCGGCGAAAGCCCCCGTTCTGTCCTTCCCAACGCCTGGCAATGGAACTTTACTGTTGAACAGGCCATTGCCCATAACACCACATTCCAGATCGGATACGTTGGCAACCGCGCCACACACCTGACCAACGTGTATGACATAAACAGCATCGCTCCGCAGAACTGGCTGCAGGCAACCTTCGCCAACGGCGGAACCGCTACCAACCTTCTGCGTCCATTTCCAGCAGGCGGCAATAATGGCACGCTTACCTACTGGGATCACGGCGGCGGCTCAAATTACAACGGTCTGCAGGTTGTTGTGCAGAGCCGTCTTGGCAATGCCCTGCAAATCGGAGGAGCTTATACCTGGTCGCATGCGCTGGCAGATGTTCAGATCGACGACTCCAGCGGCGGCATCGGTTCACAGGCCCGGACGGCCCTTGGCAATCCGCGCCTGGATTACGGAACATCAGACGTGAACCGTCCCAACATGTTCGTAGCTAATGCAACTTACTTCCTGCCTAAGCTGCAAGGTGCAAGCATGCTGGAACGTGGCGTGCTAGGCGGATGGGAAGCTGCGGGAATTGTTACTTCGCAGAACGGCAATAGCTTCACCATCTTCCAGGGAGCGCACGAACCCAACAACCTGGCCACCGATCCAACTACAGGCAAACCTTTTACCAGCCAGTTGAACCAGAACGGCGCGCTGGCCATGACTGGGCTGAACGGAGGAAATAATAACCTGCGTCCTCTGCTCACGGGCCAAAGTCCCGTCTCTGGCCGGCACGGCAACACCATCATCAACCCTGGCGCCTTTACGCTGATCGGCTATCAGCTAGGCACCATCCCCAGCAACATGGCGCCGCGCGGCTTTGTCGGTGGCCCCAACTACAACAACACCGACTTTTCAGCTCGCAAGAACTGGCCGGCACTCCACGAGAAGTTGAACATCAAATTCCAGATGGACTTCTTCAACCTCTTCAACCACCCCAACTTCAACCCCGGCTCGCTCGGGCAGGGCTCGCCGATTTCGTCTATCAACTGCGGTCCATCATTCACCGATGCATCAACGGGCAACACGGTTTTCAACCCGTGCAGCGCAACCAACAACATCGTAACCTCCGAGCAGCGACAGCCGGGGTTTGGCACTTCAAGCGCCCTGCTGGGCAGCGCAAACTCGCGCACGATCCAGTATGGTTTGCGCTTCGACTTCTAACCTCAACAACCACGGCAGATTCCGGTGATCCGGAATCTGCCGTTTTCTTTTTCATCAGAAGTATTTGACTGGAATTATTCAGCCCGCAGCGCCACCATGGGATCAACCTGCGACGCTCTCCACGCCGGAACCAGCGCCGCCATCGCAGCTGTCAGTACGAGCAGCACAGCAACAGCAGCAAGACTCAAGGGATCCATGGCGCGCACGCCCACAAGCATATTTGCCATCAACCGCGTCAGAATAAAACTCGCCGCCAGCCCAAGAGCGATGCCCCAGCAGGCCAGCTTGGCCGCGTGCGAGAGAATCATCCTGAGCACAACCTGCCTCTCCGCGCCAAAGGCCATGCGTACGCCAATCTCAAACCTGCGTTGCGCCACAGAATACGCCATCGTGCCATAGACGCCGAGCATTGCCAGCAGCAGTCCAACTGCTGCAAAGGACGAGAGGAGCGCTGAACGGAAGCGTTCCGCGGCAATGGATTCGCCCACAACCGTATCCATGGTGGTGAATTGCAGAGCAATCTGCGGATTTGCATGCATAATCGCAGACTGCACAGCATTCATCAGCGTCAGCGGAGCCACCTTCGTACGCAGCACAATATTGATCTCTGTTGCGCGGGTAGGATGCTGCGCGAGAGGCATATAAATGTTCGGGCCAGGTTGCGATGCGGGTGAGTCCTGCCGCACATCGCCGACCACGCCAATGATCGTGATCCACTTATTCAGGCTTTCAAGGTCAAGGCCGAGCTGGATTTGCTTACCTATAGGATCAGCGTCGCCAAAGCTCTGCTTTGCCACAGACTCGCTTATGATGGCGACTAACTGCCCATCAAGTGTATCCCCCGCATTCAAATCGCGCCCGCGTAACACCGGAACTCTCATCGTCGCAAAATATCCCGGAGTGACAACACTGAAATCTGACCACGGCTTGTGGTAGTTATCTGCGGGAACACTCTTCACATAGTAATCGCCATTCGATCCACTGCTGGCGGTTGGAAGCCCATAGATGCCGGCAACGCTCTCAACACCAGGCAAGGCTTTCAGCTGGGCAAAGATATCGTCATATCTGCGGGCTATCTCCTGCCCTGATTTCAGATCAAACCCCGGCGCGTCGGCATCCACCACCAGCAGGTTCCCCGGCTGATACCCAAGATCGCGATCCATCAGTGTCATCATGGTGCGTAATAGAAGCGCGGCTCCCACAGCAAGAAGAAAAGTCGCAGCAACTTCGGCAACCACCAGGCCATTGCGCAGCGCAGATGCGCCCTTTGCAGTGATGCCACGCGAGCTGTCCCCCTTCAACGCTTCAGCAGGATCGATCTTCGCCGCCTTTCGCGCCGGAAGCAGTGAAGACACAACTGTAGTCAGCAGTGAAAGCCCCAGCGTAGACGCCAATACCCATCCATTCAGGTGGATCTCCGCTGCACGCGGCAAATCAGCAGGGGCCATCGCCAATAGCGCGTGAAGAACAGGAACAGCCAGCATGATTCCCAGTGCACAGCCGATGAGCGAAACCAGAAAACTCTCTGCAAGAACAATCCGCCCGAGCTTCCAGCGCGGAGAGCCCAGCGCCGTGCGCACGGCCAGCTCGCGCTGCCGGTCAATGGACCGCGCGAGTATCAGATGCGTGACGTTCACGCACGCAATCAGCAGAATCATGCCGACTGCCGCAAGCAAAAGCAGCAGCATCGGACGGACTCCGCCTGTCAGTGCTTCCCGCAGTGGCACGATCACCATCTGTTTGTTCTTGTTAGATTCCGGATACGCCGCCGTCAGCCGTTGCGAAAGCGTCTTCATTTCTGCCAGCGCAGCCTGCACAGAGACTCCGGCCCGCAGTTTAGCGACAGCCTTGTAATTGTAGGAGGTACGGTCCTCTGTTTCTGGGTGAAACGGATAAGTCACCCACACTTGCGTCTTGTCAGGGAAATCAAAGGATGACGGCAGAACACCGGTAATCTGAAGAGGCTGGTTTTCAAAGCTCAGCGTCTGTCCCAATGCCGCTTGTGCGTTCCCAAACTGATCACGGGCAAATCGCTCACTTACCAGTGCCGCACGGCCGATTTCCTGCTCAGTAAACTGATGACCTGCAACAGGAACAAGCCCAAAGACACGCGCAAAGCTCGCATCGATGACCGTCACAGAAGTGAACACGGCGTGATCGTGCCACTGCACGCCCTGAAAACCTTCGTTATACAGGCTCACAGCTTCCAGGCTGCGCGCCTGCGTTCTTACATCGAAAGCGTCCGGCCCGGTCACGCGGTAATGAATGCGGTCTTTCTCGGTGAAATACGTATCCAACGCCACGACCCGGCCAGCGTCGGTATAAGGCAAAGGCGCAAGCAGCACCGATTCGACAACCGTAAAGATCGCCGTATTCGCGCCAATGCCCAACGCAAGCGTCAAGGTCGCCGTCAGCGCGAACGCCGGATGCTTCCACAACTGCCGCGCCGCGTAACGCAAATCATGCAGAAAGGTTTCCATAGCTTGCCGCTCCCGCCGTTTGTTATTGGGCACGATGATATATAAAGCAGGGCTAGGTATCCAAGACAAACCCGGTTTCCTTGTCTGCGATACTGAAAACATGGAAATTCGTTTTGCCGATAGATCTGATCTGCCCACAATTACAAAACTTATCAATCAGGCTTTTTCCGTCGAATTCTTCTTCAAGGCTGGCGATCGCATCACACAGCAAGAAGTAGAGCGCCTATTCGACAAAGGCCGTTTTATGGTGCTTGAAGAAAATGGTGAAACTCAGGGAACCGTATACGTAGAGCTGCGCGGAGAACGCGCTTATCTTGGACTCTTATCGACAAATCCCAATCGTCAGCGCGCCGGCGTTGGAACGCGCCTCACGACAGCGGCAGAAGAATTTGCCCGCGAATCAGGATGCAGCTTTATGGATCTGCGCATCGTAAACCTGCGCGAAGAGCTGCCTGTCATCTACAGAAAGTTTGGATATGAAATCACAGGAAAAGAGGACGTCGGCGTAGACGCCACGCAGCACTTTACCCAGTCTGCGCACTTCATCACCATGTCAAAGGAATTAGGCCATCGCTGAAGAATAAGTCACTAGTTGCTAGTCCCCAGTGGGCAGCAGAGGCATTGATCTGGGGACTAACAACTGGTAACTAATAACGGCTACATCGAAGGCGGAGTAATCACGCCACAGGCAATACGAGCGCCCGCATTGCCCGTCGGATCGGTCATCATATCGTCAGGCTTCTCATGAATAACCAGCGAAGTCCCGCCATTGGCGAAAACAGAGTTGGCTGCATTGGGGTCAAGCGTCACATCTGACGCCACAAATGTTTTCTTCACCGTGCCATCAGCGCCAACAGTTAAGTTAAGCGGCATGTCGCCGTTGTGATGGCCTTCCGGATTCTTGATGCCATGCTTTTTGCCTGCCGGATTGAAATGCCCTCCTGCAGTTTTGAAGTCCGGCGGATCGCACTTTGCAGTCTGATGGATATGAATGGCGTGATCGCCGGGAGGTAGATTCTCGATAGCAACAGAGATCTGAACGCCTGACTTCTTTTGCGACAGCGTCGCTGTTCCGGCGTCTTTTCCATCCGCAGTCTTCAACTCCACTTTTACCTGTTTCGGGGCCTTGTTTTGCGCCAATACAGGCGCGGCACAGAAAGCCACAACAACTATCAACAACGTAATTTTCGACAGATGTTTCATCTCGCTCCTCGCAATATGCAGGTTCAATAGCAGTGGGCTATACGCAAGCAAGGATACTCCAATTTGTCCCGGAAATTTGTGAAGACATCGTTTTCTGCAATGCCTCCGAGCAAGTTACTCTGGATGAGATGCTGCACAAAATTCTTTCCCGATCCGCTTTGATTGTCCTTACCGCTATAGCCGCTTCTGCAGGAAACGCCGTCGCGCACCACCCGGGAAGCGTTGTTCCTCTCTGCTCGCACATCAGTCTGAGCGCTAGATATCTTGCAGAAGCAGAGCCGGGAAAAGGTCCGGGATTTCTATTTGTAATTAAGAACGATACAAATAAAGAAATTCGTCTTGCTAAACCGGTCCCAACCAGCGCGCATTGGTATGCGCATGTCGGCCAGAAATGGTTATGGCGCGCATCGAGTGGTTCCGGAGGCAGTCTGGTCGACGCCAACAATGAGAAGGGCGAGGTATTTGCCTACCAGCCCAAGGAAGCTCCGCAGGATCCTGAATACATGGCAGTCCCGGCCCATTCCTCGCAGGAATGGACCCAAAGCATAAGCGACCACCCGGCAATTGCCTACCACCCCAGCTGCGCCATTTGTAACTATCCTGGAGAGCACGAGTACCGCGCGGTATTTGCCTATGCGTATCTCCCGCATCCTCAGGAACATGCGGAAGGATTGCTCCCCTGCGGCCTGCGCTCTGAACCCGTCGTTATGCCCCCATTTACCGTCACTCACAAGGCTTCATATAACTAAATGCGCACAAAATTTTGCATTTATCAGGTCGTCTCTTGCCAGCTATTCTGCGTCTATCTGCATTGGAAACGCCTTTTCATGAATAGAGAACAGGCGCTACCCAACATAACAGGCGGTGTTCTGAATCAGTGTTGGAGGAATTACCTACAATGCGGAAACTACTTTGCACTCTCGCCCTAACTGGCTTGCTTGGATGTGGCATAACTGCTCTTGCGCAGGATGCCTCTGAGCAGTCCGCACCCGCAACGCAAGGTCCGAGGGGCCGGATGCCCAGCCCGGACCAACAGTTGGAACATATGACCAAGGCCCTTAACCTTACTTCAGATCAGCAGACGCAGATAAAGCCGCTGCTTGAAAACCAGCAGCAGCAGATGATGCAGCTCCGTGAGGATCAGTCCCTTTCGCGCGAAGATAGAATGACGAAGGCCCAGAGCATCCATGCAGACACCAAGACCAAGATTGAAGCAGTTCTGAACGACGATCAAAAACAGAAATACGAAGCCATGCAACAGAAAATGCAGGAAAGAAGGCGTGGCGGACCAGGCGGGGCAGCCCAGCCGCAGTCTCAGCCACAACAGTAACTTTATAACTGATACTGTTACATATTCAGGCCGCCTTCGGGTGGTCTGAATTCTTTTCTGCCAGAAGCTAGTTGGTCTTGGGCTGGACCACAGTCGCGCCAGGCTGCTGCATAGCGTCCGTGTGGAATTTCTGATAGTTGTTGTCCGTCACAGCAATATCACCTCGCCAGCCGATAACGCCAATCGCATGCGCAACGATATGAATCTGCGCATCTGTTGGCAACCATAGTTCATTGTTCACCAGCTTCTGATTGAATGCGAAGGTGCTGCCTTTGCCGACCGAAAACAATCCGAATCCTAAATGAAAATTGTCGTCAAAGCGCGCAATGATGCGGCGCACCTCGCGGTCATTTTCATCCACCCACATAGTGCCCGAAATCTTTTTGGAAGCATCTTCCGATATGCCATGCGTCCTGGCATGAGGATCGCCGGCAAAATCAAATGCTATTACGCGGCGCCCATCCATCTGCTCGCGCCTCGGATTTGAAACCTTCATGATCTCAAGCAGTCGGGAAACTGTAACTTCGTGCTTGTCGATGGCCTGTCCTGGCGGCGTTTTCGTCGCCTTCTCGATATCTTTCTGAATGTGCTCCTGCTCTTTTTTCTGATCGTCAGCGCTGAGCTCTTTGCCATTCTTCTTCACTTTGCGGTTGATCTCATGGGTGTTCACAAAGAACACCTCATCTTCCTCGCTCTCGGTCTTCTTGACCTTACCGTTCTTGTCCAGTTCGTTAATTACGACCGTCTCATGATAGGTGTAGTTTTCGCGTACCTGATCGAGCTTATGCTGGTGTTCTTCTACTTGCTTGATAAGGGTGGGAACATCGGGCATCGGTGCTTGTGCTGACTGCGCAAAAACCGCTTTCGTCAGGAAGCAGAGAAATAGCGGCAAAATACCCCGCATAAACAGCACCTTCCTTTGCTCATACATCTGCTACGATTCTTTAGACCACCTGAGAGGAAAGAGGTACTATTCAGGATATGCTGCGCTTGCTGGTGAATTGGTTTCTGGACGCGCTGTCTCTGCTGATTGTTGCATGGCTGGTGCCCGGCTTCAAGGTTTTAAGCCTGCCGTCGGCCCTGGTCGCAGTCATTGTGATTGGCCTACTCAATGTGACACTTGGATTCTTCCTCAAGCTCATCACTCTCCCGCTGGGGATTCTCACGCTCGGCCTGTTTTTTCTTGTAATTAACGCCCTCATGATCAGGATGGCGAGCGCGGTTGTGCCTGGATTTCAGGTGAACAGCTTCGGAGCGGCCTTCATTGGCGCAGCGGTACTTGCCGTGCTGCACATGATTTTCGCAGCGCTTTCTAGTTAGGGCTTCTGCGGTTCAGGCGATTCAGGGACGGCGACTCCCGAAGGCTTATGGGCATCTTTGGAGACAGTGGCGCGGCCGCTGGTTGCACTTCGCTCTGAACGGGCGCGTCCATGTTCGGGAGCAGCAATGGGTTGCGGCGAAATATGCGTGCCAGATGCCGCGCCTACTCCACTCTCAGGAGCTGCCAGGTGAATCCCCGAAGCGGGCATCGCTCCTTCAAGCGCCTTCTGGCGCGAATGCTGCACGCTTCCGATAACAATCACAACGCATCCCACAGCAGCCGAGGCTGCGGCAAAAGCGATACGTTGCTCGAAGAAGAACTTCCTCAATCTGGCGGAGGGACTCTTTCGTATACGCGCTGATTCCTGATCGAGGCGCGCGCGAATACGCCCCTCCAAACCTGGTTCCGGCTGCACCTGTGCAAGACGGTGCAGAGCGGCATCTATTTTTCTGCCTGCATCCCGCTTCATGAACCGCTCCTTTCCCTGGCCAGCATCGCCGCCAGTTCCTTGCGAGCACGGAAGATGCGCGAGCGTATCGAAGACTCGGTCGTGGAACAAACGCCGGCAATCTCTCCTGTAGACAACTCCTCCACCGCCGAAAGCAGCAACGCCTCGCGCTCTTTTCTGGGCAGCTTGTCAACCAACGCGAGAATGTACGCGCACTCCTGCGAGGAGATCACTATCTCATCGGCACGGCGGTCGTTCGAGGGCAGCGTGCGCGTGAAGGTATCAATATCCTCGGCTTCCGGACGGGTCTTGCTGCGGCGTTTGCGGTCAAGCGCAAGGTTCCACGCAATACGCACAAGCCACACGCGCGCGTCGCGAATTTCACTTAGTTGCTCCTGATGTTTCAGGACACGCAGGAACGTCTCCTGCACAATGTCCTCCGACTCGGCGGAATTCCGCGTGACCGAATACGCAACCCGGTACAGTGTCGTTGAGTATTCGGCAACAAGCGCAGTGATGATTTCGCTCACATCTTCGTGTGCCTTCAAGACAGGTTGAGTGTAAAACCAAACAGCCGCTTGTGCCTCAAAAGAACTCATATGTCTCTACCTCTAATGACGGGAAACATGGTTTTTGCGCTCATGAAAAAGCCGGGAGCACCTTTAAAGCTGGTGACCCACCAGCCCTGCTATGCTTTTGCGGGGATGCCATGCGCCGCAAAGAGTGGTTTGAGCTGCACGATCACAGGCTGTACCCCGGCTTTCTGCGCAATCTGGTAACAGATGCACTGGAAGCTATCTGGAGTTATACAAACAGTTATCGTGTGATTTTGCCCAGACTGCGGACTGCAATGGAAGATGCCGGAACGAACCAGATCGTGGACCTGTGTTCCGGTGGAGGCGGACCGTGGATTGGATTGCGAGAGAGCTTTACAACGATGGAAGGATTTCCCGTCAGCATCGTATTGACGGATAAATATCCAAATTACAATGCTTTTACGCGGGCAGGGGCCGGGCATGGGATAAAATTCTGTTCCGCCTCCGTAGATGCTCTGCAGATTCCAGCTGACATCCATGGCTTTCGCACCATCTTCTCTACCTTTCATCATTTCAATCCGGAGCAGGCGCGGGCCATCCTTGCTGAAGCAGCGATGCACCATCAGGGGATCGCAGTTTTTGAAGTGGCAAAACGCAGCCTCTCAACCATGTTCGCCATCGTGGCGGTGCCGGTGCTGAACTGGCACATCACGCCTCGCATGCGGCCGTTCCGTTGGTCGCGAATTCTGTGGACGTATCTGCTGCCGATCGTCCCCTTTACGTTGTTTGTTGATGGCGTTCTCTCGTGCCTTCGGGCCTATTCGCTGGAGGACCTTCGGGAGTTGACCGACGGCTTAGGCGGAGACGAATATCAATGGGAAATCGGCGAAGAGAGCGGCGGACATATTGGGATCACTTATTTAGTCGGCAGACCTCGCAGGCATTTTGCTGCAGACGGGCAGATTTATCCGTCCGTCTTTACGGAAACAACAAAAGCCCGCGCGTTGCGGGCTTTTTCCCTCGGATAGAATCGACCTACGGTTGAGGTTGAGGCTGTGCAGTTGCACCTTGCAGCTTCTGCGCCGCAATTTGGCCGGCAGCCGTGGTCTTGTCCTGGTCCTTGATCTCAGCGTAGAGCTTTTTCGCCTCATCCGAATTGGTTTTTTCATACATGGCGGCAAGCTGCAGCTTAGCAAGGCTCGCTGGAACCGTTGCTGTTGGCTTGGCAATCAGCTGCTGATACAGTTCGATAGCCTGTGAATCGCGATTAGTCTGATGATAAAGACCTGCTAGAGCAAGCTTGGCCAAAGCGGCAACATTGCTGTCACTGGAATCAGCGGCCTTCTTCAGGTCATTTTCGCCGGTTGAAGATTGGCCCATATCGAGAGCCGTCATCCCAGCCAGATAGCGGGCGTTAGCGCCCTGCTTCAGCCAGCCATATTTGTCGGCAACGTCCTGAAACAGTGGATTGGCAGCTTTCGCGCGCTCAGCGGCAGAAGCATAAGTCTTCACACCCGGTTCTGCGGGCTGTCCCGGCTGAGCCAGCGGAGTGTTATAGATATCCATTGCCTGCCCAAAGAGGTTTGCAGCGCGCTCGGAGCGGTTGTTGTAAGTAATCAATCCGGCAAAAAAGAGGCCAAGCACTACCACAACGGCTATCGAAGTACGGATGACGGCTGCGCGGTGCGTATCCACCCATGAAATGCTGGAAGCTGTCGCCTGAACGAAGCTGTCCTGCTTAAGCGCGTGACGTGTCTGAGTATCCACTAGATTCCTTCAAAATCCTTCTTTAAGGGCAGGGGAACTGGCAGGCAATCTCGGAATGGGGCTGCCTGCTTAGATACAAGAAGTCTAGCAGCCTGAAATTAAGGGGTCAAACCGCCAGGATCATGGTTTTGCTCTGCCATTGCAAAGGGTGCATTCCCGCATTCTCGAAGGTAATACTTTATTTTCAATGAATTGCCAGGATTCCTATATGCAAATCAGTCATATCATTCGATCGCGAACAACGGTGCAGCTAATATTTCGGAGCGCATTCGCCCTAGAATCCCGCTCAGTTCTCGCACAATTGAGGAAATGTTTTCCTGTTGCGGCCCGCTGACGGCTTTTTCCAGTCCAGCAGAAATCGTGGCCTCGCTGATGGTTTTAGGATGAATTTCCGGGCCTTCTTCGCGTTCCGTTTCAAGATATCCGGCCATCTCGACCAGCGTGCGCGCGCAGGACTTCTCAAAAAAATCCAGAGAAGTTTTCATTTCTTCCGGCAGATTCTCAATGGCGCCGAAAGCGCGATATTGCACCAGAGCAAGATCGAGCAGGTAAAAGGTTCGCAGCATGGCCTGCCAGCGTCGGATGCGGTCTCGTGCAGCCATATGCATGCTGCGCTTGGAACCAATTTCAAACGGGACGGCGTCAGCCTGAGCATTTACAGCAGCAAAGTTGGCATAGATTCTATCGCGCAGCTTGCGCGTGGATGCGATGGCGGCGGAATCTCCCGGATGCAGCTCCACAGTAACGAGATCCGCCAGCAGTGCGAGATTTTTTGCAAAGGTTCCCACCATCTCTTGAACCGCCGTCTTTGGCTGAAGGCGGTCAAACACCAGCCACATCATAGCGATTCCCAGCAGCACACCGAGAGCACGGTCTCGCGCAATCGTAAGCGATGTCTGAATGGTGGGGTCGTTCACATGGATGAGATAGAAGGCCAGTGCGATCTGTAACCCGCAATAAGAGAGACGCGAGCTTGATGTTCCCACCCACGCAGCGACCGTTGAGACTGCAATAAAAAGCAGAGTGAAGCCGGTAATCGAGTCGATATAGGGCAGAACAAAAATCTGCGCGCCCATGCCGAAGACAAATCCTCCAATAACCGCTCCAGCCAGACGCAGCACCTGCTTCTGCCGCGAAGCGCCAATATTTGATAATGCCGTCAGCACGCATGTCGTGACTGAGGTCGATAGCTCAGGCCATGCGAGTGAAACATAAAAGACGTAGCACAGCATTCCGGCAAGACATCCAGCCAACGCGTAACGCACGTGCTCTGGATTTGTAAAAGCATCGCGTACAAAAACGCCACGGTTTCTCTCTTCCGGTACATGCGCGAAAGCACTGAATGTCTCAAGAGACGTAGTGCCTTCAAAGACGCGCGGAATCAGCACAATCATTTCTTCCAGTTCTCGCAATAAAGAGAGGCTGGATATCGTAGCCACCTGTTCGATTAATGGCGGCTTACTCCTGGTCTTAAGACACTTGCGGAGCTCGGCAACCTGCTTGGCCATGGCCGCTGCGAGTTGCCCATCCTCACCCGAGACTGCACGATATGCGTGAATCATGCCCGCGGCAAAATCAACTGAACGCCCGATGAGCGATACGACGGCTGTCATCTGTGCGCGATAAAGCTGCTCATAGCTGGAGCGCGCCAGCATCCGGCGCAGCATTCCCACTCCAGTCATGGCGTATTGCGTGAGGCTGTGCTCTGTTTGCCGCGATACCGGCGTGCCGCTGGCATAATCTTTGAGCACGGTTTCAATCGCTTCAAGTCTTGTGTCGACTCCGGTCAGCAATTCATCCTGCTTGTTGAATGCATGAAAAACGGCTTCGACCGCGAAGGTGACTGCTGCGCCAATTACCGGAGAAAGCACCTGCCACAGCGTGCGCTCAACATTCAGCTCAGCAGGCCCAGGTAGATACCAGATCGCGAGCGCAGAAGTTCCCAGCAATCCAAGCCCGCTCGCAATGTTGTAATTCGAAAGTGTGCGGATAAGAAAAAAAATGAGGAAGATACTGAACGCTTCCCATAGAAAGTGCGTGATGGGAATGGAAGCGAACATAGTCGCACCAACCGGAATGAACACCGCGGCCAGTCCGAAAGCGATGAGGACGTTTATGGCGGACTTTGCCGTCGAAACCAGACTTTCACGCGAGATAAGAAATGCATAAAGCGGCCCGGTCGCTCCGCTGGGGATGCGGAAGGTCATGATGAGGATCATGGTGATGGTGGCAGCAATCACCATGCGCGCTACGATTGCGCCGCGTCCGGGATAAGGCGCCAGCTCGCTTCGCAGGAAGTCAACAAACCACTCAGTGAAGCCGCGTGTGTCGGTGCGCGTGATTCTGACAGCTGTCGCCATATTCAGAACGGAAGTTCACAAATGTTTGCCTTGTCGCAATCCGCCCGGGTAACCCCCATCCTTTTGTCGTTCTGTTTGATAAAAGGATGTGAGTCCACAATTCATCATCCGAATCTCAGTACAAAGACCGTTCTTACTTCCGCGAAGACGCGCCACCTCGAATGATAACTACTGCCGATTCGCTCAGGCGGAAGAGATCGGATGGCCCGGTCTCAATCCGGACACGCACAGGAAACCGCGAAGCAAGATGGACCCAGTTCAGCGTGCGCTGCACATCAGGCAGCCCCTGCGAAAGGCGGCCAACGATATCGGCGTCCGGCGTCACGCCAAATCCAATACTGTCCACAACGCCGTGCAGCCGCACGTTCGGCCGCGACAGTACATATACATCAGCCGTCATCCCGGGACGAATATGGTGCAGTTGCGTCTCGCGAAAGTTGGCGACCACCCACCAGACGCGCGTGTCAAGCAGCGTAAAGACCTGCTCTCCTATATGCGTGTATGCGCCTTCTGAGATTGTCAGGTTCGTGACGCGGCCATCAAACGGCGCAAAGTATTGGCAATGGTCCAGATTGTACTGGGCTTGATCAATGGCAGAGCTTCGACCGGTGCGTTGCGCCACCAGAGGTTTAAGTGTGGTAACGGCATGCGTCGCCTGCTGCACCTGGTTGTGGCTCTGCTCCAGAACCGCTTCTGCCTGCTTGTACTGCGCAGCTGCGGAATCAAGGCTCGCCAGCGAAAGTGCGAGCTGGGATTTGGCTTGCTGCAGCGACTGCTGCCGTGTTGCCTGGAGGGTTCTTGCCTGGTCTACCTGGTCAACGGTCACAAACTGCCTGGCAAGCAACGGCTCAATGCGTTGCAGATTGTTCGACGCATAGGCAAGCTCGGCACTGGCGCGGTCTACTGCCGCATTCGCAGTCGCTACGGCGGCCCTCGCTTCATCCACAGCTGCGGCCGCTCGCGCAACGGCAGCCTCAGAGCTTCTAGTGTTTGACCTCGCCACGTCAACCGCGCTCACTTGCGAAGCAATCCTTCGGCTCTCATCTACAATCTGGCCCTCGAGCGCACCCTGCTCCGATTTCGCAAGCGCGAGAGCATAAGCAAAAGGGCGTT
The DNA here is from genome assembly GCA_036264445.1 of Pseudacidobacterium sp. Taxonomy (GTDB): domain Bacteria; phylum Acidobacteriota; class Terriglobia; order Terriglobales; family Acidobacteriaceae; genus Pseudacidobacterium. Next base: position 18,677 of record DATAQW010000233.1, read on the forward strand.
CGTCGATATCGAAAAGAAGATCGCCCCGTTTCACTTGCTGGTTGTCTGCGACATTCAACTTCATGATCGGCCCGTTGACCACAGGAGCAACGCCGATGAAGTTAGCGAAAACCTCAGCATCATCTGTACGCGGGTTCTGGGTATTCTCGCGCAGAACGAGCAGCCCAGTGACAATAGCACACAACACCGATCCAACGCTGATGATGCGTCCAATCCATCGTCGTCTTTCTTCCGATTCGGTGGCTTCCATAATGTTCCTAACCCCTGAGAGATTCGAAATATTTTCTTTACGCAAATCTATGCGGCTCCAGCCGCGATGAGAATGCTTAACTGAAAAAGACCAGCCATAGCGTGAATGCGAAAGATGCAGCCAAACAAGGGTAAACAAGAATCGTCGGCTTGATTTCCTTGTCAATTTTTACGCGCGCAAAAAGCCAATAAGCCACTGCTGCAAAAATGATGCCGGCAACAATGCAAAAGAGCCACGCCGGGAAAAATGATCCCAGAATGTTGAAGGATGGCGCCCGCTCGCATCCCCCGAGCAAAAGCAGCATGCCTATACCGGCAATTACCTTCATCAAGTTCTTCATCATGGACCCGCCTTCGGTGGAGGAACCGTAATCAAATCGCCTGTTTCAAATGCAAGGCTGGCTGATTGCAACAGAAGCTGCGCCCGCGCGGAAACATCCTCAGAGCTTGCCTGCGCCAGCGCCTTCTGCGCCGCCACAACATCCAACAGATTGCGCACGCCATAACTGTAGGACTCACGCGCCGCAGCATATGATTGATCCGCAGAAACAAGCAACGCTGCTGCCGCCAGCTGCTGCCGCTGCGCAGTCTTTACATTCGAATACGCTGCCCACACTTCATTGGCAATTTCATCACGCAGCGAATCGATCTCCGCCCGCGTTGCAGCTTTTGCTGCTTTCGCTTCGGCAATTGCGTGCTCGCGACGCGCACCATCAAAAAGTGTCCACTTCAAGGCAAGATCCACGTCCCACGTCTCGCCGCTAGCATACGCCTGAGGCAACAAATCCTGCTTTCCATACTGTCGCGCCATACCGCCATTACCGCTCAGACTCAGTGATGGAAAATACGAAGATCGCGACTGTTTGATCGCCGCATCTGCTGCTTGCAATCGAGCAAATCGCTCCTTGAGATCCGGGCGCTGCTCAAAAGAGCGATCAATGGCGATATTTACCGAATCCGCTAATTCACCGGGCATATGCAGCTTGCTGATATCTTCCACTTGAAGCGCCGCATCAGGAGGCAAGCCCATGACGGTCGCCAGATCGCCGCGCGCGATTTCTTCTCCGCCAATCGTTGCCTGCAGATCAAATTGTGCCTGCGCGGTGGCTGCCTGCGCCTCAAGCACATCAGGCTTCGTCGCCAAACCATGATTCAGGCGCGCTTCAGCATCTTCCTGCACCGCCTGTGCGTTCCTCAAACTCACTTCTGCGGCCGCTCTCTGCCCAATGGCATTCAGCAGCCTGTAATAGGCCGACATCACCTGAAAAATGATTCTTCGATGCGTGTCGTTAAACGCCAGATCAGCCGCTAAAAGATTCGCCTTGGCCGCATCAATGGCGCCGCTCCTGCCGCCAAAGTCCAGAATGAGATATTCGAGATGAATTTCTGGCGAAAACGTTCCGTAGGTCTGACGAAAGAAATCCGAATTGAAGAGAACCCGTGTCCGCGTTGTATTTGCCAGAGCAATGGCCGCAACCGTTGGATAGAGCGCGCTGCGCGCAATTCCCAGAGAGGCAGCGCGGACCTTTGCCTGCTGCCATGCAAGGCGCGTCTCCGGATTATGCTGCTCTGCCAGATCAATCAATTCTGGCAATGTATAAATCTTGCTGGAGTCAAATGGATACTTCGTATCAGGTAAAGCAGAAAGTTGCTTGCTCAGATTTTCTTCAGAGGGATCATGCCACACTTTACCGGAGGCGGGCGGCGCGCTCTGGGCGCTTGCGCTCCATGAAGTGAGACCCAAAATAAAAGCAGCTGTTGTGACCCGAAAAATTTCCCTCATTGGTATTCAATGAAAGCATTCCGCATTCATTTTGCACGCGCAGTCTGGTCTGAACAATAACGAACTCGGTAACAATCCGGTCTCTCGCGTAAGGCCATAAAATTTAAGCCATGCGAATCAGCAATATGATGCAAGAAAATTGGCCTGAGGTTCGCGCTATTTATCTTGAAGGCATCGCCACGGGCAATGCAACCTTTGAGAGTTCCGCTCCTGAATGGGAAAAGTGGGATGCCGAACATTTCCGCGAGTGCCGCCTTGTGGCCCGCGATGATACGAACAGCGAAATCGCGGGATGGGCAACTCTAAGCCCAGTTTCAGGACGATGTGTGTATAGAGGTGTAGCTGAGGTGAGCGTTTACGTCACCGAACGTATGCGTGGGCGTAAGATCGGGCAGAAATTGCTTGCGTCTCTGGTCGAAGAGTCAGAAAAACACGGTATCTGGACGCTGCAGGCAGGAATCTTCCCTGAAAATCTACCTAGCATCGAGATTCATAAACGCTGCGGCTTCCGCATTGTCGGCACTCGTGAGAAGCTTGGCAAAATGAATGACCGCTGGCGTGATGTCCTGCTGATGGAACGCCGCTCCAGCGCTTTCTAAAAGAACAGAGCGACGGCCCCGTGTAGGGCGCCGCTCTGCTGTAGCTTGGCTTACCAGTTACGTCTTGCGACATCCGTTCCCGGGGTGAAGGAAACGCCACGCAGCGCTTCTCCAAAACCAGCCTGACGCAACGTGACGAATTTCTCGTTTACCGCCGCCGTTGTGCTGGTGTTGCTGAGCCTGTCAGTAATCACGACCAGCCTGTTTGGATCAGCGCCGGTATCGCCGTTTCCGCTGGTCGTAGAGGTGATGGCCCAGATGGTCACCGTGCCGTCATGATTCAAATGCCCGGTGATGTTCCGCAGGCCGTCTGTTGTAGGAGCCCAGGGTAGATTCGTGCCGGGATTATTGCCCGTGGGATAGCCGGGGATCTGATATGGCTTGCCCAGATTCAGTCCATTCTGCAGCGTGTAAGCCAGCGTCCAGGTGTTGCCGTTAAAGACCCACTTCTGCAGACCGGCGGTTGTTTGCGCTGCCGCATGTGTATAGAGATCAGTCCCGCCAGCGTAGCCATCGCCCTCGTCGGCAACATAAAGCGTGTTAGCGTCTGCAAACCAGATGCCGAAAGGAAAAGCAGTGACTGTCGCAGACTTGTTTGGCGTAGATGGGAAGCCCGTCAAAATGCACATGTTGCTCGGCAGGCCAGTTTGCTGCAGCGTGGAAGGATCATAGGTCAGCGGAGCTGTTGGCAGGGCCGCATTGCTCGCAGGCAGTCCTACACCCTTGGAACAGGCCGTTCCTGTCGTATCGACAAAATAGACCGTGTTGACGCCATTGCTACCGCTTCCCTTGGTGTAATAAAGAACGTTATTGAAGATGGTCAAGCCACGGAAATTATCATCCTTGCCGATCTTGTCCGCCTTCGCTCCGAGCTGGGTCACAGAAAAGCTGGCAAGTGGTGTGGGCATGCCCGGGTCCTGCTCGGCTTCAGGCTCTTTTGAAGGATTGATGATCTGCGCCCCTGCACCGAGAACGATATTGTCAGGCTGCGGATTGCTGCCATTTCCCGCATTGCCGGAAGTGTAAAAAATATCCAGGCCATCGGTGTTGTTGAGAATAGCGGCGCGCCCGTTGTTGCCGCTGTAAGCATTCGTTTCGGTAAAGCGGAAATGTCCGAAGGCATCCAAACGTGCTACGGCGCGATAGGTATTTTCACCCGCAGGGTTGGTGGAGTCAACGGCGCCCGGAGTGTTGGAGTTCGAAACATCGATCGCATCAATCGGCGACACATATCCCATAAACGTGAGGTAGCGGCCATCAGTAGAAAGGTGCAGACCGATTTCTGACTTGGAGCTGAAACTGGTCACAAGCTGATTGCTGCTGCTGGTGATGCCGCGCTGAGAATTGTTGGGCACTTCGAGCGAGTTGATCAGCCATCCGTAAGGAGTGATCTGGTCAAGATAGATTTTTGAGGTGACGCCGAAGCTGCCGTCGTAAATAGCATCGTTCCAGACCAGCGGATAAGAGCCGTTATAAGGTGCTCCAGTTGAAGCCGAGCAGCCGCCGGTCGTGCTGGCGCAATTGGGAGGTAGAATCGTGCCAGCTTTTACGTTGTTGGGATTGTTGTCATAAACGGTCCGGCTGACAACCAGATTTCCCGGCCAGAATAACCGGTCACGGTCATGATCGCGATGAGAGTCCTGCGCATGCAATGCAAGACCGCAGGCCAGAAAACCTGCTGTATACAGCGCTGCGCTTCTGCGCAGCACGCGCTTGGAAAATTTTACTGTCATGGATGTGCTCTCCTGATTCAGGCGGACACCGTCGTAGAAGTGCTTCAGAAGCAGTTGCGGGCCGCCAACGCAAGACGTTAGCAGGAGGTTGTTAAAGCAGGGTTATCAAGAAGCAGTCTGAATCAGTTTTTTATGAGCGTGTTTTCTGGCTAGAAGTAGAACGATATTCTGACCCTGGGTGCAATAAATAGAGGAGAAGAATCTCAGCGGCCCCGGTTAATCATGCGTCGCCGCTGAGATTTTTCAGCCTTGAGGTCGTCAGAATGAAGGTTTACATCTGAGGCGTAGAAAAGAAAGCCCAGGCGCTATGCTGCGCGCACAGGATCTTCAAGCTCACCGTTCTCGATCTTCTCCTGGCAACTAATGCAGTACGGCGTCCAGGGCAATGCTTCCAGGCGCTTTTCGCCAATCACATTGTCGCAGTGCAGACATTCGCCGAAGTCACCTTCGCGCAGTCGCTTTAGAGCAAGACGCACCAGCGACAGTTGGCTGTGCCCATTTGTTCCCTGACTGAAAAGAAATTCCTTCTGATAAGAACTAACGGCCTGGTCTGCGACGTCCTGCGTATCATCCGCTATGGTCTGGCGGCCCTGCTCCACAGCGGTCAACATGGACCGTTCCAGCGATTTCTGCTGCTGCCGCAACTTCTCTTCCAGCCGTCGCAAAGTTTGGGGAGAATGTGTCACTTTATCCGAACTCCTTTGCTCAATAAAGAATTTGCGTTATGCGTATGACACATATTTGGACGCAGGAAGCGGCGAAAAATTTGTTTCCAGGTTGCACGAAATTGCAGTTTTTCTAATCCGCTTGATGCCGTGGCCCTGGCCGTATACGCTGGAACTAGCTATGTACGAAGATTTTCATGCTACCGACCACTGGACCGGCGATGACCTGCACTGCCTCTGGAAGGCGAACATCGTAGCCATCGCCACACGCCACGCTGATGCTGTCGATATTCGTTTTGATGTGAATGGAAGGCCGGTGTGGATCGCCATGCCCTGTCAGGCATGGGTCGAGCAGAAACAGCGCACCGGGCACGTCATCACCGACCAGCTCGCCGGGCAGACTGCAGGCCATTATCTAAAGCAGGCCATCGAATCCGGTTACGACAACGGGCGTGAAATGTATACCATGAGCGTCGATGAGGTGCTCGAGCATCTCGACGTAGTGCTGCACGAAGCAGGCCATACCAGCAAACTGCCGACACTGCCGGCAACCAGCGATGCCCAGCCTGTTCCCTAAAAACGCAACACTTCAACCCACATCTCTTAGAGATGTGGGTTGTGGATCATATCTTACTTAATACCGGCTGCGTCCCCCGCCACGTGGCCCCCGCGATCCGCGATTTCCCGCCTGCGCCTGATAGCAGCTCTTGCAGAAAACCGGACGGTCTCCACGCGGTTCAAATGGAACTGTGGTCTGCTGGCCACATCCGGCGCAGATCACCGACGTCCCCTGCGAAAACGACTGGCGATACCCGCCGCCTCCGCCATGCTGTTCATTCTTCTTCGCCTGGCGGCAGGGTTTGCACCGTTTTGGAGTGGAATATCCGCGCTCCTGAAAGAACGCCTGATCATCCGCTGTAAAGGTGAATTCCTGTCCGCAGTCACTGCACGTAAGTTGCAGATCTCCAGCCATTGATAGTCCTTGCCTTTCCTGTTTTCCCGACTGGAGAGAGTTCCTTGATCTGTCCCGATACACAGAGAGGAGACCGGCAGAAAATCTGAGCAGCGGTTCGACTGTTGCTTGGCATATTATCGCACTCCCGCCAATTGCAATACTTAGATTGTCGCCAGCGTCCGCCGGATGCCTTCCTTGTAAGGAGTTTTTGTCAATTCTCCCAGCAGGTTTTTCAGCCGCACGTCATCCAGAATCACTGGCGATGTCTGTAAGTAATGCATCTCCACCAGTTCGCGCATGAGCGGATTGAACAAGCCGAAAGTCCGCAACATCGTTTTTCCTGCAACCACGAATTTCGGCTTCCTCTCCGCCTGCGCAAAAATTTCATTTACCATCTCATGCGTTGAAGTCACGCCCGCCCCACCCAGATTCCATGCGCAGCCCCACGCTCGCGGCTCTGTTATCAAGCGCTCAACCGTCAAGCCTGCATCCGGTAAAAAGACAAACTCATGAGGTGTATCAATAGGACCAACCAGCTCGGCCCGTTTGCCTGTCTTCGCTGCCTGAAACGCGCTCCACAAAAAACTCTTGTCCACGCCCGGACCATAGAAATCGGGCAATCGCAGAATCGCCGTCTGCAACTTACCGGATGTATGCGCTTGCAAAACCAGGTCCTCCTGCTCCTTACGCATGCGGCCTTTAAAAGTATGCGGATTGCGCGGATGGTCTTCACTCACGCGCTCCGTTTGCGGAATGCCATACGGATACGCTGTTCCAATCAACAATAGCTTCTTCGTGCCAGCGGCAATTGCGCCATCCAGCGTCTTTTTCATCAACTGTGGATGCAGTTCAAACTGCCAGTAATTCACACCGACGAGGTAAATCGCCGTATCAATCCCAGCCAGCGATCGGCGCACTGAATCCGGATCATCGGGATTCCAGACTGCAATTGCAGCCTGCGGATCATCGCCGAATGACGAACGCAACGAGGTCTCCGAGCGCCCAATCACGCGATACGGCTTTCCTTTTGCACGAAGCGCATCAGCAATGGACTTGCCAAGACTACCCGCTGCTCCAACCAGAGCAATATCTTCCATTGGCTCTCCTCTGCAACACTATTTCATAACGATGCATGAGTCGTGCATCAAAGACTCTAGAAATACGCTGCGCTGTTTTGCCATTCTGATGGTGCAGGTGGCACAATAGACGGTTTGCCCCAAGGAGTGAATCAAATGGGAGCTGCCACTGTGGCCACCGATTTTCGCATTCTTATCGAAGGCCCGCACGTCCATCGCAATCTTTCCACACCGCAGCTCGTCGAAGCATCTATCGCCCGCGGCGAAGCCAGCCTTGCCGCAAACGGCGCGCTCGTAGCTTTGACGGGAGCCCGTACTGGACGTTCTCCGCGCGACAAGTTCACCGTGGAAGACGACACAACCCGTACCAGCGTTGACTGGGGCAAGGTGAATCAGCGTTTCGATTCTGCGAAATTTGACGCTCTGCTAGACCGCGTTGTAAAGCATATGGCCGAGCGCGACCTCTACGTGATGGACCTCTACGCCGGTGCAGATCCTGCGTATCGCTTACCAATCACGATCATTGCTGAATACGCATGGCATGCGCTCTTCGTAAAACAGCTCTTCGTCCGCCCTACGTTTGCTGAATTGGAAAAACACGCCGCCCAATTCACTGTCATCGCCGCTCCTGAATTTGAGGCAGTCCCTGAGCGTGACGGCACGAAGTCCAGCACCTTCATACTCGCCGACTTTACCCGCAAGATCATTCTCATTGGCGGTACAAAATATGCTGGCGAAATGAAGAAATCCATCTTCGGCGTAATGAATTTTCTCCTGCCGCAGCGCGATGTCTTCCCTATGCACTGCTCCGCAAACATTGGCGCAAATGGCGAAACCGCGCTCTTCTTTGGCATTTCGGGAACAGGCAAAACCACGCTCTCCGCCGATCCGCTGCGCCGCCTCATCGGCGACGACGAGCATGGCTGGGGTCCCGCAGGCGTCTTTAATTTCGAAGGCGGATGCTACGCCAAGTGCGTCGACCTCTCTGAAGAAAAAGAGCCGCAGATTTATCACGCCATCCGCTTCGGTTCGGTGCTTGAAAACGTCCTCATCGATCCCGTAACACGAATGCCCGATTACTCCGACATCCGCTACACGGAAAACACCCGTGCAGCTTACCCGATTGAGTTCATAGAAAACGCAGTCATCCCCGGCGTCGGCGGCCATCCCAGGAACGTGCTCTTTCTTGCTGCGGATGCCTTCGGCGTGATGCCTCCCATCGCAAAGCTCACACCCGAGCAGGCGATGTATCACTTCCTCTCCGGATACACCGCCAAACTCGCAGGAACGGAAGCTGGACTCGGGAGCGAACCAGTTCCCGAATTTTCAGCCTGCTTTGGATCGCCATTCCTGCCGCTCGCGCCGCGCGTCTACGCAGAAATGCTGGGCCGCCGTTTGAATCAGCACAATGCGCAATGCTGGCTCGTAAACACAGGCTGGACCGGCGGTGCATTCGGCACAGGCAAGCGCATGAGCCTGAAACACACGCGCGCCATGGTCCACGCCGCCCTCGATGGAAGGCTCGCCAAAGCAGAATACGTCACGGAAGACGCCTTCGGGCTTTCCATTCCCACGTCATGCCCTGATGTCCCAGGCGAATTGCTCAATCCACGCAATGCATGGGCAGACAAGCAGGCTTACGACAAACAGGCCAAATTGCTCGCAGCAAAATTTGAAGAGAATTTCACCAAATTCGACGCGCCAGAAAACGTCCGTGCCGCAGGCCCACAAGTACACAAATAAAGCAGTATGTTCGCGCGAAAGTTACAAATTAGCCGCATCGACACCAACGGAAACCGGCATCCGTGCCCCATTGCATGGATCGACAACTTCGCCATGCGCAACTTCACCAATGACGCGGTTTTCGACGATACGCTACCAGTCGCACATGGCCAACTCGAAGCAGGTTTCCGCGTGCCCCTAGACCGCCTGCAATCAGCAATGGAAGACTGGTTCCGCCGTAAAGGCTACCTGAAGCCAGAAGAACAATTATGCGTAACGGAAGAGAATCAGCGCACTCAGCTGTAAAACATCACCTTAAAGTTTTCGCTAATACCGAACGCGAAGGATAACTTCGACTTTGATAACAGTTTCTATTGGATTGCCCTGAAGTGATGCTGGCTCCATTTTGTATTTTTTTACAGCTTCAAGAGCAGCCTGGGCGAAATCGGACAACGCGACATTCACAATCTCAGCCTCCCTGATTGCTCCGTTCCGATCAACTGCAGCGTCCACAATGGCCATGCTCTCCATCCCTGGCCGCCTCTGTTCCGCCCGGGGAAACTTCGGATCGACTGCTTTCTTGACTTTTGGAGGAACTTCACCGTTGGTAGCAGGTTCGGGCAAAAGTAAGGTTGAAGCTTTATTCGGAGACGCATCTCTGTCGCTTGAAGGCAAGAACGCTCCCGCGGTAAGCGGTTCCAGCTTCATAATTCGTACTGTGAGCACCTCTTGTCCAGCACCGGTAAAAACCCGCACTTCGCCCGGAATAACGTGCCCTGAAAATTCCAGGTATTCTTGATACTTCCTCGCAGACCCAGACGTTTCGGTTTGGAGCACCCTGTTCGTTAATGTCTCGAACACATATTTTGAGCTCACGCCATTCGTACTACGCTCGTACTGTAAAGAATCAGTAGATGGCTCCGTCGCCTTCCATTGGTCGTCTTTGACTACCCGTCTATTTAGAATCTGCTGAAATTGCAGAACTTGTACCAGACTGGCTACCCGCTTAGGCACATATTCGCTCGTTGCGGAGAAACCATGTTGATCGCCATTCTGGGTCTCGATCGCACGATAGGAACCTAACTCGACTTTTCTTTGCCAGTGATCAGCATCAATCCAAGACTCTTCGTAGCTTCCATGCCCTGTGAATTCCACATTGCCATCTGCATCGAACATCGCAACTAGGTGGAAGGGCTGAGCTCCTTTGTCGCGGATATCCGATCGGGCGTTGGCTAGAGCTATTTCGGTGCTTATTGGAGGCGTTGGCGTTTGCCCCAAGAAGATTGCAGAGTTAATTAGAACAGGCAGAAGAATTCCAAAGTAAATGAAGCGCATATTTTCTTTCATTCGCTGTAGTGTAGAAGACTGTATACATCATAATCTTTGAACTTCTCACGACCTTTCAGAAAATCAAGCTCAACTGCAAACCCGAGCCCGGCGATATGCCCGCCAAGCTGTTGCACCAGCTTTACTGTCGCTTCCATCGTGCCTCCGGTAGCAAGCAGGTCATCGACGATCACCACGTTCTGCCCCGGCTCAATCGCATCAAGGTGAATCTCGAGCGAATCAGTGCCATATTCAAGATCGTAGGTAACGCGCGCGACCGGAGCAGGCAACTTGCGCGGTTTGCGCACCGGCACGAATCCTGCATTCAGGCGATACGCCAGTGCCGGACCAAAGATGAATCCACGCGCTTCGATGCCCAGCACAAGATCAATTTCTTTGCCGATATAGTGCGCCGCCAGCGCATCAATCATCTGCGCAAAGCCGATCTTGTCTTTCAGCAAGGTAGTGATGTCGTAAAAAAGTATCCCCGGCTTGGGGAAGTCAGGCACAGTGCGCACAAGAGCCTTCAGCGGCTCGCAATCAAGAGAATGTTTCATGCTGGATTTACCAGGCTCCTTCAATCTGAAATGGTCCCAGGTCCTCGGCTTCCTGCTCGGTGAGTTCGTGCTCGATGACCTGATCGACGCGGCTGCCCCGCGATCCTTTATCGAGAGCCTCTCGCAAGGCGGCCAGGTCCCCCGGATCGCCCGCGGCGACAACCTCTACATGGCCGTCTTCGGTGTTTCGCACCCAGCCGCGCAGCCCAATTGCAGCAGCCTCGCGATGCACATACCAGCGAAACCCCACTCCCTGCACACGCCCTTTGACGAGATAATGCCGAACCATAAAAATTAAGATGGAACCGAAACAAGTTTTTCAGATGCCGCGCAAGCGCGCAAGCGGATGGTTTGCTTTGACCAGGCCCTATGACTTTGATGATCGCCATGTCCGACATTCGAGCCGCGCTTCTGGCGAAGGAGATCGAAGGCTTCTCCCAGCCATCAAATATCGACCTTCTGCAGCACAATCTGAGCAGCAAGTGGAAATAGCAGAATAATCGCCGTGCGAAGCAAAAGCAGCATTCCCAAATGATCCGTAAAGCCGGTAATTCCTTCGTTGAAAATAGCAAACGGCCGCTGCATGAGGCTCGGCAGCTCCACATTGGGCCAATAGTGCTTTATCCGAGCCGCCAGAAATACATAACCAACCAGAACACCTGCGCCTAGAATAACCCCGCGAATGTTCTTTACAACGATTGTAAAAAAATAAGTCAGGCTAAACACTAGCGCAACCACCAGAAAAATGATAAAGCCTGTGAGGCCGATGACAGTGATTAACGAATAGCTTGTTCCACCGCTGAACAGGACGCGGTCATGCATTCCAACTTCCTGAAAATCACGGTGGACTTGGAGCCATTCAACCCCATTGATTAGCGCGACAAGAATAAATAACTGCACAATTCCGAAAGCCCAATCGCTCCAGACAAAGAAGGCACGGGATCTGGGTCTCGTGAATAAGAAAGAGCCGCTTTTCTCGCCTAGATCCCGGCCTGCGCCAATGCTACCGAAAAGCCATCCGACGAAACACAGTGGAATCATTTGAACGTAGACCAGCATCTGAAAACCCTTCGCTATGAGTTTCATATTCCCCGGATTATTTACTTGTATTCCAAGGACACGGATATAGAGATACGCAATCCCCACCACGCAGGCCAAAAACACAATCCGGCTTTCACGCCAATACTTCCACAGGTACATGCGGTTCCCCCTTTCCTACCACTTCAAGAAAAATCTCTGAAAGATTCATAGGCGAGACATCAAGCACCGTCGCACCCCGCTGGTGCAGACGCGCCGTAAATGCCTCGGCATTTGCGCGCAAAATATATTCCGTGGTGCCTTCGCCCTTTTTCGTTTTGAAGATCTCGCCGTGCGCATTAACAGGAAAATTCTCGCCAACTACCCGCACCCTCCGGAAGTTGGCGCGTACATCATCGAGCCGCGCTTCCAGCAGCAGCTTGCCTTGATCGATGATGCCGACCCAGTCAGCCACGCGCTCTACTTCTGACAAATGATGCGATGAGAGGAACAACGTGCGCCCTTCGCTGGCGAAGTCATCGACCAGAACGCGCAGCAATTGATCCATTACCACCGGATCGAGCCCAGCAGTTGGCTCATCGAGCATCAACATCTCCGCCCCCTGCGCCAGCGCCAGCAGCAGGCACAACTTGGTCTGGTTTCCCGTCGAGAGCTTGCGAAACTTCTGCTTCATCGGAATTTCGAGCACATCGGCGTATTTGTTTGCAACCGCATCCGACCACCGCGGGTAAAAACCGCGATTGAACCGCACCAGATCGCTGCCTGTCATCCACGGGATAAGCATCCTGTCGATCACAAACCCTGTGCGTTCGAGAACCGCAGTACGCTCCGTCTGCGGATCAAGCCCGAGCACGCGCATCTCGCCGCCGGTAGGGTGAGCAAGTCCAGCGAGCAGACGGATGGTAGTCGTCTTGCCTGCACCGTTGCGGCCCAGAAATCCGTAAATCGCTCCGCGAGGAACATGTATGTCCAGTCCATCAACTGCAGGCGTTTGGCCGAAGTGCTTCTTCAGGGACTGCGTTTGCACAACGAGATCGCTCATTGCCCCTCTCCCAATTCCTCATACGAACTTTCGAGCAACTGCATCAGATCTTCCTTGGACAGCACGAGGTGTTTGGCCTCAACTGCCAGTTGTGTGGCCAGCGGTTTCAGGCGGCGCAGCTTTTCTGAGCGCAGCAAGCCGGATCCTTGTCCATTGACGTAGCACCCCCCTCCAGGAACGCTGCGCAGGATGCCGTCGCGCTCCAGGTTCTGATAGGCGCGGGCCACCGTATTTGGATTGATTCGCAGCTCGGCCGCCAGCTTGCGCACCGGAGGAAGCACATCGTCCTGTTTCAGGGCACCGGCAGCGATGGCATGCTTCACCTGCGACTCAATTTGCAAGTAAATCGGTGTTCCCAATGCAGGCTGAACGCGAATAATCATTTTGTATTAGTACAATAGTACAATTTTAAAGATTGTCAAGAATTCATTTCGCAGTTTTGCTAAAAAAGTGGTTTCGATTCCACTTGGGGAAACCCTTGAGTTTCAGCTGAAATGGCGGTTTTGGTCGATGAATAAACTTGCGTACGGCACAGAGGAAGAAAAATTCCCATTTTCTGGAGAAAATTCGGCAACGATCTATAAAAAAAGTATTGACCTGACATTCTTATGGGTTTAACTTCAAGAGTGCCGTTCGTATAAGAGGGTGCAGGGAAGGCGCGTTCGTTCGCCTTATTTCTTCGCTTAGTGGACTTTCCCAGATCCAACAGATGTTTGGTTTGGCCGTGGGCCATAATTGATTTCTGACGCTGGGAGCATAACTGTAAAATTTCAAATTCGCTCAATAGACTTGAATGCCTTGCTGCGCGTAGTCTGCTGAAAATTTGAGAGATGGAATAAAAATTTTTGATCGTAGACGCATGCTGGTGCGTCTAATGTGTAACGAATTTCGGGACAACGGAACTGACACCCAGCCGCGATCGCGAGTTTCGAGACCCTAGTGGTTCTCTGTTGACATTTTTATAACCCGAACCGTCTAACTGTTTCATATTGAAGGAGAAATACAATGCGTTCTGATTTGGTTTTTGGGGCTCTGACCCATGTGAACAACCGCTACCAGCTCTGCCAGCTGGCATCCAAGGCAACGCGCAAGCTGCACAAGCCGAACACCCGCGTGCAGGACACTATGAACGAGGTTATGGCCCGCTTCCGCCACTCGAGCCCGGCAGCAAAGCGCAGTGTCACAGCAGATGAAAAGGCAACCGTTCAGCAGCGTCGCGCGGCATAAGCCGCGCCCCTGCTGGCTCTTGTGTTTTAATAACATCTGCAACACCAACGAGTCTCCTTCCAGTAAGAAACACCTTCCAATACAACCTACCCACCGCAGGTGACAATGACCATCTCCGAACTGAAAGAAAAAAACATCACGGAACTGAGCCGCATCGCGCGCACACTTGAAATCCCCGGCGCCAGCGGCCTCCGCAAGCAGGACCTTATCTTCAAAATTCTCCAGGCCCAGAGCGAAAAAGAAGGACACATCTTTGCTGAGGGCGTGCTTGAAATCCTGCCTGACGGCTACGGCTTCCTCCGTTCCCCCGATTACAACTATCTGCCTGGCCCCGACGATATCTACGTTTCTCCTTCGCAGATCCGCAAATTCGACCTTAAGACCGGCGATACGATCAGCGGCAATGTCCGGCCGCCACATGAAGGCGAGAAGTACTTCGCGCTGGTCAAAATCGAAGCGATTAACTTTGAGTCGCCAGAAGAGACGCGCAACAAGATCCTTTTTGACAATCTGACGCCCCTCTACCCGCAGGAGCGCATCAAGATGGAGACCGTCCGCGACAACATCAGCGGACGCGTTATGGACCTGCTCACGCCCATCGGCAAAGGCCAGCGCGGACTCATCGTCGCTCCGCCGCGCACCGGCAAAACGATGCTGCTGCAGTCCATCGCTAACTCCATCACTTCGAATCATCCTGAAGTCGTCCTGATCGTTCTCCTCATCGACGAGCGCCCCGAAGAAGTCACCGACATGCAGCGCTCGGTCAAGGGCGAAGTCATCAGCTCGACCTTCGATGAGCCGGCAGCACGCCACGTGCAGGTCGCGGAAATGGTGATCGAAAAGGCGAAGCGCCTGGTCGAGCACAAGCGCGATGTCGTTATCCTGCTCGACTCGATCACACGTCTGGCGCGTGCTTACAACACCATCGTTCCGCCGTCGGGCAAAGTGCTCTCAGGCGGTGTCGATTCGAACGCCCTGCAGCGTCCCAAGCGTTTCTTCGGTGCGGCCCGCAACATTGAAGAGGGCGGGTCTTTG